>CAYULJ010000053.1:0-11421 GCA_964445715.1 uncultured Planctomycetia bacterium
ATAATATCTTACTTTAAAATAAACCGAATCCTATGTATAAAAAATATGATCTTGTCAAAGCTATTTAGATTCTTCAGAAAGCATTTTATTATTCGCGGCCTTAGATAAAACTGAAGATACGCATTTCTTTGAATTTTTCTAAGCTCACCGTAAGGAAGTTTTGACAGATTATTTTTATAATTTACAAAATCAAATGATTTCAATGTCTCCATGCTTACATTCTGATTTTTAAATATCTCTCTATAAGCCTCTGTCCCTGGGAAAGGACAAAAAATAGAAAAAGCAGCACTTGTCAGAGGAAGGCTTTTTGCAAATGAAATAGTCTCTTTCATTTCTGAAAGCATCTCTCCGGGAAAACCAATCATAAAAAATCCCATTACGTCTATTCCTGCATCGCGCAATAATTTAATTTTCTTTCGCACCATATCAAGCGTTATCCCTTTTCTGATCTGCTTAAGAATATGCGATGATCCAGACTCGATCCCTACGCTCACTTGATAACATCCGCTCTGTTTCATTAGATCGACCAACTCCTCATCTATCGAGTCTATCCGGATTCCGTTTGGAGCAGCCCATGCTATATTCATCTTCTCAGAGATAAAAAGCTTGCAGACATCACGTAACGGTACTGAATGATGAGCGCAGTTATTATCAACAAAATGAAATTCCTTGACTCCATAATCCCTTTTTAACATCTTCACTTCTTCTATTAGGCTTCTTGCGTTTCGTGAACGAATTTTATAGCCAGTTAGAGGGCCGATTACACAAAATGTGCATCTATTTAGACATCCTCGCGAAAGAACAATAGGAGCTACTGGCCATTTCTGTGAATAACAATTAACCGAGGTCCTGGGAAAATACTTTGGCTCCATAAGCTCCCAAGCCGGGAATGGCAATGCGTCTAAATCATGAACGGACTGGTTTTCATTTACAATTATCTTGGATCCCTGTCTCCATATAAGGTTTGGGATTCTGCTTAATGCATCATCAGATATACTATTAGATTCAAGTGTTTTTACGAATTCAACGAGGCCTATCTCAGCCTCTCCATGAAAGGCATAATCTATCTTAGGTATTAAATTAAAGATGCCTTGAGGATCCCCTGATACCTGAGGGCCTCCTAATATAACTGTCCCATTACCGTTAACACTGCGTATAAGCTCAACTGTCCTCTTCGCCTCTATAATTGACGGAGGAAAAACCTTGATCCCGAATATATCAAATTTCCCCTGACGCACAAGATCTAAAAACCTCTTTTCATAACTACGGCCCTGAACCCTTAAAAAGAGATGAACCTCATGACCATCTTTTTTAAGACAGGCAGCAAGATAACCAAGGCCTAGATCTGGCATATCACGTTTATGTGACGCATTATATGGTAATGTAAGCAGGATTCTCATATTATATTTAGCGAAATTCTATTTTATTAAAATAAGACTTACTCTATTTATAAGAAACAAAACTTTACTAATATTATCTAAATTTTTTAAAAAATATATCATTATATGAGGTCTAAGATAAAAACGTAAATATGCACTTTTTTGAATTTTCCTAAGTCTATCACAAGGCACTTCTGAAAGATTATTTTTATAATTTACAAAATCAAATGATTTCAATATCTCTATGCTTACATTCTGATTTTTAAAGATCTCTCTGTAGGCCTCCGTACCTGGTAAAGGACAAAAAATTGCAAAGGAAGCACTTGTTATAGGAAGTTTTCTTGCAAATGAAATGGTCTGTTTTATCTCTGAAAGCGTCTCCCCAGGAAAACCAATCATGAATAAACCTAACACTTCCATGCCGACATCGCGCAATAATTTAATGTTCTTTTGCACTATATCAAGTGTTATTCCTTTTCTAATCTGCTTAAGAATACGCGGCGATCCGGATTCTATCCCTACGCATACCTGATAGCAGCCACTTTTTTTCATCAGAATAGCTAATTCTTTATTTATACAATCTATACGTATCCCACCAGGCGCAGACCATATAATTTTTATTTTTTCTGAAATAAGTAACTTGCAAAGTTCCTTCAAAGGCACACTAGGATGGGCACAGTTACTGTCAAAAAACTGAAATTCTTTAATATGATAATCTTTTATTAAAACTTTAATTTCCTCTATAAAATTCTTTGCACTTCGTGACCTAATTTTATATCCACTCATAAATCCACATGTACAAAAAGTGCATTTACTTGAACATCCACGTGAAATAATTACCGGTGCTATTGGCCATTTTCTTGAACAACTATTAGCCGGATTTGACGGAAATTCTGCTGGCCTCATCAATTCCCAGGCTGGAAATGGAAGTGAATCTAAATCATCCACTTCTCGTCTTTGATTTACCACTGCTTTACAGTCTTTTCTCCAGACAAGGTTTGGGATTCTGCTTAATGCATCATCAGATATACTATTAGATTCAAGTGTTTTTACGAATTCAACGAGGCCTATCTCAGCCTCTCCATGAAAGGCATAATCTATCTTAGGTATTAAATTAAAGATGCCTTGAGGATCCCCTGATACCTGAGGGCCTCCTAATATAACTGTCCCATTACCGTTAACACTGCGTATAAGCTCAACTGTCCTCTTCGCCTCTATAATTGACGGAGGAAAAACCTTGATCCCGAATATATCAAATTTCCCCTGACGCACAAGATCTAAAAACCTCTTTTCATAACTACGGCCCTGAACCCTTAAAAAGAGATGAACCTCATGACCATCTTTTTTAAGACAGGCAGCAAGATAACCAAGGCCTAGATCTGGCATATCACGCTTATAAAACTCATTATGTGGCAATGTAAGTAGGATTCTCATTTTATTTTTTTAGACGAACGTGCGCTATTTAAGTATACACTTTAACAATGTTGAAATGTATACTTAAGGGATTAAAATTATCCCCTAGTCTGATTTCTAACATTATAAAGAAATCGAGATTTTTTTAGTATATCTCCTATTCCTCTTCTCAATCCTAAATTACTCGTAGTCCTCCATAAATTCTTCATTATTCTCTTGGGTCGGGAATAAAAATCATTGTATCCCTTATAAAAAAATCTCACCAGATCTTGTTTTGAAATAGAGAGCGTAAGCGTAGGCGCAGATTCCGGACAAAACCCCCTATAAGAATCCCAGTCTTCACTTTCGAATCCATATTCCTCCTTATAGCGTTCTCTTAATCTACTACCTGGAAAAGGCAGTAATACGCACATCTGAAATATATCAGGATCAAGCACATCAGCAAATCTAAAAGTACCAAGAACATCTTCTTCTGTCTCTTCTGGAAAACCTATCATAAAGAAAAACCGCGATTGAATTTTCTCTTCTTTTAATAACCTTGCCGTCATGCTTGCCTTTTCCCTCTCCGCAGGTTTGTTGTAACTTCTAAGAATATTATCATTAAATGTCTCGACGCCAATGCCTATCTGATAACAACCAGCGAGTTTCATTATGTTTAATATTTTTCTGTCCAAAGCATCATCTATCTTACTCATGCAGTTCCAATGGGTCTTTAACCCTTTTCTAATGATCATATCGCACAATCTAAAAACTCTTTCTCTGTTCTGCATAAATGCATCATCTTTTATAGTTATATCCATTATTCCAAAATCATTTTTTATTAAACTCATTTCTTCAAAAACCTTTTCTGCCGAAGAATAACGAACTCCGTCTTTCCTATTCCCCTCTATGCAAAAATCGCAATTACCCGCACAACCACGAGACGTTATCATGGTGGTAGAAGGAAGTTTTTTGTAATTAACTGGCGAGGGTATGTATTCTTTTATTGACAATAAAGCTCTAGCAGGATAAGGCAACTTATCCAAATCTTTGACTATTGCAAAATCATTTTTATAGAAAATATTTCCGTTCTGTCGAAAAACCATCCCACCTATATCCCTAGGCGATCTCCCCTCAACAAGCTCTAGAAACGAATACTCTGCCTCGCCTGCGATGCCGTAATCCAGATTTTTTATGTCCTTAAAGCTCTTTTCGGGTAAGGCTGTAAAATGAGGGCCCCCTAAAACTGTCTTTATTGAATTTCTCCTTAGTCTTACAAGAGCTATGATCTCCTTGGCCATGTTGTATTGAGGGGTGGTGGCTGAAATACCAAGAAAATCTGGTTTTTCTTTTAAAATATCTTCTACTGCCTCTTGGATATCCATATTCTTCAAAGAATAATCCCGCAGAATAACGTCGTGACCTTTATTAATAAGCACTGCCGCAATATACGCAAGCCCTAGAGGAGGGCATCCTGGAGATACTTGTTCAAATATGTCTCCGTACAGACTTCTTGCTATAGTCGGTGGATTAGTTAGTAAAATTTTCATTTTTATTTAGGTATATATCTATCTATTTTGCCAGGCCAAGAACAGTAAGGCAAAATATCACTCCTGATAAAAATTTGAAATGTTTCCACAGGACTTCAGGATTCCTGGATCTTTCAAAAAGCACAGGTAGTAACAATAAGGCTGCAATAGCGTAATACATATTGAATATTTTAAAGAGAAAAAAACCCAGATATAGACTCGTCAAAACAATCATGGACTTAAAAAACCTAAAGGATTTTTCTTTGCCCATAAACGATACAGTGGTTCGTATCTTGCTTCTGGAGTCAACTTCAAGATCTCTAATGCCCTGTAATATATGCGCATCAAAGGCCATCAGGCCTATAAAAGAAGATAAAATCACAGTCTCTCCGGAGAGATCATTAAAAGATGTAAGGACCAAGAGTGAGTAAGTCAATAAGATTGAGATTAAGTCGATTACCGGTATGGACTTCAAAAAAAAATTTCGATGGGAATATAATAGCATTATAACAACTATTGAGGCAGCGAGCACAAATATCCTGAAAGATATAAACAAAAATCCTATGAGAGATAATAATAATAAAGTAATAAAAATATATTTTATCAATATTTTATTGTTCCTTCTAAAAGACAAAAGAGCACTATCTTGATTTGGCTTGATTAAATCAACTTCTAGATCGAAGAAGTCGTTCAGCATATAAATAGCGGAAAGGAGAAAAAGTAACGATATGGGATAGACTACTGTAAACGAACCGTGGTGAGATATAAAGAAATAAATACTACATATAAAAACATAATGATACCAATCCTTCAATCGGACTAGATTTAAAACCATCATAGAAATATATTTTAACATATCAAAAAACAAGATACCAACTATTTGTTTGCCACTTATTAAAGGTAAATTTTCCTTTACTTTCACTCTTGTTCCTGTAAAATCCATAATTAAAGGATAGAAGCGAGGCATTGTGTTTTGTTATATCGATCCTGGAACAGGCTTTACGATTTCTACTTTGGGAAGCTGGCTGATCGTATCTTTGGTCGGATTAGCAGGCTTTTTATTGGTATACTTTAAAAAAATATTTAGGTTCTTGAAAATACATAGGATACGGGCTATTATAATAATTATAATAGCTGCGGCCTTAACCATAACAGGTACAATATTGACTAAAAAAGAATTTGATTTTAAAGACAAGATCATTATCCTGGCATTTGATGGCCTCTCTCCTGACAAAATAAAGCCAATGATGAAAGAAGGCGAGCTTCCAAATTTTTCTAAGTTAAAAAAACAGGGCTCATATAAACACCTTTCAACGACTAATCCTTCTCAATCCCCGGTTGCCTGGTCAGGTTTCTCAACAGGTCAAAATCCTGGTAAAAACGGTATTTATGATTTTATAGTAAGGGATCCTAAGACATATAAACTCGACCTTTCGCTTTCAAATATAGAAGGAAATAAGCCTAGAAAGGTAATAAAAAGTAAGCGGTTCTGGCAATATGCCTCTGAAAAAAAAGTGCCTGCTGTTATAATAACCTGTCCAATTACATTCCCTCCAGACAAAATACATGGAAAGATGCTTTCAGGAATGGGGGTCCCTGACATCCTGGGGACTGAAGGGACATTTACATTCTATACTACAGAGCCTCTAAATAACGACAAAGATATAGGCGGGAAGGTATTCCAAGTTAAAAAATCTCCTGTAATGACTATGGACCTAATAGGTCCCAGGGTCAGCAGGGTTGGCGGAAAAGCTAATAATACAAAGATCCCATTTAGAGCTATTTTGCATGAAGATAAAAATAAAGTCACTATAGAATACCAGGATAATAAATTTGAACTAGATATCGGTCAATGGAGCAACTGGAAAGAAGTAGTTTTTAAATTAAGCTTGTTCAGAAAGGCAAAAGGAATATTAAAATTCTATCTTGTAGAAACTAAGCCTCACCTGAAACTTTATATAAGTCCTATAAACTTTGACCCCAGAACCCCTCTTTTCCAAATCTCTTATCCCAAAAGTTATAGCAAAGAGTTAGCAGATAATATCGGTCTTTATTACACTCAAGGCATGCCTATAGATACGTGGGCTGTTAATGAAAATAGGCTCTCAGAGGATATTTTTTTAGAGCAAATCGAAGAAGTGTTAAGACAAAAAAAGGCTATGCTTGATTATGAGCTCAATAGTTTTAAAAAAGGGATATTATTCTGCTATTTCGGGTCCTCTGATACTATACAGCATATGTTCTGGCGTTATATCGACGGCGAACATCCTTTATATGAAGAAAATGCTCCAAAAGAATATAAGGAAATAATAGCGAGCTGGTATAAAAAAATAGACAATATACTTGGCGAGGTCATGGAAAAAATTAATAACGAAGATACACTAATCGTCCTCTCTGATCATGGTTTCAATACATTCAGAAGAGCTGTACACGTAAACAGTTGGCTCAGAGAAAACGGCTATTTAAGACTAAAAAATAGACGCGATGTATCAGGCAGAGAACTATTAGAGGATATCGATTGGTCAAAAACCAAAGCTTATTCAATAGGGTTTGGTGCTATTTATGTGAACCAAAAAGGACGGGAACGATACGGTGTAGTTGAGCCAGGCAAAGAAACTGAACTTTTAAAAGAAGAGCTCAGCCAAAAATTAAAAGCATGGCATGATGAGAAATATAATAAAAATATAGTAAATAACGTATATAAAAGACAGGGCATCTTCTGGGGAGAATACGCAGATCAGACTCCTGATCTTTATATTGGATTTAATATAGGGTACAGGGCATCTTGGCAGAATGCCTTAGGTGCAGTACCTGACAAATTAATCGAAGATAATCTGAAAAAATGGTCTGGGTCGCATCTATTTGATCCAAATCTAATAGCGGGTATTATCCTATCAAATAAAAAGATCAAAAAAGAGAATCCTAGCATTTATGATCTAACGCCTACTATACTAGAAAGCATAGGCTATAGCGAAAAAGAACTGAAGGATTGCGATTTCGACGGAAATCCGCTCTTTCCTTAAATCAATACTCTAACCTCTGCTAGCCGGTTAGTTGACACCCTATAGTAGTTATGATATACTTTATTGCACGACAACGCAAGGAGAAGAAATATGTCCGCATTGACTACCCGTAGAGTCAAGATGTACCTCATGATGCACTGGCTTAAGTTTACGATAATCGCTGTAGTCGTAATCCTTTTAATATTAGCTGTATGGGGACTATCTTCCCTTGAATCCTTCTACCGTCATCTCACACTTGCCCAGATGCCTATCACCCTTCTTCTCTCAGGCGTACATGCAGGTATCTTCGTATTTATGTACATGGTGTTCCTGCGGGGCGGCTTTACGAGAATAAAGCAAACTACCATAAAAGGGCAGAACGTAAATGTACATTGGAACGATGTTATAGGTATAGAAGAAGCAAAACAAGAGGCGTGGGAAGTAGTGGAATTGATAAAAGACCGCAAGCGCCTTTTGAAGATCGGCGGCAATATCCTTAGAGGCCTCTTGATGGTCGGGCCTCCTGGATGCGGAAAGACATATCTTGCAAAGGCAATCGCGACAGAGGCAGGTATTCCATTCATATCTATGTCAGGAAGTGAATTCACTGAAATATTTGTGGGAGTGGGTGCGTCACGCGTCAGGAAACTCTTTAAAAAAGCAAGGACACTTGCCTACGGATACGGCGCGTGTATTGTTTTTATAGACGAGCTGGATGCCATAGGAAGAGCACGTTCGTTCAGCTTTATGGGCGGCGGACAGGAGACGAATTCGACCCAGAACCAGCTCTTAGTAGAGATGGACGGACTCAAAGAAAAAGATTTTGATGTCATCGTCATAGGTGCAACCAACGCGGCAGAAGGAGTTTTAGACCAGGCCCTTCTCAGGCCAGGTAGATTTGACAGGAAAATCTATATCGATAGGCCGAGCCTCGAAGGAAGGACCAAGATATTTGAATATTATCTTAAAAAATTAAATTATGACAAGGATATGGACATAGGACGTCTGGCGAGAAAGGCAGTATATAAAACACCTGCTGAAATCGACAATATAATAAAAGAAGCAGCCCTGATCGCCACAAGAAACCAAAAAGATACTGTGAGCTACAAAGAGATCTCTGAGGCAATGGAACGCATTGACATGGGCATAAAACACAAGAGGCAGATGACAAAAGAGGAAAAAGAAATGGTCGCGTTTCACGAGACCGGACATCTTGTCACAATGTACATATTGCACCCTACCGACGACGTGTTTAAGGCCTCTATCATCTCTCGCAAAGAGACACTCGGCGCAGTATATGGCCAGCCAAGAGAAGAATTATATACTCGCAACAAGGATAGGCTCCTAGCAGATATAAAAGTAAAACTTGGCGGATACGTGGCAGAGAAAACAAGATTCGGCACCACAAGCGACGGAGTAGCAGCTGATTTTAACGGCGCAATGCGGGTAGCGCACGCCATGGTCTGGAAAGTAGGGATGAGCGACGCTGGACTTGTGGGAGACTATACAGTCATACCAGAATCTCAGCTATCTGAAGCGATCAAGGAAAAACTCAATGCCGAGACAGATAAGATCATAAAGACCTGTTTGAAAGAAGTCGAGGAACTCCTAAAAAAAGAATGGCAGATAGTGGAAAGATTCGTAAAAGAACTACTTGAAAAAGAAGAGTTAGAGTACGATGAAGTAGAAACTATCTTCAAAGAATACGGCAAGACTCATATCTATAAGTCTGCATGAACGCCCCTCTTCTAAAACTCCTATTCCCACTTCTCCTCTTGATGACACTTGCTTCCTGCGAAGGAGCAACGTATTCAAAGGAAAGAGTCGAACAATCCGTAGTGAAACTCTGTAAAAATGAATATGATCTGGACGTGAAGGCAAAGATCATTGGTTCGACACTGGGCGTATTCATACCTATAGAAGGACTTGTGGATCCTGATCTAAAACTCGACCAGGGGGCCGGAGAAAAAATAGAAGATGTCGCTCTATCCATCCACAGGGTCATAATGAGCACGGACAAACCCTTGAAATTATACACGCTTACAGCGAGAGACACAAGCGCCATAGGTGCAGAATTTATATTGACGGGTTTTGTTTATGATGTAGTACGCGTAAGGCTGCTGGATATCTCCAGAGGGGAATACCATAAAAGGATACTGCGAGATTTCAGATTCAATTCAATCGTAACAGGCGAAGCAAAAATAAGGGAACTGCTGAATGCGGTAAATAAGCACTCCCTTTCTATGCAAAAAATAAGACATCTCTTCTATCCAATATTCACTATTGGTAAAGAAGGTAGCCAAAAAATAGAAATCATAGATATAGACGCGAAGGAAATCTCAGAACAAGAAGCCCTGTTTTACATAAAGACAAAAGAATATTATGAGCCTATACCAGGATTTGAGGTCTATAAAGCTATATTCCCTCCTGGGTTCCAAAATGAATACCTGATACTAACAAACATATCACTGTTTCCAAATCCTATAAAGGAGATCGTCTCTAAATATTTCTATTCGGGGACTGAAATAAGACAAAGAAATATAAGCGACACTTTCAGTCAATATAAAGATACGGGACATATTGGGATAGATGGATTGCCTAAAAATGAACTGGATCCTGGTTGGTTTTTGAGTCAGCAAATCGCAAGAAGGATTAAGATGCTATTTTCTGAAGATAAAAGATTAAAAAGAAGATTCACGGTCCAGGCCTCTCACGGCTCAATAGACAATAAGGCATTACGATTCACCTTCTCTATTTCTTCTGAAGAACCTACGATGCAAGATGAAGAAATTATATTCTCACGGATCCTAAAACTTGCCGGACAAGTAACACACAGATATGATTTTGAGGACTTTGAAGGCATTGAACTCGTAAACACAGCATCTGGCGGGAAAAAACTCTATTTATCAAAGACTGAGCTGGGAAAATTCAGACGAAACAGATTAAAGATCAAAGACATCTTACCTTAAGTTTACACTTCAACAATGTTGAAGTGTAAACTTAAGCTACTCCAAAATTACGACCTTTCTTCCTTCTATTCTAAGTTTCCCTCCTACAAATAATCTTATTGCCTCAGGATAGATCTTATGCTCTTCTCTATGCATTGCATCTGCGAGCGTCTCTTCTGTGTCATCCTCTTTGACCATCACAGGTGACTGTAATATTATAGGTCCTGCATCCATATCATGAGTCACAAAGTGTACAGTCGGACCAGTTACTTTTACTCCGTATTCAAACGCCTCTTTTATCCCATGCGTGCCCTTAAATGAAGGTAGTAACGCAGGGTGTATATTTAAAATCTTGTTCTTATATGCTGTAACAAAGTCAGACGAAAGCAATCTCATATAACCAGCAAGCACTATCAATTCTATATTTTCTTTCTTAAGGCTTTTGAAAATCTCGCCTTCGAAATCCGCCTTTGCCTTAAAATCTTTTTTTTCGACTACCAAGGTTTTGATTCCGGCTTTCTTGGCCCGAGTAAGGGCAAAACAATCCGGTACATCTGAGACAACTAGCTTTAAATCCGCCTTTATGCGTCCTCTTCTATGCGCCTCTATTATAGCCTGCAGATTCGTTCCACTCCCCGAGCAAAACACCGCAATATTCATCTCTCCCTCTCTATCACACCTTGTCCACACTGTAGGGGAGACTTAAGTCTCCCCTACAGTGTGGACAAGGTGTATATTTAAGCAATCATCTCCTCTATCTTTTCTGAAATATTATCCTTAGAAACAACTCCTACGATCCTTGTAAATTCACTCCCATCCTTGAATAATATAATAGTAGGTATATTCATTACGCCGAACTTAGTGGCAACACCCATTGCATCGTCTATATTTAGCTTTGCGACCTTGCACCTTCCTTTATACTCGCCGCTTAGTTCCTCTATAATAGATGCTATCATCTTGCACGGCATGCACCATGTCGCCCAAAAATCTACGATTACAGGTTTATCTGATTGCAAAACCTCTTTATCAAAATTTTCTTGTTTCAATTCCAGCATCACTCTCCCCCTTCTCTGTCTCCTGGCCCTACGATACACCTAGTAGGGCATTTTTTAACACACATATCTAGCGCTTTAACTTCACTCACCTTTTTATAATCTAATCTTGAAAGATT
>CAYULJ010000054.1:0-11151 GCA_964445715.1 uncultured Planctomycetia bacterium
CTGAAGTGCCGTTAGTGAATGGCATAGTGGATATATTTTTAAAAGAAGGACTAAATGTGTTTGGGCCTTCAAAAGAACTTGCAATGCTTGAGGGTAGTAAGATTTTTGCAAAAGAGACCATGAAACGATTTAATGTGCCTACTGCGGATTTCAAGATTTTCAGTGATGCTAAAGAGGCAAAAAAATATTTAAAAGAAAAGGGCGCGCCTATAGTCGTAAAGGCAGACGGCCTTGCAGCTGGTAAGGGCGTCATAGTGGCAAAGACCATCAAAGAGGCAGAAGAGGCAATAGATTCTATATTAGTTGATAAGATCTTTGGCTCTTCTGGAGAAAAGGTTATTATAGAAGAGTGTCTTGAAGGAGAAGAGGCGTCTATATTGGTTTTTAGTGACGGGAAAAACATAGTACCTCTTGTATCTTCACAAGACCATAAGAGGATTTTCGATAATGACAAAGGACCTAATTGTTATTCTGAAGATACTGAAATATTAACTAATAATGGATGGAAGCGGTTTAATAAGTTAGATAGAAAGGATAAAGTGGCAGTATTTAGTCTGCATTCTAGAAAAATTTTCTTTGAAAAACCATTAAAAAAATATTGGATGGGATATAAGGGCAATATGATTAATTTCAGAAATAGAAATATAGATTTAATTGTAACGCCTAACCATAGAATGCTAGTTCAGCAAAGGAGAGGAAAAGAGAGATTATATGTAGTAGAAGCAAAGGATTACAAGGGAGAAAATTATATTTACCAGTCAGGCGCGTGGATAGGTAGAAATCCTAAATATTTTATTTTGCCAGAATATGATTATAAATTTAATCGTAGATTTAAGAAATTAAAAATTAGTTTTATAGATTGGGTTAAATTTCTCGCTATTTATTTATCAGAGGGGCATGTTACAAGAGGCAAGGGTCCTAAAAGGGTTTATATCTCGCAGATGAGAAAATCAAAAAATTTTAAAAATATTAAAAAAATTATTAGTAAACTTCCTTTTAGATTTACTTATGAAGAAAAGAATCATAAGTTTAGAATAAACTCGACACAATTGGCAATGCATTTATCAAGATTCGGGATTTCTTATTCAAAATACATCCCAGATTATATAAAACAGTCAAGAAAGGAAGTATTGTTAGAATTTCTCAAAGCTTTTAATCTCGGAGATGGAGACATACATCGAGGCAAGATGAGATTCTGTAGTGGTTCTCGTACATTAATCGGAGACATACAAGAGATAATAGTCAAACTTGGCTGTTCTGGAATAATAACTGTGGACAAAAGAAAAACAATGATTAATCCTTTGAACAAAAAAAGATATAAAGCGAGGCCTGTTTATTCAATAGAGATGAAAAAAAGGAATAAAACATCTATCAGAAAGTACAATATAGAATTAGTTAAGTACAAAGGGAATATAGGATGTGTTACAACATCAACAGGATTCGTAGTAGTAAGGAGAAATAATAGAGTAGCAATTTCAGGTAATACAGGCGGTATGGGGGCGTATTCGCCAGCACCTGTTGTATCAGGAAAGATATTCGATGAGATTATTGCGAAAGTTTTTAAGCCTATTATTGACGGGCTTTCGAAAGAAGGAAGGTTCTATAAAGGCGTATTGTACGGCGGCATTATGATTACCAAAAGAGGCCCCATGGTGTTAGAATTTAACGTGAGATTCGGTGATCCTGAGACACAGGCGATTTTGCCGAGATTAAAATCAGATCTGGTAGATGCAATAACAGCGTGTATAGACGAGAATCTTGATAAAATTAATCTTGAGTGGGATGGCAGGCCGTGTTTATGCATTGTCTGTGCATCCAAAGGATATCCTGGCTCTTATGAGAAACATAAAGAGATACGCGGATTCGAGGAAGCTAAGAAATTAAAAGACGCCGTGGTATTTCACGCAGGCACTAGTCTTGAAGATGAAAAGATATTTACGAGTGGCGGAAGGGTATTAGGCGTGACAGCCCTGGGGAACGACATTAAATCAGCAAAGAAAAACGCATACAATGCAGTAAAAAAGATCAGTTTCGAAGGCATGCAATACAGAAACGACATAGGAGCCAAAGCCATAAACAGATCTTAAGTATTTTAAAAATAAGGAGATGATCATGAAAACTAAGAAACAACCTTTGGTTGGTATATTGATGGGTAGTAAGTCTGACGCAGAGACCATGCATGAGACAGAAAAAATCCTTAAGGATTTCAGAGTACCTTATGAGTTGAGTGTACTTTCAGCTCACAGGACGCCAGATGCTGTGCGAAAATATGCAAAGTCTGCCAAGAAAAGAGGTGTCAGGGTTTTAATATGCGGGGCAGGTATGTCTGCGGCCTTGGCAGGAGTAGTGAGCGCGTATACGGAATTACCTGTTATAGGCGTTCCAATGCATACAAAGGCATTAAAAGGCCTGGATTCACTTTTGTCGACGGTGCAAATGCCGGCAGGCGTACCTGTTGCGAGTATGGCTATAGGAAAATCAGGTGCTAAGAATGCAGCGATCTTAGCGAAAAGGATATTGGATTTATTGTAAGATTATGCAGACTAAAATTATAAAGATCAATCCTAATGCCCAGGAGGCAAAATTAATAAAAGAAGCAGCTAGTATATTACAAGAAGGCGGCCTTGTTGTTTTTCCGACGGAGACTGTCTATGGTATTGGCGCCAATGCCTTGAATAAAAAGACTATAGACAGACTGTATAAGATAAAAAAAAGACCAAGAAATAAACCTTTTACCTTTCATATTGCGAAATTCGAAACATTAGAAAACCTAGAGGTGAATCTAAATGACAGGGCTTTGAAGATAGTTCATAAGTTTTGGCCAGGGCCATTGACTATTTTGGCAGGAAATAAAAAGAAAAAGAAAATAGGCATCCGCATGCCCAGAAATAAGATTGCATTGGCGCTTATAAATGAGGCCGTAGATCCGATAGTTGCTCCGAGCGCAAATATTTCTGGCAAGAAACCTCCGATTTCAGCAGAAGAGGCTATTTCAGAGATGAACGGGTCTGTTGATATAATATTGGATGGTGGCTCCGCAGAGATCGGAGTAGAATCTACCATACTAGATGTCGCTGTAAATCCGTTTAAAGTCTTAAGGGAAGGCGCTATACCAAAAGAAGATCTACTTGTTGATTATCACGTACTTTTTGTATGCACGGGAAATAGTTGTAGAAGCGTCATGGCACAAGGAGTTCTGGGGAAGCTTTTGAAGAAAGCTGGTATTTCAGAAAAAATCAAAGTCGATTCAGCTGGCACGCTTTCTTATTTAAGTATTCCTGCAGCGCCTAACACTATACAGGTCATGCAGGAAGAGGACGTGGATGTGTCAATGCATAGAGGAAAGTCTGCCACTATGCCTATATTGCAAAAATCAGATATTATTTACGTAATGGAGCGTTCACAGAGAGATATTGTCTTAAGTATGTGGCCTGAGGCAGAATCTAGGATCAGACTTTTAAAGGAAAAACAAGATATTCCAGACCCCATTGGGAAGTCCGTTGAAGAATATAGACGAGTTTTGGGTATTATAAAAGATCAAGTAGAGAATGTATTTTTAGAGCTCTTCAAAAGTTATAAATAACCTTTTAAGTTTACACTTTAACATTGTTGAAGTGTAAACTTAAGGGACAAGGAGACAGGAAATGAGAATTGCAATAGGAGCAGATCACGGAGGATATAAGTTAAAAACGCATCTCGCGGAGTTTTTAAAGAAAAAAGGACATAGTGTTAAGGATTTTGGTACATTTTCTGAAGAGAGCTGCGATTATCCTGTTATTGGATACAATGTTGGCAAGGCAGTAGGTAGAAAAAAATTCGCAAGAGGCATACTTATATGCAAAACAGGCATTGGCATGTCAATAGTTGCAAATAAGGCGAGAGGCGTGCGTGCAGCACTCTGTGACAGGATAGATATAGCGCGTTCTAGCAGGCAACATAATGACACCAATGTTTTGGTCTTAGCGGCAAATATCGTATCCAGTAGAAAGGCAAAGCAAATCGTAGGCGTGTGGCTTTCGACCCGTGCATTAGGTAGTAGGCATAGAAGAAGGGTCGACCAGATGAAAAAAATAGATAAGATGTCTTAAGTTTACACTTTAACATTGTTAAAGTGTAAACTTAAGTTCAAGGAGAGGGAGATGAGTTCATTAAAAAGAGTTGATTCGGAAATCTATAAGGCAATACAGAAAGAGTTAGAGAGACAGCAGAACAATATCGAACTTATAGCGAGTGAGAATTTTGCGTCGAATGCTGTCCTTGAAGCGCAAGGCTCTGTGCTTACCAATAAGTATGCCGAAGGATACCCGGCAAAACGATGGTATGGCGGGTGCGAATACGTGGACGAGGCAGAGCGTCTTGCCGTTAGTAGGGCAAAAAAGCTTTTTGGCGCAGAGCACGCGAACGTGCAGCCACATTCAGGAACACAAGCGAATATGGCCGTGTATTTTGCTCTTCTAAGGCCAGGAGATACTGTTTTGGCAATGGACCTTGCCTGCGGTGGCCACCTTTCACATGGCCATGTTCATAATTTTTCAGGAAGGCTCTTCAATGTAGTGCCGTACGGCGTTAGCAGAAAAGATGAAAAACTTGATTATAACGAAATATCAGCACTAGCCAAAAAACACAAGCCTAAAATGATTCTCGCAGGCGCATGCGCGTATCCTCGTATTATAGATTTTAAGAGATTCAGAGAAATAGCAGACAGTGTTGGCGCGTATCTTTTCGTGGACATGGCTCATATAGCAGGTCTTATTGCAGTAGGGCTTCATCCTAGCCCTATGGCTTACGCAGAAGTAGTAAGTACCACTACTCACAAGACCCTGCGTGGCCCAAGAGGCGGCATGATACTCTGTCGCAAAGAATTCGCAAAAAAGATAGATGCTGAAATCTTCCCTGGTATCCAGGGTGGGCCTTTGATGCATGTAATAGCAGCCAAGGCAGTAGCGTTTAAGGAAGCAACATCCGACACTTTTAAGGAATATCAAGGTCAGATAATAAAAAATTCCAAGGCCCTGGCAGATTCTCTTAAAAATGCCGGCTTCAGAGTAGTCTCTGGTGGGACAGACAATCATCTTTCGTTAATAGATCTAAATCCCAAAGCCCTCACAGGCAAGGAAGCAGCGGATATACTTGATAGCGCACATATAACAGTCAATAAGAACCTCATACCGTTCGACAAAAAGAGCCCTAGGTTGACCAGCGGGATAAGACTTGGCGCTCCAGCTGTTACAACAAGAGGCATGAAGGAATCCGAGATGCAGGAGATTGGCGATATAATAAATATCGCATTGACTAAAAGAAAAGATGATTCAGAGCTGAAAAAATGTTCTGACAGAGTACAGAAACTCGTAAAAAAATTCCCTCTTTATAGATAAGGGGAAGAGGAGCCTATATGAAATGTCCATTTTGTGGCCATAACGAAGATAAGGTAATTGACTCGCGTTCTTCTGAAGAAGGTCGCTCGATCCGCAGACGCAGAGAATGCCTGAATTGCAAAAGACGGTTTACGACATATGAAAATATAGAAGAGGCCTCCCTAATGGTCATAAAAAAGGATGGTCGACGCGAACCATTCGACAGAAAAAAGATCTTGGCTGGGATAAAAAAGGCGTGCGAGAAAAGGCCGATAAGCACGCAAAAGCTCGAAGAGCTTGCAGACAAAATAGAATACACACTTCAGAGTAAATTCGAGAAAGAAGTGGACGCGAGCCAGGCAGGTGAGTTGATCATGGAACTCTTATATGACTTAGATGAAGTGGCTTATGTCAGGTTCGCTTCTGTTTACAGGCAATTCAAGGATATAAATCAATTTATGAAAGAATTAAAAATACTCCTGAACCAAAATAGATAGCCTATTGTTACGCCACCCAGGCAAGTGCTTATGTGGGACGCAAAATTTCCTCTATTAT
Source organism: uncultured Planctomycetia bacterium (assembly GCA_964445715.1). Lineage (GTDB taxonomy): Bacteria > Omnitrophota > Gorgyraeia > Gorgyraeales > Gorgyraeaceae > CAYPYS01. Next base: position 5,910 of record CAYULJ010000054.1, read on the forward strand.
TCTGCGATGTAATTTACGAAATCAGCTCTTATCTTTAACTCTTCAAACCACTTGTTAAATTCGGTTTCTTTTTTCTGCGAAAATAGATTTTCTTTAAACTCCGCTTCTTCCTCTATAAATTTACCTTCATCTATGCCCTGATATTCGTCGAGCCTGACAATGGTCCATTGTTCGAACATTTTTATCGGAGGCGCTATCTCTCCTATACTTAGAGAGGTGCACTTATCTACAAATTCCCGTGCAGGGCCTAGCGTGGGTATGTAGCTGTCTCTTGTTATGGCATCCGTGGTTTTAATCTCTTTTTTGATCTCGCCCGCAATAGTCTCTAACTCATTTTTCTTGATGACAGAGATGGCCCTGTAGATTTTTTCCGCTTTTTTCTCAGAGAGTTTTATCGATTGATCTTTTTTAAAAGATTCAACTACAGTCTCTCTGGTCTCTTCAAAGTCAGGTATATAAGAGGATTTTTTCTCCTTTAATTGTATGATGTAAAATCCCGTACCTGTTTTTATAAGGACGTTTGAAATTTCTCCCTCGTTTAGCTCAAAGCCTTTCTTCGTGAATTCATACGACCAACCTACGCCAGGGATTTCTTGCTGCGTATTGAAAAAACCAGTCTCTTTTATCTCCAGGCCAAATGACTGCGAGGCGTTTTCGAGATTTTCCTTATCTATGGCCGCGTCCAATACCTTGTAAGACAGTTCCTCTGCAAGAGACTTTTTTTTCTCCAGCGAGAGTTTTCCAGTTATATCTTTTTTTATTTCTTCATCTAGCTCAGGGATTTCCTCAGAGTCTGGCTTTTTATATTCAGAGACATTATCTTCAAAATATCTTTTAACAGCTTCTTCTTCTATGTACACTTGGTTGTCAAAACTTGAAAGCAGCGCTTCTATGTAACTGACATTTATTTGCTCAGGCTTTCTGAATCTTTCTTTATTCGCTTCGTAGTGGTCAAGAAGGTCCTTTTCTTCAAAGTATACGTTCTTTTCAAACTCTGAAAACGGCATGGCAATATAAGAAGCCTTTATCTTTTCGTGTTTCTTTTTGTATTCTTCTTTGATTTCTTCATTGCTTATGGATACAGGGGAAGTAATTTTTTCCCTTAATTTGGTAATGCGCAGGTCATCCCTTATTTTTTCTTCAAATGCCTTTGCAGAAGTGCCAAGCATTGATTTATAGAGTTTTTTGTCGAAAGCCTCGTCTCTTTGAAAAATAGGGAACGAAATGATCTTGTCCACGACCTCGGAATCCTTGACAGAGATCTTTTGTATTTTTGCCTCTTCCAGCAGTATTATCCGGTTCCAGGTCAGCTGGTCTATAAATTCCGGAGGTATGTTATGGCCGAATGTCCTTGTGGCATAGTCCCTTGTCACCTGCCACATATTCAGATATTCATCAAAAGATATTTTTTTATTGTATATTTTTCCAGCATAGTCCGGCCCTTTGCCTTTTTTCCTGCCGGATGAACCAGCGCCCCATATTACAAATGCAGGTATGATCAATATGGCGAGGCCCCAGATTATTCTCTTCATGTTCTTCTTCTTGCGCAAAAATTTTAGCAACATATCCCATCTCCTTCTCTTAGGCTATGCCCGATATTATATCCTTTATGCGGCAAAAAATCTATGCTAAAATAACATTACTATGAAGAATCAAGAGATTGCGGATGTCTTTAGACATATCGCCGAGATCCTGGAGATAAAGGGAGAAAATGTCTTCAGGATCCGTGCGTATGAACGAGCAGCCCAGAATATAGAGTCTATCCCGGATGACATAGCAGTATTTGTAAAAGAAAACAGGCTTACTACTATCCCTGGGATAGGCAAGGACCTCGAAGAGAAGATAAAAGAGATGGTTTCCACAGGCGAGCTTAAATTTTTAGAAGATTTAAAGAAAGAGATACCCTCGGGGCTCCTGGACATGCTGGATATATCAGGCGTTGGACCAAAGACCGCGAAATTGCTATACGAAAAACTAGGCATACGTGACGTCGTGATGCTTGAAAGAATGGCTCATGCTGGGAGGATCAAGGGTCTCCCTGGCATAAAGGAAAAGACAGAGGAAAATATTTTACGAGGCATTGAGCTTTTTAAAAGAGGCCGGGACAGGATGGATATAAAGACAGCTATTGACGTCGCTGATTCCATTATTTCACAGCTCAAAAAGGCAAAAGGTGTGACTAAAATAAAACCAGCAGGTAGCCTGAGGCGCATGAAGGATACGGTGAGGGATATTGATATCCTGGTTTCTTCCAGTGAGCCCAAAAAAGTAATGGATACATTTGTAAAATTACCTCAAATAAAAGAGGTGCTTGCGAAAGGCCCTACAAAGTCGAGCGCGGTCACAGAAGACGGGATACAGGTTGACGTGAGGGTTATAGAGAGCGCTTCATATGGGGCAGCGCTTATGTATTTCACTGGCTCAAAGGCACACAACATAAGACTGCGGCAGATTGCCACAAAAGATGATCTCAAGTTAAGCGAATATGGACTTTTTAAAAAGAAAAAGAGAGTTGCTGCCAAGACTGAAAAGGAGATATACAAGGCCTTGGGGCTTTCTTATATTGCTCCTGAATTAAGGGAAGATAGAGGCGAGGTCGAGGCTGCGGCCAAGGACAAACTGCCTGAACTCGTGAAACTCGATGATATAAAAGGCGATCTTCATGTCCATTCGAATTGGTCTGACGGTGGAAGCTCTATAGAGGAGGTAATCGTCGGGGCGAAAAAATTAGGATATGAATACGTTGCTATCACTGATCATTCTCAGGGGCTAAAGATCGCTGGTGGGCTTGATAAAGATGCGCTGAAAAAAAAGAGAAAAGAAATAGAAAGACTCAGGGAAAAATATAGAGGTATAGACATTCTATATGGGACAGAGGTGGATATTGACTCAGATGGAAATTTGGATTATCCCGACGAGATTTTAAAGGAAATGGACATTGTAATAGCCGCTATCCATTCTGGCTTTAAGCAGTCCAAAGAGAAAACGACCAGGCGTATTGTAAAGGCTTGTCAGAATAAATACGTCCAGATCATTGCCCATCCTACTGGAAAACTGAGAGGCGCAAGAGAGGAGTATGAAATAGATTTCGAAGAGATCTTTAAGGCAGCGAGTGACGAAGACGTGGCCTTGGAAATCAACAGTTTTCCTCAAAGGCTTGATCTGAATGACATACATTGTCGCATGGCCAAGGACTTTGGTGTGAAATTGGCAATAAATACAGACGCGCATATAGCAGAGCAACTGGAGCTTATGAAGTTTGGCGTAGCTGTCGCCCGTCGGGGGTGGATCGAGAAGGCGGATATATTGAATACCCTGCCTTGCCCCAGGTTGAAGCGCAGATGACCTGCTTAAGTTCACACTTTAACATTGTTAAAGTGTGAACTTAAGTTTCGAGAGAATGCTGCGAGAAAGTGAAGTATGGAAAAATTAGGTGTTACTGTAGGCATATGTGCATATAATGAAAATAATAACATAGGTTTTTTATTGCAATCTTTATTAGATCAATGCCTGCAAAAAGTCTCGATTGATGAGATTATCGTTATCTCAGATGGCAGTACGGATTCCACTAATGATATTGTAAATGATTTCTGTCGACGAGACGGAAGAATCAAATTAGTAGAGTTAAAATGTAGAGGAGGCAAGGCAAGAGCGATCAACCAGCTGTTAAAAATAGTAAAATCTAAATATATAGTTTTAGGATGTGCGGATATATTGCCAAGATCTGAGACAATTGAAAGATTATCCCTGCCTTTATTAGATGAAAACATAGGCATTACTACAGGACGTCCTGTGCCGCTGGATGCGAAGGATATGCTTCTGGGAAAAGTGGTAAATTTAACATGGGAATTACATCATCATATTTCTTTGAGCCAACCAAAATTCTGCGACTTAATTGCTTTTAAAAATATAGTCGATGGAATCCCACTTACGAGTAGCGATGAAGAATGGATCGCCTCCCTAATTATATCAAAGAATTTAAAATCAAAATATGTACCTGAGGCAATTTTTTACATGAAGGGCTCCGAAAATGTTCTGGATTTCTTAAGTCAACGTAGGAGAAATTTTGCCTCACATCTATTTTTGAAAAAGAAGACTGGTTATAGAGTTGCCACTCTGAGTGGAAAGAGGGTCTCAAAGGTATTATTAGGGAAATTAGCATACAAAAATTTATGGGCCATAAGCTTGGCAATATTATTAGAAATAATTGGAAGATTTTTAGGTATGATAGATTTTATTTTAAAAAAAGAATATGCCATATGGAGATCTATACATAGTACAAAATGCTTACTGAGAAATACACAGCTTAGCGGAGCATACTGGGACCGAGTTGCCCGTGATTGTGGCACTAATAGTTATCCCCTTGAGGAAAACATTGCCCGATATAAAAAAGACGAACATCTTAGGCTTCTTAAGAGATGGGATATTGATATAAAAGGGAAAACTATACTCAAGACAGATCTTTTTGAGGAAGCGCTTGGAAGAGATGGTTTTTTGTTTGAATTATCTAATGCGGATAATACTATTATCGGGATGGATATCTCGTATGAAATCGTGAGAAGATCTGGGCTGCGCAATGCTGCTAAGAAGGATTCAGATAAAATGATAGTATCTGATATAAAAACAGCGGCTTTTAAAGAGAATAGTTTTGATTTAGTCATTTCAAATTCTACTCTCGATCATATACCTAGGCAAGATGTCTCATTGGCCTTGGGAGAGATAAGAAGGATCTTGAAGCCAAATGGCATATTGGTATTGACATTGGATAACAAGCAAAACTTTCTCTATTTATTAGGATATCGTATTCAACAGATTTTCAGAATAAATAAATTCTATTTAGCTGGATGCTATTCTTCGAAAGAGGCGATTCGATTGGTAGAAGCAAATAATTTTGTTGTTCAGGATTTAACAACGATAGTTAATATTCCCACACCATTTAATAAAATCGCATTATCATGGAAGAGGATCAGCCGTAAGCTTGGCGGCGACAAAATCATTCAATATTTTCTTAATATATTTCTTAAGGCTAAGAATAAGAAAATACCAATTTTTAGCGGTTGGTTTATCGCTCTAAAACTTACAAAAACCTAATAAATGGATATACTTTTTGCTGTCAAAGATTTAGAGGCAGAACATCTAGGCATTATGTACCTTTCTAGTGTTTTAAAAAAGGCAGGTCATAAAGTAGATAGTGTAGAGGCTAGATATGATAGGATAAAAAATAAACTTAAAAATAATAAAT
>CAYULJ010000055.1:0-11101 GCA_964445715.1 uncultured Planctomycetia bacterium
CTTCATGCTTTGCAACGTCACAAATTCCGATAATAGCGGAAACAGCATCAAAAAGTCTGCCAATACTCGAAGTCAAAGGTGAATTTATTCTTTTTTCTATGATTTGAATCAAAAGTTCAACCGTTCTTTTGTCCTGCTTCTTCAAAAAATCAATCTTCAAACTCTTGAAGCTTACACCAAACACATTATAAAGGTAACTCAAGCCCATCCGCCACGGCTCTTTAATCGACGCCTCGCCGCCAGGTATAGGCAGATATTTTAAATGAGCTGCTCTTTTGAATCCTTTTATACTACCTATAAAAAACTCTCCTCCCCATGCCTTTCCGTCAAGGCCAAAACCTGTTCCGTCAAAAGATACGCCTATCACGTCTCCTTTGACATTGTTATCTACTATACAGCTCGCTATATGCGCCTCGTGATGCTGGACTTCTTTTAATCTTAAGCCTCCAGCCTCCAGTAATTCTCTTGCCAATTTGCTCGAAACATATTCAGGATGTAAGTCGCACGCTACGATATTTGGCTTAATCCTTAATCTTCTCTGTAAACCTTTTATGTTCTTCTCAAAAATCTTCAAATCTTCCAGGCTGCTTAGATCTCCTCCCGACCCCGACAAATACATAGCCCTCTCCCTGGCAAAGCAAAAGCTACTCTTTGATTGAGCGCCTAATGCGAGAACGCTAACAGTGGATCTACGCGATAAGTTAATCTTTGTATAATTCATCTGCAGCAATCGCTTAAGTTCACGCTTTACAAAAATAGGGACAGACACCTATTCTTCCTATTTTTCTATTTTTGAACTTAAGATAGATTGTCTTTTGCTAGCCTGGAGACGATCGAGAGTTTTTTGATTATAATCTCTGTCAGATCATGAGAGAGAGTTCCCATTCCACAACTAGGGGTAATTAAAGAGCGAGGGATCAATAAGTCTCGCGGAATACCTTTTTCTTCTAGTTTTACGATTTCCGAAGATAGCCTTCGGAAGAGAAAATCCTCTGAGTCTTTTAAGGCTACTTCAGAGGTAGGGATCTGGCCCCACGCAAGATAACCGCCTCTTTTCAAAAATCTCGCTATCTCTTTCGGATACAACGAAAGTCCCTCGGCATACGAATAGGCGTCAAAATTTATAATATCGACATTTGTCTCTGCAAGAAGCGACCAATCTGTATTTCCACAACAGTGAATGCCGCTCAAGGCTCCTTTTGAGCGAATCTTATCTATGAGGGCATTCAGCATCAATACAACATCCTGCCTTTCGATGTTTACAAAGCTAGAGCCAAAACTTGTAAGATACGGCTCGTCTATAAATATGATGATATTTTTAAAAACATTACTCAGCTTGCCTATCTGCCAGGAAGTCTTTATCTCCAAAAGCTTGACCAGGGCATCTTTAAGCGTCTCGTTATATATTATGGATCTTCCCTTTTCGTCGACAACGCTGAGGCCAAAACTAACAGGCCCTGTAACATGTCCCTTTACATAATCTGGATTAAATTCTTTAGCAATATCCATAAATACATAGAGCCCTTCTGCAATATCTTTCGAAAGACCGAGTGCCTCGTAATTATTGGATAAATAGATCTCGTATAACTTGCCCAGTTCTTCGCTTAGATCTTTAGTGCTATCAACGTATATCCTTCTATTCTTTTCGTCTATAACTAGCGACGGCAGACCCTCGGCAAATTGGACATACATGTTCTCCTTAAAGCCTCTTTTTGGAAGCTGAGGCCAAAACGGTATGTCGAATTTAGTGCACGTAATTTTGGTGCTTTCCGAGGCATCAGTATACGGCAAACTTCCTATTCCGGTTGTGAGAAATTTCCCTTTTATCTTCATGGCTATCTATTTTAACACCGCCTCCTCGCGTGGGTCAACTTAAGTTTACACTTTAACATTGTTAAAGTGTAAACTTAAGGGGTTATTTTGGGCGAAGGTCTTCGCCGAGCTCTTCTATTATATAGGTACGGGTCAATCGACCCTGCGTGTTATACCTATATATTTTGGCTTCGTTTCTATCTAAGAAATACATGACATTGCTCTCGCCTGAAAAAGCAACGCTAGATGGTATCGTAGATTGACTTACCGCATTTTTTGAAGATGCAAAAAACAAAATCCAGGCAAAAACAAAACCCAAGACAAAGATTAAAATTCTGTTTTCTTTGACCATCTGATCCTCCTTTTATTTCTATTTTTATTATAACGCATTATACCTAAAACCCTTATACCTGTAAGCTTCTCTATCACTTTAGGATTTGTCTTGATCGATAAATCCTTTTTTATCGCGGAGGCGTGATTCAACACAATCCCTTTTATTTTTATTTCCCTTCGACGAAGCGCCTTTATAGTCATGACAGTATGATTTATCGTCCCTAAATTCGGCTTTGAGACCACGATGACAGGAAACTTCATTTCTTGAATCATATCAAACACATAATATATCTTTTTCGCTTTCCTATATATCGGCACCATAATACCACCAATCCCCTCTACTATCACTACATCCTTTTCTCTCTTTAATTTATTGAAACTTTTCCATACGCGCTTCATATTTATTTTTTTCTTCTCTAGCCTTGCTGCAACCATCGGAGCTAACGGCAATTTCAGCGATATTGGATTTATGTAACTCTCAGGATCTTTCGAGACAATGCTTTTTCTTAAGATCTCTGCATCCTTGCAGCTTTTGCCAACGCCTGTTGCGATAGGTTTCATCACGCCTACCTTAAGACCTCTATTTGAAAGTCTCCTAGCAAGATACGAAGCTACCTCAGTCTTTCCAACACCCGTATCAGTTCCTGTTATAAAATATCCTTTCATTCTTACAAACTCCTAAATGCTTCTATTGCCTTATCTATATGTTCATCGGTATGAACTGACATCAGAGACAGTCTTATTCTGCATTTATTTTTAGGCACTGTGGGTGGCCTTATGCCTGGCGCAAAAATACCTCTTCCTAATAAAACCTTGGAGGCCTTCATGGTCGAAGAGATATTTTCTGTGCAGACAGGGATTATCTGTGTTCTTGTATCCATAATATTAAGGCCTGATCTTGACAGGCCATCACGCAGTCTTTTAACATTAGACCATAGCCTTTCTCTTAACTCATTGCCTTTTTCAGAGATCTCTATTGCCCGAAGAGTGCCTGCGATTATCGCCGGTGGCAACGAAGTAGAATAAATAAAAGACCTGGCATTGTTACGAATGTATTCTATGAGCGTTCTTGAGCCAGTTACGAATCCGCCTAGATTTCCCAATGCCTTGCTAAATGTCCCCATCTGGATATCAATACCTTCTTTGATTCCAAAATATTCACACGTCCCTTTTCCTGTCTTGCCAAGGACGCCTGTTGCATGCGCATCGTCCAACATTAAAATAGCACCATAAGACTTTGAAATCTCAATGAGCTCAGGAAGCGGCGCGATGTCGCCGTCCATGCTGAATACGCCATCAGTGATAATAAGTTTTTTGTTATACGCGCTAGCTTTGGAAAGGATTTCTTTTAATCTCTCGACATTCTTGTGAGGGTAGGTCCTTAATGTTGCTCCACTTAGACGAGCGCCGTCTATTATACTCGCATGATTCAATTTATCACAGACTACAAGGTCCCCCTTGTTCACGATAGCACTGATCGTACCAACATTAGCCATATATCCTGTAGGAAATACTATTGCGCTCTCAGCACCTTTAAATCCAGCTATTCTCTCTTCCAGTTTTTCATGCAAGAGCATATTGCCGGAAATAAGGCGTGATGCGCACGAACCAGCGCCAAATCTTTCTGCGGCCTGTGCCTGCGCCTTTATCACCTCAGGGTGACTGGCCAGGCCCAAATAATTATTAGAAGAAAAAAGTATGACCTGCCTGTCATCGATAGTCACAGTAGGCCCCTGCATGCTATCGATCCTTCTCATTTCTCTGAAAAGATCTTGTCTCTTGAGATATTCGAGTTGGCGTTGCAATGTCAGATCCAGATCCACCATATTGGCAGGCTTAAGTTTACACTTCAACATTGTTGAAGTGTAAACTTAAGGAATAAGATATAGTCAAAAGTTAGCACATGATCATTGGCATAAAGTCAGTGGAACCGAACATGCCGTATATCTTATTTTGCTTCAACCATAGCGCGCGCTTCATATACCCGAGGGCTGGGCCAACGACATTCGCCGCCATGGATGTTTCGTCACCGAGTATGAATCTATGACTGGATTTTTTCCCTTCAAAGGTTTTGCCTGTCAAGGTCATCGTCGTAGAAACAGGCTTCTTTGCGTGCCTTGTATCCATTACGCCTCCGACCGAAACCTTTTTCAACGAATCCACTACCCCTGCATTCTTAAGCAATATATCGTCAGCATGCTCCATTTCTCGAAGCACAAGTCTCCCGTCAGTCCTGTCGAGCAAGTTATCCACTTCCTCGTCTGACATGCGCTTTGCCTTCTCGACTGTATAACCTGGAAGATGCGCGATGTCTTCTCTAATAGTGGCCCTGTACGCGTCCCAATTTGAAATGCCCACGCCCCACCATATATTCACATCGTCTACCTCTGTAAATGACTGGGCTGCAAGAACTGCAGCAGCAGACAAAAGACCAGGTGTTGCGCCGCAGCCAGCTATATACACGCTATTATTCTTTTTCAGATCAACATCCAACTTCATCATTAATTTAATTGCCGCGGTGCGCTTCAATGCACATGTATATACTCCGCTATACCCTGCCTTGATAAATCGCTTCACCACGCTGGGAATAAATTCATTCGGAAGATTCGGAAGTGCCACAAAGATCCCATCAAACTTATTCTTCAATTTTATGATCTCTCCTATGGAATCATCGGAGGATTTAAGATTTTTTAAATCCTTAATAGTAATGCCTTTTTGTGAATGCAAAAACCCGTTAGAATCGCAGATCGCAACCACCTTTGCTTCTTTCTTCTTGGCTGCAACATCCAGACACGCCTTCCCCAATCCACCAGCTCCTAACACCGCAATTTTTATCTGCTTTGCTTTATTCATACCCTCTCCTTCTTCTTCTTAAGTTTACGCTTTAACATTGTTAAAGCGTAAACTTAAGCGTCGAATCCCAGATCCTTTGCCATCTGTAAATCTTTCTCTACAGACCTGCCTCGAGTAGTAAGATATCCTCCTATGATCATGCCATTTGCGCCTGCCATAAACGCCATTGCCTGTAAATCGCGCAGCGCATGCTCTCTGCCGCCTGCTACCTTTATAGTAGCCCTGGGCAGAACCAATCTAAAAACTGCTATTGTCTTTAAGATATCAAAAGGTGAAAGCGGCTCAACGTCTTCAAGCGGCGTTCCTTTGCGCGGATTAAGGATATTTAAAGGAACACACGTAACCCCAAGACTTTTTAAAGCAAAAATAAGAGCTACTCTGTCATCCTCTTTCTCTCCCATGCCGATTATCCCGCCGCAACAGGGACTCAGCTCAACATCCTTCAGCATCCCCACCATGCTCAATCTATTTTTATAAGGGTGAGTGGTGCAAATTTTTTTGTAAAAATTTTCTGATGTCTCTAGATTATGATTATATTTATCAATACCTAATTTCTTTAGCTCCTTGACCATGCCATGTTCAAGGCTGCCAAGCGAGCAATCCACTTTTATGCCGACCTCTTTATCGATTCTCTTTATAGCCTTTTTTATCTTATCGAATTCCTTCCTTGTCGGTCCTCCTCCGCTGATCACAATGCAAAAATTACTCGCGCCAGCCTTCTTCGCCGCCTTTGCCTCTCTGACCATCTTCTCTACGCTCACAAGAGAATAGACCTTGCACCCTGTTTTATATGTCGAAGACTGAGTGCAAAATTTGCAGTCCTCTGAACAAAGTCCGCTTTTTGCATTTATCAAAGAACAGAGATCGATTCTGTTGCTACAAAATCTCCGCCTCACAGTATCAGCCGCGTGCATTAAAAAAGGAAGCTCCTCCCGGCCTACATCCAAGAGAGATCTCGCCTCCTCGCGCCCAATCTCTTTTCCAGACAATACGTCATTTAAAATAGAGCTTATTGCGCCCATTTAACTATTCGCCTCCCGCTTAAGTTCACACTTTAACATTGGGGAAGCCTGTGCCACGAAGTGGTATGTAAACTTAAGGATATATAATATTTTATCTCTTATTAATTAATTGTCAACCTAAGTGTAAAATTAGGTTAACGATTGACAGGAAGAACGTTTTATCAGCTCAGTTGGCAGGATTATTTTTTTATTGGCCTTTGTTTTTTTATCTATAATCGCATGTAATGTCTCAGTGGCAACCATTGCCATTTTATTTAGAGGTTGTCTCATAGTAGTGATAGGTACTGGAGAAAAATCTAATGCGAAAGGATTATCGTCGAATCCCATTACAGATATATCCCGAGGTATACGAATACCGTTCTCAAGACACACTTGCATAACGCCTACAGCCATTTCATCGCTGGCAGCAAATATGGCCGTAGGTGGTTTTTTTAATTTTATAAGCTCTTTGGTAGGTTCGATCGCGGATTCTCTTTCGTAATCTCCATGCTTTATATATTCGTCTTTTGGCTCTATCTTGTGCTTCTTAAGCGCCTTTATATATCCGTTTAACCTATCCACGCCTATTTGAGAATTAAACTTTCCGGTGATCGTAGCAATCTTGGAATGCCCAAGTTTAATAAGATATTCTGTCGCCGTGACAGCTGCATTAAAATTATCTATCGCAACGCACGATACAGGCAGATCTTTCGTATAGTAATTCATGATAACGCACGGAAGTCCGGTTTCAAGTACATTATCCAACTGCTCTTCGTTTTCTATGATATCGCAAAATAAAACCCCCTCTACCGCTGATGCATTAAAAAAGGTATCCCCATTTGCAATGTGAAACAATAAATCCATTTTAAATTTTTCCACCCCGAGCCCAACGCCTTGCATGATCTGAAGCGCAAAGAAGGATTTGAATATACTAGAGTATCTCGGTATTACGAGAGCGATTGCATTGTTTTGCTTTGCTGCTGCTGCCAACCTCTGAGCGCTTACATTTGGCCTGAATTTCAATTTTTTAATAGCTGCCTCAACCGCTAATTTATTACTTTTCTTAACAGATGATGATTTATTTACAACCCGCGAGACCGTTGCTATCGAGACATGCGCTTCCCTTGCTACATCTTTTATATTAATATTTTTCATTGTAATATCTCCCCTTTCTGACCCAATATGCTTGCAGTTACAAATATCAACAGGTTCTTTCTCTCTACGCTGTCCGACTCTTTCCTGAATAAGGCTCCCAATAAAGGCATATCGCCTAGAACAGGCGTCTTGGCAATCGTGTTGGTCCTCGTTTCTTTTATCAGTCCGCCAAGGACTATCGTATCTCCGTTTTTCACCACTATATTGGTAGTTAAATTCCTGGTGGTAAACTTAGGGAGCTTGACTTCTCCGCTGAATTCAAACGCATTCGCAGTTGCCTCACTTACTTCAGGCCTTAAGGTCAATGTTATCATGCTTTTATCCGAGCCCACGCTCGGTGTCACCATAAGCAAGATCCCTATATCCCTTGTCTCAAATCCCTGAGGCACATTGACAAACCTGGTCTCTCTTATGCCATCTACCACATCTAAAAAATCACCATCGTTGTTCAAATCGTTCTTTGTCAATGTCGGTTCGTATCTAGTCGGATACACAAATTCGTCCACTATCTCTATTGTAGCAGTCTGATTGTTAAGTGTGGTGATCTTTGGCGCAGACAGAGTCTTTAATTTTGTCTTTTTCTCAAGCGCGTGCAAGACTGCAGAAAACTGCGGCTTTGTAAGCATGCCTTGATAAGTAAGGTTCATGCCTTCACTAGGCGCGCCAGTGAATGCCGAAAAAGTCGAACCAGTCCCACCAGCTATCTCAGTCACAGCCGTGCCTGCATCCTTATAAATAGGGAAAGAACTATCCATGGTTAAGTTTAATCCAAGCTCACTCAAATCAGTGACATTTATCTCAATAAACCTTGTCTCTATCAAGACCTGAGTAGCATCGATATCTAGATTATACAGGATCTCTTCGACTATCTTTAAATTCGAAGGCGTGTTTGTAATGATCAATGCGCCTGTTCTCTCGTCCAGATTGATCTTTGAGTCGCTGGGCCATGAAACAGCATTCTCCAGAACATCCTTGATAGTATTGATCTTGGATATACTCGCAGCCCCGCCGAATCCACCAGTCAAACCCGCTGTCTTTCCTGAAAACTCAGTAAACATCGCAAGACCCTGGTCTAAATAATAGATCCTCGTCTCAGAAGCCTCTTCCTTCATTGCATCATAAGTGTCAACCCACACTGCATTATTCTCTATCCTGTATGCCAAGCCCTGATGTCTAAATATGTATTTTAAAAGACTTTCAAGAGACATGTCCTTTACTCTTATAGTAACCTTTTTCTCCTCTGGCATAACACTTGATCCGAGGATTATATTCACGCCTGTTGCCTCAGATAAGAAATCAAGTACATAATCAAGGTTTACGTCCCTAAAATCCACTGTTATCGGGATATCTAGTTTGTTTCTGATCTCAGGCACCTCTACTATAGAGTTTTTAGTTTGCGCATCGCTATCTTTTGCAAACTTGACCTCATAGGCAGACAGTTCCTGCGCGCAAAAAATAAAAATAAGAACCAAAATTATACAACCAACTCTTCTCATATCCTAGCTTAAGTTTACACTTCAACAATGTTAAAGTGTAAACTTAAGGAGTACATCGGCTATTGTTCGCGTATTATTACTTCATCCGCAGGGGCACTGGCAACAATATTTTCTTGTTCGCCCAAAACAGTTGCAGTAACAAATATCAATAGATTTCTGCGTTCCACATTATCTGTCTTTTTTCTAAACAACCCGCCTACAAACGGGAGATCGCCTAATACAGGGACCTTTGTCTTTATATTAGTGTTTGTCTCTTTTATAAGGCCTCCCATTACGATCGTCTCTCCGCTATCGACCATAACACTGGTGCTTAAATTTCTTGTCTTAAACTGAGGTATTGACACATCTCCTGAATATGAAAATGTCCCTGAATCCTCGCTGACCTCCGGCGTCAAAGCCAGCGTTATAGTCTTCTTATCCACTCCCACGCTCGGCTTGACATGCAAAAGTATCCCGACATCCCTTGTTACAAAATCCTGCGGGATATTCGCCCATTCTGTCTCGCCCGCGTCATCAAAGTCACCATCACCGTTTATATCAAACTGCACCAAGCTTACCTCATACCGAGTCGGATAAATAAATTCATCTATCACTTCTATAGTCGCTGTTTGGTTATTCAATGTAGTTATCCTGGGCGCAGACAAAGTCTTTACATTCTGTTTTTCTTTTAAGGCATGCATTACAACTTGAAACTGCGGATGACTCAAGATGCCCTGATATGTCAGGTTAAAGCCTTCGGTTGCACGAGTAAAGCTCGTAAAATCCACGCCGCTTCCTGAAGCAAACCCATGCACATTCTGTTTCGAGTTATTCTGCCTAGCGCCCCAGTCGCTATTAAGTTTCCACTCAACGCCCAATTCATCCACGTCTGTGACCTGTACCTCTAAAAATCTCGCCTCGATCAAAACCTGCACAGGCGTCACGTCGAGATTATAAAGCAGATTTTCCACGATCTCGAAATTTGAAGGTATATTACTTATGATGAGCGCGCCTGTCCTATCATCAAGCGTCAATTTTGAATCCTTTGGCCAATCCACTGCATTTTCAAGTATATCCTTTACAGTATTGACCGTTGAAGAAGACGACCCATCTTCTTCGCTATAACTTGCTGAAGATTCAGCAATCCTGCCAACGCCCTGATTCAGAAAATACACCCTGGTCTCCACTTCTTCATTGTCCAGCTCTTCCTTAGTGGCTACCCATACAGCATCCTCTTCTATTCTGTAAACAAGATCCTGGGATTTCAATACATACCTTAATGCATCTTCGAGAGGCATGTCCTTTATCTTTATTGTAACCTTTTTCTCAGTCATATCGATTTCACTCGACGGTATTATGTTGACTCCTGTTGCATCAGATAGAAAATCCAACACATAATCAAGCTCTACATCCTTAAAATCGACACTCAGTGGTATCTTAAGCCTTTTTCTGATCTCAGGAATCCTTACAAGAGGCGTTATCTTTTTCTCCTTTTTTAATACATCTATCGCTTGCTCAGGTATTATATGTTTTTTTGCTATCTCCAGGAGCATTTTTTCTTCTATTATCTCACGAGCCTTTTTCAAGGCCCTTTCTTCTTTTCTTATCTTCTCTTTATCGACATAATCCTTAACATCCTTAAATCTCTTATTTTCCGGGAATTCAGCTATCGCTGTCGTAAGCGCCTCTTCGGCATCCTCGAACTGCTCCTCTCTAACATGTATCCTAATAGCGCTCAAAAACTCTTCTATTCTTACAATCCTCTCTCTTAATTGCTGCTCTCTCAACCTTCTCTCAAACACCACCTTAAGTCTTTCCTTTTCCCTTTCCTTCTTCGCGCGCTCGATCTCTCTCTGTTTGTCCGCCCGTTCCTTTTCTATCTTTGCACGGCGTGCCGCTTCCATCTTTGCCATGAGCTGACGCTCTTCTTCTCTCTTTATCTCTTTCTGGGATGACTCGATATAATACTCTGCTCTGGAAACCAAATTATTTTGCGGATCCAACTCTTCGACTTTCCTGAATTCTGCTATGGCCTGAGGGTAATTTCTCGTTTTATAATAGCTCAAGGCTCTTCCATATATGCCCTTTACCTCCTGCGCTAATCTCTGTTCTTCTTTTTCCCTTGCATCTTCTAAAGCCTTAAGTCTCATCTCCTCTGCTCGCAATATCCTCTCTCGCTCTTCTTCCCTCTCTATCTCTATTCTTGCTTTTTGAATATAGGCTTCGGCCTCAGATACAAAACGACTCTTAGGGCCTAACTTCTTGACTTTCTTAAAATTCATTATTGCAAGAGCATATTTCTCGTCAATATAATACTCAAGGGCCTTCTCATAAGTGCTTTCTATCTCTTGAACCAATCTTCTTTGCTCTTCCTTAGCCAAAGTCCTTTCTTGCGCCTGTTGCCTGGCTATCTCTTCTTCTTTAGCTATGCGTTCTGCTTCGCTTATGACGCCTTCTTCCATCCTTTGCCAT
>CAYULJ010000056.1:0-10778 GCA_964445715.1 uncultured Planctomycetia bacterium
TATACTTATAATAAGAAAGCGGTTTCATAAAGACTTATTAAAAGCAGAAAAAAAGGAGGGTAGTATGAAAAAGTTGTTAGTATTAGCATTGGCATTCTGTTGCTTGTGTGTTTTTGTGTATCCTGTCTTAGCTGCTCAGGATATTGCTACGGCAACAGTTAGTGCGACTGTCGCTTCAATAACCAGCGTAGAACTCGATCGAGACACTAACTCAGTGACTCGAGGTTCAGCCAGTCAGGTGCTTTTTGATAAGCGCGATGATGAGGATATGACAGGTGGGGATGCAGGTTATATGTATGCTCCTTATAGAAGCGAGACAGGTAAGAATTGGCATGTAGCAGAGATATCAGCCAATGGCTCTACAATGTCTTTGGATGTAAGCGCGACTTTGACAGGGATAAGCGATGTCTCCAAATTAAAGCTTTGGTGTGGAGGTTTCTTTGCTACCGGAGCAACAACTGCTATTACCGGAACGCCATCTACGGATTGGGAAATTGCCAATGGTTGGCAGCGTTCCTTAAGTAGCACCTTTGTGGGTACAGTCCCTTTTAGTTATCAATTGAATATAGGAGATGTGCCGGCCGGTACATATTCGGGTAATATTACACTTACCTTGACAAGTAACTAAAGATTTTTACGGAAGAGAGCCTAAAAGATTGAAGATTTCGGCATGGGTGTTTTTTATATTTTTGCTGTGTCTTTGTTCTGGAGCAGAGGCGTTAGACGAAAGAAGGGAAGATCTTTCTGCTTCGGTGGAAGTAGCCT
Source organism: uncultured Planctomycetia bacterium (assembly GCA_964445715.1). Lineage (GTDB taxonomy): Bacteria > Omnitrophota > Gorgyraeia > Gorgyraeales > Gorgyraeaceae > CAYPYS01. The sequence continues at coordinate 766 of CAYULJ010000056.1, forward strand.
CTGTCTTTGACCTTTCCCTGAATAAGCCTTATCTCAGATTTGATAAGATCTATCCGGGAGAGACAAAGTTTGTCGGTGAAGGTGGGTTTTTTAATGAAGTAAGGTGCCGTTCGAATAACGGGCGGTCGTGGATGTTGACGGCACAGTTATTATCTGGTCTGAAGCTAGCCGGGAAAAACTATAACTTGCCGGTTTCTTCTTTAAGATGGAAGACAATGTCTGTTTCGTCTGATGCCGGCCCTGTGGGTGGCTATGGATTTCAGAAATTCGATCACGAACCATCTCTTATATATATAAGCCAGGGAGATGACAATCTCGGCAAAGAAGTAGTCCTAAGGTTTCAATATAGCCTTTTCTGCCCTGAGGATGCCCCTGGCGGAGAATATTCAGCTTCGATCATGTTTACGATGACCGAAGCCCCATAAAGCCAATGAAAAAGATCAAAAAAATATTATTATTTTCTAGCCTTATATTTATGAGTATTTCTTCTTTTGCATATGCTGTCTTAGAGATATCCACGGATAAAAAACCCGTGTCTTTCGGTCTTATGGATTTAGGTGAAGAAAAAGAGCTCGGCCGTTATGGCGGCTATCATCATGAGATCACTGCCAGGTCCACCAATGATAATACATGGCATCTTAAGATAAATATCTTCAGACCGTTGACTTCCGGAGAGCATATCATACCTCTGGAAAATTTTAAATGGAGACTGGTTTCTACTGACGGCAGGGGAGCATTGATCTATCCGTATCAGTATAAAGAATTCAGCCTATCGCCGGAGCTTATTTATACCAGTATGTCAGAGGAAAACAATGGCACTAGAGTTAAGTTTAGATTCAAATATTTATTAAAGATACCGGAGATGCAGGTGAGAGGGAGTTACACCACAGTTATTCGATTTACAATAACAGAGATGCTATGAGAAAAATTTCTTTATTATTCATTATCGGGCTGACTCTTTTATTTGCTTTATCTCTAGAGGCCTTTGCCTTTACTATTGAACCTTCGCGCATAGAGATGTCTGTTTCCCCTGGACAGCGTAGGGGTAAGACTATATTGATAAACAATACAAAGTCAGATACCCCTCTTCACATTAAAGTATATGCCCAGGACGTGATCTATCTCCCTGACGGCAGCAACGAGTTCGTCCCTCCTGGTAGCACGCAGTGGTCGTGCGCTGATTGGATAGATATACAGCCTACTGAACTGGATGTAGCTGCCGGAGAGATTGCAAAGGTGAGGATAAGCGTTTCAGTGCCTTCTGATGTGCAAGGGGGTTATTATGGGATAATATTTTTTGAGACCCAGCCACTTTATTACGAAAAAGGCATAGGCATAAATTTTCGCTTAGGTGGATTCCTTGCGCTGACTATCCGCAAAACAGAAATATATCAGGCTAAGTTGGCAGATATGGAATTTATACAGCCCGACGAGATAGATATCAGTATTTTTAACGAGGGTAATGTGCTTATCAGGCCCGAAGGCAAAGTGAATATCTTTAATGATAGAGGCAAAAAGATCAAACAGCTTGATTTTAATATTCAGCAAATAGGTATTTTGCCGGGTACTTTGCGTAAATTTAAATTAAATCTAAAGGAACCCTTGCCCGAAGGTGATTATAGTCTAAAGGCTCAGATCGATTACGGAGCAAGGTATCTATTGTTAGGAGAACTGTCTTTTAGCATAGACTAACTGTAGCTATCATTTTATTTGAAGGCAGATCAAGGGAGAGAATTCTCCCTTTTTTAATCTCAGATTATGAAAAAGTTTATAAAACTTTTGGCCTTTATTGCGATGTTTCAGAACATTTGCTCTGTTTGTTATTCAGCAGAAGCTCTAGTTGATTATGTGTCTGCTGATAGTATTTTTGAGTCTGCGTCTGAATATTATAGTAGTTCTGTATATCCCAGCGATCTATACGTAGAAAGCGTAGGCCAGATACCCTTATTTATAAATAATAAGCAGGTGACTTTAAAGACGCCTATTATCATAAGAGAAAACAAGATTTTGGTCTCTTTAAAAGATATTGCTAGCGCCCTCAATTATAGTTTTCTGGATATGAAAGAAGGTAAAGCTAGATTGATTTCTCCCAAAGGCCTGACTCAGAATATTGAGGCTTATCTTATAGAAGAGGCCCTTATGCTGGATCAAGAGCAGATAGGGGAATATTTCTCTGTAGAAAGTAGATACGCAGCTGAAGAAAGCAGGCTCTTTGTTTTTACTGAAGAGGCTCCAAAGTTCAAAACCTATTTAATCGAATCCGAGGAAACTCAGCCTCAGGAGCTGAAAAAATCTCCTGTCCTGATGGAACCAGAAGACAGTATGCCTGATTATATCCCAGAGGCTGCACGACCGTACATCGACCTCAATGGAAGCGTTGCCTATACGCATAGGGATTATAATCTCCATTCCCCATATCGTAGCCAGATATATTCTCTTTGGGGCAGATTTTACGATTACGAGATCAGATTTGAGTCTAGCTGGAAAGACGATATGCAGGAGGAATTCGATCACGATTATACATATCTTAACATGGACAAGGAAAACCTGTGGATCGGGTTGTTTGACCAATCAATGTATCTGGGCCTTTTGAGAAACCAGAGTCAGAGTTTTTCCGGGGTCAAGATTATCAAGGGATGGGACGACTCTTTGAATAAGACTACATTTTTCGGAGGCAAAGTAGAGAATCATGTTTCCGGCACAGGAGGCACAGTAAAGTATACCGGTCAGATGCTCGGTATAGAAGAAGACTATAACCCCTTGGATTGGCTTGGATTAAAAGGTAGGCTCATTTATATGAAGAACGATGATATAGAGCCTCATTATCTTAGCGGTACGACTTCATTCCCGCGCAGAAATCTTATTTATTCCTTAGGTAGCTCTTTAAAGTTATATGATGATATCTCTCTTTTTATGGACATGGCACAGTGTTACTATGAGCCGGATAACCAACAAGACGAGTCAGTAGTGGATATAGACTGGCGCGTGGGAACAGAATGGGATTTCCAAAAAGGGAGCGCCAGGTTTGCGTATGAGTTTGTCGGAGACGAGTATGTCTCTTTAGGAAATCCTGCTTCTTATCAGGATTATAAAGGAGGGGATCTTGGCGTTAATTATAAAGTCACGGATTCTTGGTGGCTTTATAGCAGCATGAGAAAATATAGGGACAATGTAGATGATGATTCCAGTAGGATAACCACGGATAATCAGACGTTTTCATTATCCTCCAGTCACAGGTTTCTTAAGGACCAATCTATTACATTAAGGTTTGACCAGTTTAACTCTGATCCTTCCGGGCCTGATGCAGGTTCCACCACTAAGACCAATATCCAACGTATCGATTATTTTCTGCCTTTTTTGTTTGATAGTCGTTTATTGCTGAGTTATCAGTATTCGACACTGGATAGTGATGGTACCAGCGATTATAATTCGCATAGCCCGGGCATGAGTTTATTTGGGTCTTTTGGCAGAGGTTCGAGCTGGTATCTCAGGCAAGATTTTACTGACACTAATTATAAAGACGGGTCTGATACATCGAATTATAGCTTATCTTTTAATATCAATCACATGGTTAACCCGCGTTTAAAAATAGATTTTGATTCTAGCTATAGCCATGATAGAGAAGACGGAGAAGAGACATCAGAGACGCTTTCCAGTTCGGTAAATCTCGGATACAGATTGACTCCAAAGACAAACGTAAATCTTGAATACGCCATAAATTCCTATGATTTGAGAGTAGAAAACGGATGGCCTGAAGATTGGTCAGTGATGGTATATCTCAAGCAGGATTTTAATATTAAAAGCGAGCCTAATTTTGGAATAATTAAAGGCAGAGTGATTTTAGACGCTGACGCTGATGGTAGGATTGACTGGGAGGAGGCCGGTATAGAGGGGGCTGGTATAAAGCTAGGAGACGGAAGAAGGACAATCACAGGCGCAGAGGGTTATTTTAGTTTTCCCTATGTCTGTCCCGGGGATGAAAAGGTCTATCTTGATCTGGCAGACGTGCCTCTGGAGTGGACGACTGCTGAGCTGCAAAAAACAGTCGAGATAGAACCGGCAGAAAGGGTTTTTGTAGATTTTCTTTTAGTAAAATCAGCTTCCATAAAGGGCAAGGTCTTTATAGATATCAATAATGATATGGTTTTTCAGGAAGACGAAGAGCCGTTAGAGGGAGCAGTAGTCCTACTATTGACGGAGGATCTCGAAGAGAAATTTCGGCGTACAACCGAAGACGGAGATTTTAGATTTGATCATCTTTTACCAGGTAAGTATAAGATAAGCATTTACCCTGAAGACCTGCCCAAAGGTCTTAAAATAGTCTCATCTCAAGAAAGAGAGTTAGAGGTTTTTTCTGGAGAGAATATCGAAGATCTAAGCTTTGCACTTCAATGGGAGTATCCTGCCAAGAAGTTCTGATGTCTTATTCTTTTTCTACTGAGTCAGTATCCTGATTAGCAAAAGCAATTTTCTTGCTAAGCTCATCTTTTACTTTTTCAGTCCCTTTGTCTTTCAACTCATCTTCTCTAGGAGAAATGATTATAAGTATGCTGGCTGTTGCTCTTGCCTGTTGTGCGAAGGAGGGAACTGCGGATACTAGAATCAGTAGCAGGATCAGAACGGAGCAAATAACGGTTCTTTTCTTCATCTTTCACCTCTTCGGTAACCCCGCTACCCTATTTCTAGGGCCGGAGGCTTTGTGTCTCTAGCCTTACGGCTAGATTTACCTTTTCGGAGGGCACTAAAAACCCTACTATAAGTATACCCTAAGAATTATAAATTTCAAGAGTTTTAAAAATATTTTAAAAAAGATTTATTTTTTGTTTGACTTGTAAGCGTTTACGTGATATACTCTAGTTAATAGAAAAAAGTAAGCTCTTTGAAAGTCGGAAAATCAAGGTATCAATCGAAAAGGCAAACCGTCTGTAAGGATGGGGCGCAAAGCTAGCAGGCCTTTGGTCTAGATGACCGCAAGGTGGCTGAGCTGCCGAAATTGATAAGATGTAAAGCGAGCAATATCTATTGCGGTAGACAATAAGCCAACCTTGGGGTTGGCATTTTTTTTGCCCTATTTTTCAGACAGTTTGAAAAATAGGGCTTTTTTATTATGGGTAACAATAAGAGAGGGATGACAAAGAGGGTGATAAGAGTAATAAGCGTGGTCGTATTATTATCCAGGATGCTTATCTTTGTCTTGCCAGTACAAGCAAGCTCCGCATTCCAAAAGGGTATGTGCTACGCAGCCTGGCAAAAATATCGTTATCTGTCTCAGTATTCAGACGAATCCCTGGAAAGGCTGGCCCAGACCGGTGCTGAGTGGGTGGAGATCATAACCACTTATTATCAGGATGAGTATAATTCTAAAAGGATCTTTCCTACCAGGAAGACGCCAAGCGACGGAAGCATAGCGCATGTAATCAAAAAGGCCCATAGTCTGGGGTTAAAGGTCATGCTTAAGCCACATATTGATTTGATAGATACTTCAGATGGTTTGTGGAGAGGGGATATTGGTTTTCAGACCGAAAAAGATTGGCAAAGATGGTTTGCTCAATATCAAAAGTTCATCGTACATTACGCCCACCTGGCTGAAAAGACAAACGTAGAGCTTTTTTGTATAGGCACAGAACTGTGTTTTGCTTCAACCAAGACCGAATTTTGGCAGTATTATATTATCCCCAGTGTAAGAACGGCCTATTCAGGTAAGTTGATATACGCGGCTAATTGGGATGAGTATAAAAGCATTGGATTCTGGGATGATCTTGATTATATAGGTATAGACGCCTATTTTCCCCTTGCTCGCAAGAAGAATCCAGGATATGAAGAGATAAAGACTAGCTGGAGTAAATGGGCGGATGAGATTCAAGAGTGGCATCGTTATATAGGTAAGCCGGTCATTTTGACAGAGATAGGTTACAGGAGTTCTGAGTATGCTGCTACAAGGCCATGGGAGGAAGGATTTGGAAGGAAGGTGGATCTGGAATTGCAGGCTTTATGTTATTCAGCAGCCCTGAGTGTTTTCTCTAATAGAGATTGGTGCAGAGGCCTCTACTGGTGGTATTGGAAGAGTTCTCCTTATGCCGGAGGCTTTAATAATCGAGATTTCACGCCTCAAGGAAAACCTGCCGAGATAGTACTCAATTACTGGTATGCTTCGCACGCCTTTTGATAACTTAAGTTTACACTTTAACATTGTTGAAGTGTAAACTTAAGTTAGGAGGGTTACCACCATCCGTAGAGAGAGGAATAGATTTCTTCAGCCGCAGAGGTATTTTTTCCTGCAAACGTCCTTCCGTAACCAAGTTTGAAATTTAAAAGACCCAGCCTGAATACTGGGCCGATAGTAAATTTGGCGTAGTCTTCATCAATGCCGCCTGTATCTGCCAGGCCTTCCTGGCCGTCAAGACTGACTTCCAAAAGGATGTTTTTGTTTATATCGTATCCGACCTGTGCATAGTATATTATTTCATTTGTAGGTTCTTCGTTTCGCCCGCGGAACCCTATTTCAAATTTTGTGTATCCTGGCATCTTTGGCCAATGTTGCGCAGTGATAAATTTTATCTCTCCGTCGATCTGGTGCGTGCCTAGAGAAGCGACTGCTTGTTCATCAAATCCTAGTGGAAATTTCATTTTGAATTGCAGATAGCCTAAGAAGGGATCTTTGAATAAAAGATATTTTAAACCTGGACGCGCATATACAGGCCCGCTATTCGAAGTGCTCTTGAACTCATCTTTCCAATAGGCCTCTTTAAAATTAAGATAGACCATAAAAGTGCACTTGTCAGTGACGCCATGTTCTAATTTGAATTCTGTATCCCTTTCCCGGCCTTTTCCGCTATAGTCCCATCTATGCCTATCTCCATCACTATCGAATTGTTGATTGTGCCAATAGTATTTTGTATAGACCTCACTATAGAATTCACCTCTTTTAAGAAACCATGTGCCTTGCTCTATGCCCCATGAGTCTTTTTCAGAGATCTTTTCCTGCAATATCATTTTCAGGGTTTCCTGCTCATAAGCTTCTGTTCCAGGAACTTCAGCAAAGAGTCCTTGAGCAAAGACAAGGTTTAGGCCTAGAATTAATAAAATAATTTTTAATTTTTTCGTCATAGCCATAAATAGAATAATAACATAGATTTTTAAAAAGTCAAGTTATCATGGACTTTTAAAAAAAACTTAAAAAAGTATTTTACAAATGAGATTAATATGGTAAGATTATTACGGTACTAATATAAAGCAAGGAGGTGAAGATGAGAGGAGACAGTTTTGTAGAGAAGAGGCGATATAAAAGATTGGATTTATCTCTTCCTGCTAGAATCAGACGTGTCTCGAAAGACGGAAAAGAAGAGATTCAAGATGTAACAACGATCAATGTAAGTTTCAAAGGGGCCTATGTTATGGAGATCGGTTTAAAAGGAATAAAGCCAGAGGACAAATTAAGCATATCTATATCAGTGCCGAGGGATGAAGCAAGAGATTTTCCGTTTTCTCGTCTTATAGGAAAGACAAGAGTGGTGAGAGTCGAGAAGGACGGTGTCGCGCTTGAATTTAACGAAGATATAAATAGGTTTTTTGTAGCTAGCGATTAATTTAATAAGGAGGGATCCATGGCTGTTCTAAAAAGAGATCAGCTTTTAAAGACTCGATTACTTTCTGACCACGAAAGGAAAAACTTTTCTATACTGGACCTTATTCGTAGAAATGGACCCATTACAAGAGCTGATATTTCAAAGACCACAGATCTTAATATCGTGACAGTTTCGAACTATATAGCTACTTATATTGACAAGGGAATGGTCTTGGAATGCGGCATGGAGGCTTCCTCGGGCGGCCGGAAACCTACGCTTGTAAAATTAAACGAAAACCATTGTTATGCGATAGGCCTTGATCTTGGACATATGGATACGGAAGGTGCGAGCATAATAGGGGTAGTTACTAATTTCGCGGGAAGTGTATTGGCAAGTATTGAGAAGAAGAGAAAGAAAGAAAACATGGACAGGCTTATAGAGATATCTTTGGATCTGATAGATGAGCTTATTAATAAGAAAGAGCTTGATAAAGAGAAGATCTGCGGAGTGAGCATAGGGATTAACGGCATCATAGATGAGAGCCTTGGTACGGTTAGGGATTCTAGCAAGAATGGTACGCGGACAGGCTTTACTTTGATAAAAGGGCTTATTGAGGAGAGGTTTGGCTTTCCTTGTTTTCTCGGTAATGACGCAACGTTTGCTGCATTCGGTGAGAAGATGCATTCTCTTCCAATAGATGCAGAAGATATTGTTTATATGTATTCTGATATAGGGAGCGGGATTATTATGAAAGGCGGTATCTATTGCGGTGCTAGTGGTAGCGCAGGGGAGATACGCATAAATTATCCCAGAAGCGGTGAATATCTAAGTCTATCAAAGGATCTTTCGTTTTTATTGCCAATGGGCAGAGACCTGGGACTTATAAACCAGGCCAGAAAATTGATAGAAGAAGAAGGGATCAAGACTAGCATATCCACGTTCGCAAATAATAAGCTGGATGAGATAAGCGTGGATAATATAATAGAGGCTGCAAAATCAGGGGATACATTTGCCATGGAGCTGCTGGAAGACGCAGCTGTAAACTTAGGCGTTAGAGTAGCATATTTGGTAAATCTATTCAATCCGGAGATAGTTATAATAGGTGGTGGCATTGAGAAGTCAGGTAGCCTGTTTTTAGAGCCATTAAGAAAGACAGTAAGAAAATGGGCCTTTGAGGAGCCAGCCAATATTGTAAAGATAATACCTGCCAGACTTGGCAAAGATTCTGTTGCTGTAGGGGCAGCTAGCATTGTCATAAGAGACGCCTTTATAAGTGCCTAGTTCACAATTCAACAATGTTAAAGTGTGAACTTGAGTGAAATAACCGTATCAAAACTGTATCATATCAGATTTTTCCCTGTATATTGACAAAATCACAATAGTATGATATACTTCTCCCTTACCAGGAGAAGTTATGCGTATCAAGCGTATCATATTATTATATCTTTCTATATTTATTGCAGTTATAATACTGCATCCTACCGTATCATCTTGCTATAGCCAACCAGTAGAGTCTATTACTAATTATATAGTAGAGTTATCTAATTCTATTCATGACTTGGCCCAGAACCAGGCAAGAGCTTTTATATATAATTCAAGGGGCGAAATGAAGTTAAAGCTTCTCCTTACTCCAGAGGGAGAGCTAAAGGATATCTATGTCTCTGAATCATCGGGCAATAAAAACCTGGATAGGATTTGCTTGAGAGTAGCTTTTGAGCTGGATAGATACGCGCCTTTACCAGACCGGCTTAGGGACAAAGAGCTGTGGCTGGATGTGCCTGTGATATTTGCAGTCAATTCTGAAGAAGAGCCCAAGAGTCTTGAAAAAGGCCGCTGGGGTAGCTGGGACATAAAGAAGGACTATGTTGAGGATAAGGAGCTAGAGTTCAGTGCTTCATTGTCTGATAGCCTGCCTGTTGGCCAGGCAGTAGATATTGCGATGGAGAAGCATTTGGCTGCTGATATAGCAAGGGAAGAAATAGAGTTGTCAGAGCTTAAGATCAGAGAGGCGCGCCGGGCATTGTATCCTTCTGCGAGCTTTAATTACATGGAAACCACAGGTAAAACTACTGGTATAACCCAGGACTTCACAGATAAGGAGTATAAGATAAAGTTTGAGCACCCATTGTTTTATGGCTGGCGCCTAAGATATGCGGTCGATCAGGCAATATCTAATATGAAGGCCTCAAGGGAAAACTATGATAAGGTCTTGCAGGATCTGAGATTAGGCGTAGAGACTGAATTTTATTCATATCTTGTTAAGGGCATTAATCTTAAAGAGCAGCGCTTGCTATTAAAAGATGCAAAAGGTATCTTTAATATGGCAAAGAAAAGGTTTAGATTGGGCCTGAGTACAAGGACTGAATTTTTACAGGTACAAAGCCAGATAAAACAGATCTCTTATCAGGTCTCTTCCAGCGAGAATGAAGTGGAGATGGCAAAACTAAG
>CAYULJ010000057.1:0-10762 GCA_964445715.1 uncultured Planctomycetia bacterium
GTAACCCCATCCATCTGGGGCATGCCGATATCCAGCAATATCACATCTGGAGCTGTCTTTTTTAACATCGAAAGCATATTCTGGCCATTATCTGCCTCGCCTACTACCTTAATATCCTTCTCCAGATCTAGTAGTTTCTTTATGCCTTGCCGGAACAATGTATGGTCGTCGCACAAGAATACTCTTATATGATCTGCCATGTCTAACTCCTATCCTTAAGAGGAATGTCTATAGAAACCATTGTACCTTGTTGCGACACAGACTCAATAATAAATTTCCCGCCTAGAGAATCTGTCCTTTGGCGCATGCTTATAAGGCCCCACTTGCCAAAATTTGAATCAGGAGATCCTGCGCGTCCTATATCAAAACCCTTGCCATCATCTTTTATTAATATGTTCAGATTACTGCCATTATTCGTCTCTAAATTTAGCTCCACATTTCTTGCCATACTATGCTTCTTTACATTGGTAAGCGCCTCCTGAATGATATAAAAAACAGATTTCTTATCCGTAATTCTGTCCATTGAGCCAGAGACATTTAAATTAACATCTATGTCATTGTTTTCCTTATAATCCTTGATGTAATTAGTCAGATTATCCGCCAAATTAAAATCTGGGTCTTCTGGCGACTTTAGATCAAATATAACCTGGCGCGTCCTGTTTAGAAGAGTCTTTGTGCTCTCTCTCAGCAAGGTCAGCTCCTCGATAGCCTTTGCCGGATCGATCTTGTAAAGCCTTTCACTAAGCTCGATCCTTTTTATAATATTGGCTAGGTCCTGCGCACAACCATCGTGTAGATCAAGGGCGATCCTGTTGCGTTCCTCCACTGTATTAAGTCTCTTGATTTCCTGTATGTTCTCCTTCAAATGCCCTACCATTTCATTAAATGCCACAGTTAATGCCCCTATCTCGTCCTTTGATCTTATGTCGATCTTTGCATCTAAATCCCCGCGGCCGATCTTAGAAGCAAAATTCTTCAGTCTTATAATCTGGTTTGAAAACAAAACCCCTATGATTAAAAATACAATGATACCTATGCCCAAACCTATGAGAATAACAATGGCTACGTAATAATTTACCTTTGCTATCTCCGCGATATCCTTTTTGCCAGACTCTAAAGAAACGCCCATATGAAGGGTCCCTAATTCCCCTCGTGATATTGGCACAGCTATGTCATAAAGATGTCTGCCGTTACTTAAAAACCCTTCTACACTATGTGGGTATGAACCTGAGTTGAATGACAAAAGTCCCTTTGGGAATCCCTTACTAAATGTATGGGTTATTATATCTCCCCCAGGTCCCCTGATAAACAAATACCGCACATCCTCTAATCTATCCACATTATCGTGCAGGAGCATTGAAAGCGCGATTTTATCGTCGAGTAGTAAAAGATTTTTTGTTTCATTGGAGAGGAATTTCGCGATCTCCACATCCCTTTTAATGACCTGGGAGGTAATCTTATTCGGCAGTATGATTGAAAGGGGCAGGTATATGGACAGGCCTATTAATATAAATAATGTCGATATCCAGAAAATAAGTTTCGACCGTATGCTTTTCATGATTCAAGGCTCACTTCTGTTCATGGCTGAGTAGACTTTAAAAAGACGCTCGCCTGCTCCCAGCGCGGCGGCCAGCGCTCTGTTTTATTTTTTGCTCGCTTAAGTTTACACTTTAACATTGTTAAAGTGTAAACTTAAGCACCTTGCCCGTAAAAAATAAAGATGCTTTTTGAAAGCTACCCAGCCCTGAACAGTTTATGTTGTCATTCTCCAATATAAGCCCTGACTTGCCTTATAGTATCATAACTCGAGTCGTCTATTTCGATGAATCTATCAATGAACATCCCTTTAAGTATCTCGCTTCCTTCTTCATCATTATGCATATTTAATAATATATTTTTTATTTTCACCTTCAAATCCTCGTTTAACCCTGGTCGCGCTACTACTGGCGGGATACCATAAGGTTTGGAAACTTTGATTATCCTTGTCTTTTGAGTATATTTACTACCATTTTTATCCATGTAGTCCCATATAAGACTGTCAACAGCTGCAGCGTCAACTATCCCCTGCGCCACGGCCTTTATTGACCTATCATGACCATAGGTATACGAGTATTCCTTGAAAAGACTTTGAGGGGTTTCTTCTAATTCATGCAGCATATAGGTCGGGATCAATTTACCTGTATTAGATATTGGGTCCACAAAGGCGAATGCCTTCCCTCTTAATTCACCAAGAGTTTCTATCTCGCTGTCCTTGCCAACAATAATATAAGAGTAATATAAGGGCTTACCATTTACCATCGGAGCAACCAGAAGCTGGAGGCCAAACCCATCATGACCCATTACATACGGCCCGCCACAGACAAATGCCACATCAATATTTCCTTTTTCCAAAAGGGAATTTACTTCGGCATAGGTCCTTTTTTCAACAAAATTTATCTTAATATTCAGTTCTCGTCCGATATAGTCCAGCAGTCTCTTATAATAGGCATGGCCTTCTTCTGGCGTAATCATAGAGCCCACGCATATATTTATCTCAGATTTTTGAAGAGGCTTTGCATAGTCCAGCTCTATGGTCTCATCAAAGTCTATCTTCTCAAGGCCTTCTCCTTGGTTACAGCCAGCAGAAAAAGAGACCCCTGCTAAAAAAATGAAACAAATTAATAACAATTTTTTCTTATTCAATAATATCCCCGACTACAGGCTCTACCTTGACACCGGTCTTTTCCAGATATTTCCTGCCAGCTTCGAGATTCTCCTTTGTGCCGCTGAGTTCCAGTGTCACCTCACCTATTTCCTCCGTGACCTTGGCCCTTCGGATATTCGGAATCACGTCGTACTTTTTAGCCATGGTATAGATGACAGGTTCTTTGATAAGTTTCTGCGGATATACTAGATGGACCTTGATCTTTGACATAGCTTACTCCTCCCTTTTTTTCAAACTGCAGAATAGTTCATAATCTATTAATTTTGTTACGGTCGGATTTTTGCCGCATACTGGACAATTTGGATCCTTGGGGACCTTTACCTGCCTAAAACTTGAATCCAGTGCGTTAAACACCAATAATCTCCCTGCCAAGAGCTCGCCTGTCCCTAATATATATTTCAACACCTCGTTCGCCTGGATAGTGCCGATTATACCGGCTACCACACCCAAAATCCCTGCCTCCTGGCAACTTGGCACAAGGCCTGGCGGAGGCGGCTCAGGAAAAAGACATCTATAGCACGCACTTTCTCCGGGCAAGATCGTTATTGCCTGTCCGTCGAATCTGAATATGCCTCCGTGCGATAATGGTTTTTTAGACAAAACGCACGCATCATTTACAAGAAATCTCGTCGGGAAATTATCAGAGCCATCCACGATAATATCATAGTCCTTTATGACGTTCATTATATTAGCTGAGGTTATTCGTAAATTATGAGCCTTGATCTCTATCTCGGGATTTATTGCGCTAAGCCTATCCTTTGCAGAGTCTACTTTTAGCTTTCCTACGGTATTCGTGGAATGCACTATCTGGCGCTGGAGATTGTTCAATTCAACCTTGTCAGAATCTACAATGCCGATTTTGCCCACGCCAGCTGATGCAAGATATAGCGATACAGGAGAGCCAAGGCCTCCTGCGCCAATCACCAGCACATTTGCATTTAAGATCTTCTCCTGGCCCTTGCCGCCTATGTTAGGCAAGATCAATTGTCTTGAATAACGTTCGATCTGCGCATCCGTCAACTTCATTCTGCACCCCCAGCAATAGCAGGTATGATTGAAACCTCATCTCCATCTTTAAGAGATGTCTCATCTCTTTGCAAGAATCTCACGTCCTCTTCATTTACATAGATATTTATAAATCTGCGGATCTTACCCTTCTCATCACATATCCTTTCCTTGATCCCAGGATAATCCTTCTCAAGGACGTCGATAAGATCCTTTACGTTCGTGGCATCCACGTTGACCTCAGGTTGATTCTTGGTGTGTTTTTGTAATGGTGTCGGTACCCTTACTTTTATTGACATATAGACCTCCATTGTTTTTGTCACCCAGTCAGGGGCTTTAAGAGGCATCGTTGTTACGAGCGGGCACGGTGTCTTTTTGAGCTCGCAGGATAGGCAGTTCTGCACTGGAATGATTTTGCCGTGCACTACGGTTTACGGCTCGCGTTGTTCGCCGTAACTCCTTGCACACTTTTGCCAAAATCTTTCTGATGTGCTGACCTGCCTATCCTGCGAGCTCAAAAAGACGAGCGAGGAACAACAATGAGCAAAATTTCCTCGCTGGGGAAATTTTGTGTCCTCTTAAAGCACCTGACTGGGTGACAAAATAATAAATCTCCCTTATATCTTAACATGCTCCTCAAACGAAGCGAGATTCGGTTTTATCTTTATCGGCCTTCCTATTTTTTTAGCTACTGCCTCCTGCGTCTTTAATCCATTTCCTGTTATGCAGACAACGATGGACTCATCTTTTGGGATCTTGCCCTGCTCGATAAGTTTTTTTGTCACACCGAGAGTCACGCCTCCAGCTGTCTCAGTAAATACACCTTCTGTTGACGCCAAAAGCTTGATCGCCTCTACTATCTCATCATCTGTAACATCTTCAGCAGTGCCGCCCGATTCTTTTACAGTGCCTGCAGCATATATGCCATCAGCAGGATTTCCTATTGCCAGGGATTTCGCGATTGTATTGGGCTTGACTGGTTTTATAATGTCAGATCCTTCTTTTATTGCAGTAACAATCGGTGCACAGCCAGCTGCCTGGGCTGCATAAATCTTTGTATCGACTTTATCGATTACTCCTATATTTTTAAATTCCTTTAGCCCCTTCCAGATCTTTGTAATAAGAGATCCTCCTGCGCAAGGGACTATAATATTTTTCGGCGGACTCCAGCCCAGCTGCTCTACGATCTCGTGTCCATATGTCTTTGAACCCTCTGCATAGTATGGCCTGATGTTTATATTTACAAATGCCCATTTATATTTTGTCGCGATCTCTGAGCAGAGACGATTTACCTGGTCATAATTACCTTCGACTGCCACAAGTGTCGGCTTATAAATCAATGTGCCTATGACCTTACCTAACTCAAGATCAGCCGGAATAAATATAAATCTCTCCAGGCCAGCAACAACAGACTGGGCTGCAACAGAATTTGCAAGGTTCCCTGTTGAAGCGCACGCAACAGTCTTAAATCCAAACTCCTTTGCCTTTGAAAGCGCAACCGCGACCACCCTGTCTTTAAAGGAAAGTGTGGGATGATTTACAGAGTCGTCTTTTATGTAAAGCTCCTTTACCCCTAATACCTTTTCCAGATTCCTTGCCCTTATTAAAGGTGTAAAACCTGATTTTAAGCCATCAGCAGGGTCTCCATCGATAGGCAATAGCTCCCTATAACGCCACAGATTCTTTGGCCGCGATTCTATCTCCTGTCTCGACAGGACCTTTTTTATGGCTTCGTAGTCATAATTTACCTCTAGTGGCCCAAAACAATATTCGCAGACATAGAGAGGCTCTTTTGGAAACTCCCTGGCGCATTCCCTGCATTTTAATCCTTTTACGTAACTCATGGCGATCACCTCACGTTTTTTTAATCAAGATCTTCCATTTGTTGTCTATCTTTTCTGCCTTTAAAATCTCATGACCTTCTTCTTTTACTGCTCGTGGCACGTTTCTAATCGGCTCACCATCATCCAATATTACTTCTAAAATCTGGCCAGCTTCCATCTCTTCAAGCTCCAGCTTTGTCCTGACAAAGTTATTCGGACACGCTATGCCTGTTAAGTCTAGTGTATAATTAGGTTTTAACATTTTATTTGTCCCTATTTTGCTCGCTTAAGTTTACATTTCAACAATGTTAAAGTGTAAACTTAGAAGTCTCCTCATGAGTTAAATATTTTCCTTATACTTATCCAGTCCTACCCTATCCAATGTCTCCCTGAATCTTTCGCCCTTATTGCCAAATTTTTTGTAAAATTCCAATGTCTTCTCTATGATCTGGAATACCTTTTCTTCTGTCTCTACAAAATTAAAGACCTTTATGCCGAGTTTTGGAAATTTGCCCATCTTGCCTCCGACAAAAATGCTGTAGCCTTCCTGTCTTTTTTGCCATGCGCTTGTCGGGCAAGAAAATACACAGTCTCCGCAGCCAATGCACTTATCTGCATTAAACACTATTTTTTCACTGTCTTTATCAACAACTATTGCGTCCACTGGGCAGACTTCAGCACATAACCCACAATAATTACATTTATCCCTTATGAATTTCTTTTTTAATCTTCCCAATATACCTAAATCATTTTCATGTGGTTTTATACATGCATTTGGACAACCAGTGATTCCTATTTTAAATTTATGAGGGTGGCCTCCTATGCCAAAATATTTTTTGTCAATCTCTTGAGCCAATGAAAGACAATCTATCAGACCATGACTGCATTCCTTGCCCTGGCATGCAGTAACTGTCCTTACCCTCTGTCCGCATGCGCCCATCTGGAGCTCTACCTTAGCCAACTCTTCTTTTACCTTTTCAAAGTCCTTAAAGTTTACGTTCGGGATCTCTATACCCTGCCTTGTAGTAAGATGTATATAACCCTTGCCGAATTTATTGGCAATCTCTGAAAGTTTTACAAGCTGCGCAGACTTGATAAAGCCGCCCACTATGCGCAGGCGAAGAGAAAATATATCCTTCTCCTTTTGCTTCATCAGCCCTCCGCTTTTCAGTTCCTTAATATCATAATCTGGCATATGCTCACCCTCTCACCCTAACCCTCTCTCCAACAGGGAAAGGGGATTATTTAAGCGTCGAAATATTGCTCCATTGAAAAATATCGCTCGCCTGTATCAGGCAAGACCACGACTATTTTCTTTCCTTTTCCTAGATCCTTGGCTACTTTAATAGCTGCCCAAGCTGCAGCGCCTGCTGATATGCCGACAAATAATCCTTCTTCTCTGGCCAATCTCTGCGAAGCCTTAAATGCATCAGCGTCATCTACTTGAATTATCTCATCAATTACTTTGCGATTTAAAATATCAGGCACAAAACCTGCGCCAATCCCCTGTATCTTATGTGGGCCTGGTTCTTTTCCAGATAATACAGCGCTCGACGCTGGCTCAATAGCCACCACCTTTATGCCTGGGTTATGCTTTTTTAAAACCTCTCCTACCCCTGTTATAGTGCCGCCTGTGCCTATGCCTGCGACAAACGCATCCAGTTTCCCGTCACTAGCATCCAATATCTCCCTGGCAGTCGTCTCTCGATGGATCTTTGGATTTGCAGGATTTTTAAACTGCTGCGGCATAAAACTATTCGGCGTCTCTTTGATAAGCTCTTCTGCCTTTTTAATCGCGCCTCGCATGCCTTCTTCGCCTGGCGTAAGCACTACCTCTGCGCCATAAGATTTCAGTATATAGGTCCGTTCTACACTCATGGTCTCAGGCATTGTAAGTATGCATCTATACCCCCTGGCAGCAGAAATCATTGCCAGGCCTATGCCAGTGTTTCCACTAGTGGGTTCGATTATGGTTGAACCATTCTTAAGATCCCCTTTTTTCTCAGCATCTTCAATCATAGAAAGACATATCCTGTCCTTTACGCTTCCGCCGGGATTAAATGATTCGAGTTTTGCAAAGATTAAAGCCGTATCCGGCCCGGTTATCTTATTTAGTCTTACCATAGGCGTATTTCCTATCAAGTCCAAAACACTATCTGCTATCTTCTTCCCATCTCCACAGCCACCGCCCATATAATACACAAACTCCAACTTGTCATCACTCTTAAGCGAAATCCCGCTATATTTGGATTTTTCCAAAATCTTATCGTTCAACTCTACAGTAACAACCTCGGGTTTGATCTTTTTTCGTGCCAATAGTTCGGCCACGCTAATGCTGTCTTCCAACGCTTCTTTTTTGCCATTGATCAAAATATTCATTTCTACCTCCCTAAAAATTTTAATGTTTCATCGATTACGCTTATAGTCCTCTCTATATCCTCATCGTTATGCGCGATGGATACAAAATCAGCCTCTCCTCCAGATGGAGAGAAATAAACTCCCTTTTTCAATAGGCCATGAAAGAATCTCTTGAATAAATTCGAGTCCTGCCCGTTATCTCCAAAGAATACACTAAACATAGAGCCGATGTAGCTGGTTCTCAGTTTTATGCCATAGGCATTTGCGCTAGATATAACCCCATCGCACAGTCTCTTTGTCTTTGCTTCCAGTTCAGCGTACGGATTTTTTTCTTTTAATATATTTAAGGTAGTGATCCCTGCTGTAACTGCAACTGGATTACCAGATAATGTGCCTGCTTGATACACATCTCCTTTTGGCACTAAAAGATCCATTATCTCTTTTCTCCCGCCAAATGCGCCGACAGGCAAACCTCCGCCAATAATTTTTCCTAAACACGTGAGATCTGGTTTTATCCTAAAAAATCCCTGCGCTCCGCTGTATGAAATCCTGAATCCAGTAATGACTTCATCAAAAATTAAAACCGCGTTTAGCCTATCGCTGATCTTACGCAAGCCTTCCAAGAAACCTAGCTCAGGTAACTTCACTCCGCAATTTCCAGCAACTGGCTCAACTATTATTGCAGCTAAATCATCCTTGTGCGCCTCAGCTGCGCCTAAAACAGCGCCTATATCATTATACGGGACTACGATTGTGTGCTTCTTAAAATCCTCTGGCACACCAGCGCAATCCAAAAGATAATCTGCATGACCATGATATGAGCCTTGAAATTTTATAATCTTGTCCTTGCCTGTATATGCCCTTGCCAGCCTTACTGCGCCCATGACTGCTTCTGTGCCTGAATTTGTAAGTCTTACTTTTTCAATCGAGGGGATAGCCCCTGTAATAAGCCTTGCTAATTTTATTTCCAACTCGGTGGCTGCGCCAAAACTTGTGCCGTTCTTTATGGCTTGGGACACGGATTCTGTAACTTTAGGATAAGCGTGACCCAAGATCAAAGCCCCCCAGGAAAGACAGTAATCAATAAATTCTTCCCCGCATTCACTATAGATATTAGAGCCATATGCCTTCTCTACAAAGACAGGGCTTCCGCCTACAGCCTTAAAAGAGCGGACGGGGCTGTTTACGCCGCCAGGAATGAGCTTTTTAGCTTCACTAAAAAGTTCGTTGTTTGTGAATCGTGAATCGTGAATCGTTATTTTAGCCATTTTGCTGCATCCTTTGCCCAATATGTGATGATAAAATCTGCACCAGCCCTTTTTATGCTAGTTAAAATCTCTAATACCAATTCCTTTTCCATTCCTCGTCGTTCGTCGTTCGTCGTTCGTCGTTCGCAATAGTCCTTTACCATACTATATTCCCCGCTCACATTATACGCGGCTATTGGTGCATTAAACTTCTCTTTTGCCCGATAAATAACATCGAGATAAGAAAGCGCTGGCTTTACCATTACAATATCAGCGCCTTCTTCAATATCCCGGCCTATCTCTCTCAAGGCTTCTTCTGAATTCCTAAAGTCCATCTGATAGGTCTTTCTGTCACTAAACTGTAGACTGGAATCAAGCGCCTCTCTAAAAGGTCCATAAAAATTAGACGCGTATTTAGCTGAATAAGCGAGTATACCTACATTTTTGAATCCATTTTTATCCAGATTCTCTCTAATCGATCTTACCTGGCCATCCATCATTGCAGACGGCGCTACCAAGTCAGCCCCAGATCCAGCATGTGATAAGGCTATCTTAGATAAAACCTTTAGAGTCGAATCATTGTCTACACCCTTACCATTCAGTATTCCACAATGACCATGTGATGTATAGCCGCAGAGACAGACGTCTGTTATTACGATTATGTCTTTAAATTCTTTTTTTATGGCCTTTGTTGCCTTTTGAACAATTCCATTCTTTTTATACGCCTCAAAGCCTACATTATCTTTTGATCTAGGGATGCCGAATAAAAGAATAGATTTGATACCCTTTTTTCTTGCATCAGATATATCCTTAAGCAATCTATCGACTGACAAATGACTAATACCAGACAGAGACTTAATAGCCCTACTTATGGCTTTTCCTTCTACGACAAAGTAAGGCAGGATAAGATCTTTTGGCCTTAGCAGGGTCTCATTAATCCAGTCTCTCGCAACGCTATTCTTTCTCAATCTACTCAATCTAACAATTGGCATCTTTTTGCCTCTCTTAATGTCACATCGCCTATGCACTCTATCTTTACATTCCCTGGCAGACTTCTATATCTTTTCTTAAAATTCCTAACTGTAGAAGGGCTAGTGAACATAATTTCATCAAAATTATTTAAATCCAAATCCGGCAGGTCTCTAGCAATCCTATTTTTATACGCAAATGATGTTGTTACGACTGCGCCGAGTCTCTGAAACGCCTTTTCTAGGCCTTTATCAGAGATATTAGAACGCGGCAAGAATATTCTCTTTCCCTTAAGATCTATTTTTTTAAACTCCTCTATCAACCCTTCCGAAGATTCCCTCTTAGGAACTAAATCCGCTGATATTCCGAAATCACTTAGTCTCTTGTCTGTAGAATTTCCTACGGCTGCGATTTTGATATTGCCAAGCGCCCTGGAATCACGACCGATTTTCTTGAGCCTTTTGAAAAAATATTCCACACCATAGCGGCTTGCAAAGATTATCCAATCAAATCTGTTGATCTTTTTCAAACGAGCATCGAATTCCCTGTAGTCCTCAAGCGGCTCTATATTGATCAGAGGCAAATGATAATAAGTCCCATTTGTAAAAAACCTCTCTTCGGACAAGCCTGTAAATAAAACCTTCTTATTTTTTCTG
>CAYULJ010000058.1:0-8617 GCA_964445715.1 uncultured Planctomycetia bacterium
ATATTAGGAAAGAAACTTGGCATGACACAGTTTTTTACAGAAGAGGGAAGGTTTATCCCTGTCACTGTAATCGAGGCAGGCCCTTGCACTGTGCTAAGGACTTTTGAAAATAAAGTTCTCTTGGGTTTTGGTGACAAAAAAGAAAAGAAGACGCCAAAGCCGCAATTAGAGATATATAAAAAGATAAATGTAAAGCCCGCAGCATTTACCAGAGAGGTAGCGTTTGACGTTGACGATAAAATCTCCGCTGGTCAAAATATAACAGTGGATATTTTTAAGGAAGAGGATTTTGTTGATATAGTCGGCACTTCGAAAGGCAAGGGATTTCAGGGAGGCGTGAAGAGATGGGGATGGAGCGGCGGTCCGAGCGGTCATGGTTCGATGCATCATAGAAGAGTTGGTTCTGTCGGAGCCTCAAGCTTTCCGTCGAGAGTATTAAAAGGCCTACACCTTCCAGGGAAGATGGGCAATAAAAGAAAGACCATGCAGAATATAAAGGTGGTCAAGATATTTAAAGACAAAAATCTAATGCTCGTAAAAGGCGTTGTGCCTGGCGCGAATAATGGATTTCTAGAGATAAAGATAGCAAAGAAAAAACCAGCTGCTGAAAGACCAAAAGAGGAAACAAAGAAAGCAAAAGCTTAAGTTTACACTTTAACAATGTTAAAGTGTAAACTTAAGCAGAATACATTATGACAAAGCCAAAGGCGAACGCTAAAACTAAATCGAGCCAAAAGACTGACGCGTCAGTCCCAGTCGTAGACGTGTACAGCCTTTCTGGCAAAAAAGTAGACAAGTTCAAATTGAACTCAGATGTTTTTAGCGCCAAGGTCAACAAGCCTCTTATGCACCAGGTTCTAGTCATGTATATGGCGAGCCAGAGACAGGGCAATGTATCTACAAAGAAAAGAGGAGAGGTCAGCGGTGGCGGCAAAAAGCCATGGCGGCAAAAAGGCACTGGCAGGGCTCGAGTTGGTTCAATAAGATCTCCTTTATGGAAAGGTGGCGGCATTGTCTTTGGTCCGCAACCGAGAGATTACAGCTTTGCTTTGCCTAAGAAAATGAAAAAAGTAGCCCTGGTATCAAGCTTGAGCGCCAAAGCCATAGATAAAGAGATAATGGTTGTCGAGAAAGATCTTGAGCTTAGTCAGCCAAAGACAAAAGACGTGGCGAAGGCATTGATCGCGCTAAAGACCTATGGTAAAAAGATATTATTTTTATATTCTAAGAACGACAAAAATCTGGTCCGCTCATGCAGGAATATTAAAAACCTGACCGTAAAGCTGTGCAGTGATTTTAATATGCGAGACGTACTTTTGAATTCCAGGCTTTTGTTCTCGCGAGAAACGCATGACGCCATAGTCAAGAGGCTTAAATAATATGAAAACATCATATGACATCCTTGTAAATATATTGAGGACGGAAAAGGGCGCAGAGATGCTGCCTAACAATAAATATATGTTTCGCGTCAGCAAGGATGCGAATAAGATCGAGATAAAACAGGCAATAGAGGAAATATATAAGGTACAGGTGACAAAGGTCAATACCGTAAAGATGCGCGGCAAATGGAAGCGCCTAAGGTACCAGGCAGGCAAGACCCCTGATTGGAAAAAGGCCATTGTCACATTGAAGGAAGGCGACAGGATCGACATTGCTACTACCTAGAAAAGTGAACTAGAAAGGTATAGATCGTGGGAGTAAAACAGTACAAACCAAGGACATCATCGCTCAGATGGACAATATTGTCCGACTTTGACGAGATTACGACAGACAAGCCAGAGAAGTCTTTGACAGAGCCTTTGAAGAGGACAGGTGGTCGTAATTCGCAGGGTCGCATTACATCCAGATTCAGGGGCGGCGGACATAAAAAGAAATACAGGATCGTAGATTTCAAAAGAGACAAGATGGATGTGTCTGCAAAAGTCTTGTCCATAGAATATGATCCAAACAGGTCTTCGCGTATCGCTCTTTTGCAATACGAGGATAACGAGAAGAGATATATCCTTTGGCCTGCTGGTTTGACCAAAGGTGATACAGTGATTTCGAGCAAGAACGAAATCGACATCAAACCGGGCAATTCAATGCCTTTACGTAACGTCCCTCCCGGTACCCCGATCCATAATATCGAATTAAGAGAGGGTCGTGGTGGCAAGATCGTGCGGAGCGCTGGCAGTTATGCCCAGATACTAGCAAAAGAAGGAACCTATGCGCATGTAAAGCTTCCTTCTGGCGAGGTGAGACTGATTGGGTTGAACTGCATGTCCACAATTGGCCAACTTGGCAACATCGTACATGATACGATCTCCATAGGCAAAGCAGGACGTTCGCGATGGCTCGGTCGAAATCCGAAAGTCAGAGGAGTTGTCATGAATCCTGTTGACCACCCAATGGGTGGCGGAGAGGGTAAGTCTTCTGGCGGAAGACACCCGGTTTCTCCTTGGGGAGTAAAGGCCAAAGGGCTACAGACAAGAAAGACGAAACCGTCAGACAAGTTTATAGTCAAGAGAAGAAAGACTAAAATACTAGGAGCATAATAATGGCAAGATCGCTAAAAAAAGGCCCATATATAGAGGAGAAGTTATTAAAACGCGTCCAGAAGATGAAACAGATAGGTGACAGAAAGCCGATTAAGACATGGTCACGAAGGTCTACGATATTGCCGGATTTTGTCGGCATGACCATTTCTATCTACAATGGCAGGAAATTTATCCCGGTTTTTATAACAGAGAACATGGTCGGTCATAAGCTCGGAGAATTTTCTCCGACCAGAATGTTTAGAAAGCACGGCGCTCATACAGAGCAGTCGTTGTCAAAGACATAAAATGATAACAAAAGCAATCGCGCGATACATAAGAGTTTCACCCAGGAAGACAAGAAAAGTGGCAAACCTTTTAAAGGGCAAACCAGTTGTAAAGGCAGAGATCTTGCTTGATACAATAAATAAGCGGCCTTCTGTCTATATTAAAAGGTTGCTTCGCTCTGCCATTGATAGTGCGGATAAAAGATTCAGCGTGCCAGCCGGAGACCTATATATTTCTTCTATAAAAGCCGATCAGGGCCCGACGTTAAAAAGATATCGCGCAGCTTCCATGGGCCGTGCCACACAGATCAGGCACAGGACCACGCACATTACTTTAGAGTTGGAGAAGATCAAAAGACCTGAGAAAAAAGTCGCAGAACAGCCGACCAAGGCAAAGCCAAAGAAAAAGGTAAGAGTAAAGAGTAAAAAAGGAGCTAAAATTGGGACAAAAAGTACATCCGTATAGTTTTAGACTGGGTTATATAAAAGACTGGAACTCTCGTTGGTTTTCGAAAAAGAAGGATTTTGGTTCCTTGTTGATCGAAGATGCCAAGATCAGAGCTCATATAAAGAAAAATCTCTCGCAAGGCGCTATTGCAAAGATAGAGATAGAGAGGGCATATGGACGGATCCGCATAATAATTCACAGCGGCAGGCCTGGAGTCATTATAGGAAGAAAAGGCGCTGAGATAGATAGATTAAAAGAGGAGTTAAGAGATATTGTCAACAAAGAATTGCAGATCGACATAAAGGAAATAAAGCACCCAGCAGTTTCTGCTCAGCTCGTGGCTGAAAACATTGCCTTTCAATTGGAAAAGAGGATCGCGTTCAGAAGGGCGATGAAGCGGGCAGTGCAGCAGGCTCTGCAAGCAGGTGCTCAGGGTATAAAGTTAAGATGTCGCGGCAGATTAGACGGTGCAGAAATAGCCAGGAAAGAGTCTTACAAGCAGGGCAAGGTGCCGCTGCAGACAATAAGGGCGAATATTGATTATGGTTTTACTGAGGCTCATACCACTGCAGGTCTCATAGGAATAAAGGTCTGGATCTATACAGGCGACATAATCGTAGGCAAAAAACAAGAGCCAAAAGAAGAACCCTCGGAATAAGGATATAGAAGATGCCATTAATGCCGAAGCGAGTAAAATACAGGAAATATCAAAGGGGCCGGATGAAAGGCATTGCCACAAGAGGTGCTAGTTTATCTTTTGGCGAAAGCGGATTACAGGCTCTGGAGAACGCATGGCTTACCAATGTGCAGATAGAGGCGTGCAGGGTTAGCATCATGAGAATACTTAAAGGCAGTGGTAAGTTATGGATAAGGGCCTTTCCGGACAAGTCTGTCACAAAGAAACCCGCGGAAACAAGAATGGGCAAAGGTAAGGGTATGCCTCTTCATTGGGTCAGCGTGGTTAAAAGAGGTAAGATCGTATTCGAGCTAGGAGGAGTCGACGAGAGCCTCGCGAGAGAGGCAATGAGATACGCAGCCTCGAAGCTCTCTTTTAGAACAAGATTCGTCACCAGAAAGACTGGCGCATAAATTTGAGCAGATGTCATTGCGAGGACGCGAAGCGTCCGAAGCAATCTCTGGAATAATAATGTTAAAAGTATCAGAATTAAGAAATTTAACAAAGCAGGAATTAGAAGAAAAGGCAGTTGCGCTGAAAAAATCTCTGTACGATATGCGGATTCAAAAAGCAACCGGCCGCGTAGAAAAGCCAGGCAAGATAAGAGAAGCGCGTAGAGAGATCGCAAGGATTTTGACCATATTGCAGGAAAAAGAGGGATAATTTTCATGGATAAAATGGATAATAGAGGTGATCGAAAGACAAGGGTAGGGGTTGTAGTAAGTGACAAGATGCAGAAGAGCATTGTTGTCCGAATAGACCGCACGACAAAACACCCTGTCTATAAGCGCATTGTCAGAAAATCAAACAAAATAATGGTACATGACGAAAAAAAGACAGCAAAGTTAGGCGACAAAGTCATGATCCAGGAGACGCGACCTATATCTAAGAGCAAAAGGTGGCGCCTAATAGAAGTCCTAAAAGCTTAGATAAAAATAGGTGTCTGTCCCTATTTTTTCTATTTTTTCCTATTTTTTCTATTTTTTATTTTTAATAAACTTAAAGCGAGAAGTTATGATTACAATGAGAACAATATTGGATGTGGCGGACAATACAGGGGCGAAGAGGGCCTCGTGTATCGGCGTCATAGGCAGGCATGGCAGGGATATTGCCGAGATAGGCGACATTATAAGTGCAAACGTAAAAGAGGCCGCCCCTGACGGCGTGGTCAAAGAAGGAGAAGTAGTCAAGGCAGTGATTGTCAGAAGCGTA
The DNA here is from genome assembly GCA_964445715.1 of uncultured Planctomycetia bacterium. GTDB lineage: Bacteria > Omnitrophota > Gorgyraeia > Gorgyraeales > Gorgyraeaceae > CAYPYS01. The sequence continues at coordinate 5,137 of CAYULJ010000058.1, forward strand.
AATCCTGTTCGCAGGCCAGACGGCTCTTATCTAAGATTTGATAGAAATGCACTGGTTATAATAGACCAGCAGATGAATCCTCGCGGCACAAGGATCTTTGGTCCGGTCGCAAGGGAATTGAGGGAGAAAAATTTTATGAAGATCGTCTCCCTGGCTCCAGAGGTAATATAAGGTATGGCGAAGATAAAGAAGAACGACACAGTTAAAATATTGACAGGCAGAGACAAAGACAAAACAGGCAAGGTGCTTTTTGTCTGGCCCGATAAGGACAGGGCGCTTGTCCAGGGTATAAATTTCGTAAAGAAGCATCAGAGGAAAACAAGAGAAGATCAGCAGGGCGGTATTGTACAAAAGGAAAGCCCTATAAATGTGTCAAATCTGATGCTTGTATGTCAAAAATGCTCAAAGCCGACCCGCGTAAATTTCAGCACGCTTTCTGATGGCACAAAGGTAAGGCTTTGTAAAAAGTGCAAGGAATTGATATAAAATGATACCAAGATTCTTGGAAAAATATAAAAAAGAGATAATCCCGGAATTAAGCAAGAAGTTTGCATATAAAAATCCTTTACAGGCGCCATGTCTTCAGAAAATAGTCATAAATATGGGCGTGGGAGCCGCGAACCAGGATATAAAGATCTTGGAGCAGGCGATGTCCGATCTATCTTTGATCGCTGGCCAAAAACCTGTTATGACCAGATCAAAAAAAGATATATCCAATTTTAAGATCAGAAAAGGACTTCCTGTAGGCTGCAAGGTTACTCTGCGTGGTATGAGGATGTATGAATTTTTGGATAGGTTGATCAATGTAGCATTGCCCAGGATCAGGGACTTTCGAGGCGTGAATCCGGGATCTTTTGACCAAAAAGGAAATTATTCTTTGGGCATAAAAGAGCAGGCTATATTTCCTGAGATAGAGATCGACAAAGTAAGCCGGACCCAGGGCATGGATGTCACTATGACCATAAGGTCTGGTGGCGCAGAAGAATCGCGCGAGTTATTGCGGCTATTTGGCATGCCGTTTACAAAAGAAAAGGTAGAATCTAAAAATGGCTAAAGAATGTTTGATAGCAAAACAAAAAAAGGAGCCAAAGTTTAAAGTAAGAAAATACCATAGATGCAGGCTTTGTGGCAGACCGCGAGGTTATATACGAAAATTTCAGATTTGCCGCATCTGTTTCAGAGAGATGGCTTCAAAAGGTGATATCCCTGGGGTCACAAAGGCCAGCTGGTAGAACGCAGAAATACGCAAAGCCTTAAGTTTACACTTTAACATTGTTGAAGTGTAAACTTAAGGCGCGGAATCACGCAGATAAACAAGGAGAGTATAATGGGTTTGACGGATCCTATAGCTAATACATTGACTATAATCAGAAACGGGCTGTTGCCTAAAATGACAAAGGTCGATGTACCGTTTTCTAAGATCTCTCAGGAAATACTGGGTATTTTAAAGCGAGAGAAATTCATAAAAGATTTTAAGTTCATAGATGATAAAAAACAGGGCACATTGAGAGTGTATTTAAAATACAGAAAAACAGGACAGCCTTGCATAAAGGGATTAAAGAAGATATCAAGGCCTGGCTTGAGAATTTATGTTAAAAAAAACAAGCTCCCCAAAGTATTAGCTGGCCTAGGCGTGGCCATTATTTCTACGTCAAGAGGCGTTGTGACAGATGCCCAGGCGCGAGAGATGCAGACAGGCGGAGAAGTCCTTTGTAAGGTTTGGTAAAAAATGTCTAGAGTAGGGAAAAAACCAATACAGATTCCGGATAAAGTCAAAGTTAAGTTTGAATCTGGTAAGATATTCACGGAAGGCCCAAAAGGCAAATTGGAATGGCTTGTGCCCGAGGGTGTTGAATTGCAGATCGACAAATCTCAAGTCGTAGTAAAAAGGACTCGTGAGGATAAGATCGGTTATTCACGACATGGACTCGCAAGGGCGCATATCAACAACATGATAAAGGGAGTGCTTGAAGGGTACATGAAACTTTTAGAGATCCAGGGAGTTGGTTATAAAGCTCAGGCCCAGGGCAAGGCTTTGAATTTACAATTAGGATTTTCTCACCCCGTGGTTTATCCAATACCAGAAGGCATAACTGTAAAGACGCCAAAGCCTGTTCAGATTACGGTCGAGGGTATTGACAAGGCAAAGGTCGGAGAGGCCGCCGCAGAGATCAGGGATTTTCTAAAACCAGAACCATATAAAGGTAAAGGCATACGATATTCCGGAGAATATGTAAGGAAAAAGGCAGGTAAGGCCGTAGCGTAGCCAGAAAATACAATGAGAAAGAAAATTAAAAACAAAGCGGAACTCGGAAGAATAAAGAGACACTATAGGATCAGGAAGAATGCATCTGGCACGAAAGAGAGGCTTAGGCTGAGCGTGCACAGGAGCAATAAGAATCTATACGTCCAGTTTGTGGATGATCTCTCTAGCGCGACTATTTTATCTCTTTCTACAAATGATAAAAGTTTTAAAAAAGACTGCGCCAAAGGCGGAAACATAGGGGCGGCAAAGAAATTCGGAACATACATAGCAGGAGAGGCAAAGAAAAAAAATATAGAGCGAGTAGTATTTGATAGGGGCGGTTATTTATATCACGGACGAATAAAGACATTGGCTGACTCAGCCAGAGAAGCTGGCTTGAAATTTTAAGGAGTATCGTTGGGAGGTTTGTTTTGGTAGACAGAGATAAGGCTAAGCAACAAGTCATAAAGAAAATAGAAGCGGCCCAAGAAGAGCAGTTCATAGAAAAGGTCATCGCTATAAACAGGGTCTCGAAAGTCGTAAAAGGCGGCAAGAGGTTTTCTTTTACCGCGCTCGTTGCTGTAGGTAATGGCGCAGGCAAGGTCGGATGCGGATACGGGAAGGCCAATGAAGTTGCGGCTGCGATAAGAAAGGCGCTTTCAAATGGAAAGAGGGATTTTTTCACAATATCCCTTAGAGGAAAGACCATACCTCATGAGATACTTGGTCGTTTCGGAGCAGGCAAGGTACTCTTGAAACCAGCTGCAGAAGGGACCGGAGTTATTGCAGGAGGAACTGTTCGCGCTATTTGCGATGCAGTAGGCATAAAAGACATACTCACGAAGTCACTGGGTTCTCAGAATCCAGTAAATGTTACAAAGGCGACTATAGAGGGTTTGAGGCAGCTTAGGGTCGAACGCGAAAAAGAGGAAGAATAATAGAGACATGAAGATACAGGATTTACGACCAGCAGTAGGAGCTAAGAAAAGAAGAAAGATTATTGGCAGGGGGCCAGGCTCTGGCCATGGAAAGACCTCTACAAGGGGTCACAAAGGCCAGATGTCGCGGACCGGCAAAGGCGCGACTCCTGGTTTTGAAGGCGGACAGATGCCTCTGATAAGAAGGATACCGAAGAGGGGTTTTTCTAAAAGGCCCAAAAAAGGGTATCACGTGGTCAATCTAGATAGGATTTCGTCTTTAAAAAAAGAGACTTCTATAACTCCTGAATTACTAAGA
>CAYULJ010000058.1:8627-10255 GCA_964445715.1 uncultured Planctomycetia bacterium
AAAGGTATAATAAATGGGCCTGTGAATTTTGTAAAAATCCTGGGTGATGGTGATATCGGTATACCTATAAATATAAAGGCCCATGCATTTTCAAAGGTAGCGCTCGAGAAGATTAAAAATGTCGGCGGCAAGTGCGAACTAATTAAAAAGTGACAATCGTTAATTGATGCTGACGTTGAGAAAAGATATGATGGCTGCCGACGTTGCAAAAGAAAGGGATTAAAAAACAACATCGGCATTGGAAACCGTCAGCAATTACGGGATTCAATGTCGGCATTGGGACGAAATGTTCAAGGCATTCGCAAATTCTTTTAAAATACCGGATCTTAGAAAGAAGCTGTTTGTGACCATGGCGCTTATCAGCGTCTATAGAGTAGGCGCTTTTATCCCAACGCCAGGGGTAAACGGCGCTGCCCTTATGCAGTTTTTCGAGAATGTCACGCGGCAGCAGGGCGGCACGCTCTTTGGCATTATGAATATGTTTTCCGGCGGGGCATTGACTCGGTTGACTATATTTGCCCTAGGTATTATGCCGTACATATCTGCTTCGATTATATTGCAGCTCATGATAACAGTCGTGCCTCACCTTGAAAAATTATCCAAAGAAGGCGAGGCTGGAAGAAGAAAGATAATACAGTACACGCGTTACGGCACTGTTGTCTTGGCTATTGTCCAGTCATTCTTTATAAGCCTTTGGCTTGAAAACCCGGCGCGGTTTCAAGGGCTTACGATCGTGGACAATCCCGGTTGGTCATTCAGGTTTCTGACAGTAATCACTCTTACGACCGGCACTGCATTTATAATGTGGTTAGGCGAGCAGATCCAGGAGCGCGGTATAGGAAACGGTATCTCTTTGATAATCACAGCAGGCATCATATCGAGATTACCGTCAGCGTTATATCAGGTATTTGCATTGGTGTCCCCGTTCGCTCCTGAGAGAAGACAGATCAATATATCGACTCTGGTAGTTATGTCTGCTATTGGCGTAGGCGTAATCATAGCCGTTATCCTGATAACTCAAGGCCAACGCAAGATCCCGGTCCAATACGCAAAGCGGATCATTGGAAGGCGGGTTTACGGAGGTCAAAGCACGTATATCCCTCTGCGAGTCAATCAAGCAGGCGTTATACCTATAATATTTGCGCAGTCATTGATATTGTTTCCTGCGACAATAGCAGGATTTATACCGAATCCAGGGCTTCAAAAGATCGCGCAGTCTCTAGTGAGAGGCCAACTTTTATATACGCTTCTCTATAGCTTGCTGATCGTATTCTTTGCATATTTTTACACCGCGATCACCTTTAACCCCGCGGATGTGGCAGAGAACATGAAGAAGTACGGCGGATTCGTTCCGGGCGTAAGGCCAGGAAGGCGTACAGCAGAATATTTTGATTTTATAATGACGAGGATCACTTTACCGGGTGCTGTATTTCTGGCGTTCATAGCAGTGTTTCCTGACATGCTTGGCGCGTGGCTGAAGATACCTTATCTAATAGCCAGCTTTTTCGGCGGCACAGCTCTTTTGATCGTGGTCGGTGTTATGCTGGATACGATGCGCCAGATCGAGTCGCAGCTTTTGATGAGACACTATGAAGGTTTTATGAAAAAAGGAAGAATACGCGGAAGGA
>CAYULJ010000059.1:0-10074 GCA_964445715.1 uncultured Planctomycetia bacterium
TAAATAATTTTTTAATAACATTAAAAAAAGCCGATGATATAAATAAAGGCATGAAAACGATCGACATCGTATCGGTCGAGAGAAAAGAAGAAATAGAAAAAGAAAAGGTTGTGAGTTTTGAGATATTATTTACAGGGCCATAATATTCTATGAAAAAAACAGCAGTCAAAAAGATTAATAAGATCGTAGTGCTACATATAACAGTAGCTATTGTTATGTTTATTGTAGGATCTCTGTTTATCTACAAACCTTTCATGGATAAAAATAAAGCATTAAGGGCCCAGATACTTCGGGAAAGAGAAAGAAACGTTCTTGTCGGTAAAATAAGGGCGCTGGGAAAGCATCTAAAGGTCTATGGAGACATGTTGCCGGATCAAAAAAACGTATCGTGGCTTTTGGCATTGGTTTCCGATATGGCGTCGAAGGAGAATATAGAGATATCCTTTATTAAGCCGGGCGAGTTAGAAGACAGAGGCCTGTATAGTAAATTATACGTAGTGCTGGACACGATTTCTACGTATCATCAGCTTGGTAAGTTTATCTCGCGCATCGAAGGTTCAAAAAAGTTTTTGAGGATAGAGCATATTGATACGAACAGGTTGGATCTCGATGAAAATTTTAATGAGGATGTGACTGAGCTGAGATCTTTTGATGTCAAAAGTCACATTGTTATTAGTACGATTGCGTTAAAAGGTACGGATTTATAGGTAAGGTATGGCTAAAGCAAATCTAACAAAACAACAGAAGGAATATATTGCTGTAGCTCTACTTGTCGTAGTCTCGCTTTTTATCGGCATGCAGAAGCTTAAGAAGAAGGACGGGGACGACGAAGTATTTTCAAGGAACGAGTTTAATAAGAAATGGGCAGATGTGGAGATATTGGAAAAAGCGACGCCAAAAGGGATAGAGGCTATAGAATACATGGATTTTAAAAGAATACCATTTGAGAGCCCTTTTGACAAACTAAAGAAAGAAGAAATAAAAGCGAGCGAAAATGTAACGCTTCCAGCCTTGACTTTTCAAGGCATGGTCTGGAATAGCAAAAGGCCCCAGGCAATAATTAATAATAAGGTATATGATATTGGAGATACTATAGCGTTAGAAGGGAACGAGTACGGGATCAAGGTCAAAGACATAGCAAAAGAAGGTATTGTTTTAGAATACAGAAAGAAAGAATTTGTCGTAAGGCCAAAATAATTCCCGCCTTTGCGGGAATGACATAAAGAGGAGGGTATTATGGATAAGATATTAAGACTAGTGACCGCTGTTATGTTTGTATTGTTTGCATTATCTCCTGCGATTGCCATTGAGGGGGATTATACTATTCCTGCAAAGGCGGGCCCAGACCCTAAAAACTTGGTCTCAATGGACTTTCAGGATGCAAATTTAAAGACTGTGTTAAAGATATTTTCGCAGCAGTCAGGGTTAAATTTTGTCGCTAGCGAAAATGTAAAGAACAGGACCGTTACTATTTATTTTGACAGTGTTAGCGTGGAAGATGCCTTAAATCATATTATGACTGCGAACAATCTTGTGTATGAACAAAAGCCAGGAAGTACTATTTTTATAGTTAAAGAATCTGGTAAGCCTGCTATTGAGACAGTGACAAAGATATATGAATTGAAATACGCCCAGCTTGCGCCGCCACCTACAGATGATGAAGATGAGGAAGAGGAAGAAAAAGAGCCAGAGATATTACCTGTTATTAGAGGTATACTTTCCAAAAATGGCAGTATTGTAGCTGACAAAAGATCGAATAGTCTTATAATAACAGACGTGCCCAGTCAGTTTGGCATAATAGAACAAGTCCTTGATCGCTTAGATGTGCGCATACAACAGGTAATGATAGAAGCCGAAGTCCTAGAGACAACAACCACAGTAGCTGATAGGTTGGGTCTGGATTGGACAGGGACGTTTGGCACCTATGCTGGCCCTACGCATAATACACTGTGGCCATTGAGAGGAAATTTCTCAAAAGATGCTACGGCAGATCTTGGCGAAGGTTTTTCAGCTGCCGGCAGCGTTAATCTTAGCGGCATGGGAGCTACTTTGAAAGCCATATTAAGTGATTCTGATACAAAGCTTTTAGCAAGACCCAAGGTCATGACTTTAAATAATGAGACAGCTACTATAGAGGTCTCTGCCCAGACTGCCGTGGCTAGTATATCACAGACAACGAGCGTGGGAACCGAAGCGACGACTGTAAGCGCAGAGAGAATAGATACAGGAATAACGCTGGAAGTCACTCCTCAGATAAACAAGGATGGTTATATAACCATGCATATAGAGCCCACAGTTATAGTGCCTGTCCTCTCTGCATATTTCCAAGGCTCGGGCAATGATGCAAAGTATGTAGATCCTCATAGCAGAAGCGCGAAAACTACGGTCATGGTCAAGGACGGAGAGACAGTCGTCATAGGAGGTCTTATATCGCAGGATGACACCCATACATTTGAAAAGATACCATTTCTGGGAGATATCCCTATTCTTGGCGCAGCATTTCGCTATAAGCAGAACGATGAAGAAGGGAAGGAGCTTTTGATATTTATTACTCCGCATATAGTGAGCGAGACATCTTATGCGCTTGGCAATATTTCTGAGCGCGAACAAGAGAAGCCGAAAGCAGTTCGCGAGAAAAAAGTAAACACCATATTGGATCTGTTAGAATCTTAAGTTGAAAGGTAAGCATGAAAAAGTCCAAGGATAAATTAGGACAGATACTTCTTAATGAGAAAATCATTGCAGAGGAAGAATTAAAGAAGGCCCTTGAAGTACAAAAGAAGGAAGGTACTAAGCTAGGTGACATTCTGGTCAAGCTCGGCTTAGTCTCAGAGAAGGACATAGTGGTTGCCCTGGCGAAGCAGCTATCGATTCCGTACGCCTCTTACAGCAAGGGACTCTTGAAGCCTGCTGAAGATCAGCAGCTTTCCAAATTGGTTCCTGAAGAATTTGCACGCACTCATTCATTGCTGCCTATTTCTAAACATTTAAACTCGCTTACGGTCGCCTTCGTAGACCCACTGGACCTTATAACAATAGACAATCTGCGGCACATGACAGGCTGCGAGATAAATCCAATCATAGGTGCAAAATCAGACATTCAAAGAGCCATAGATGAATTTTACGGAAAAGAGGATTTGTTAAAAGATGCCATAAGCGATTCGTACGAACTCGAAGAATTTAAAGCAGAGAAACCTTCTGAAGACGAAGATCTGAGTCTGGATGAATTGATTTCAAGAGCAGAAGAAGCCCCGATTGTAAAGCTTGTAGATTTGCTTTTGATGCAGGCTATAAAAGACCGGGCAAGCGATATTCACATAGAACCTTTTAAGGACAAGATAAATATAAGATACAGGATCGACGGCGTGCTTTATGAGATATTGCCGCCAGCGAGACATCTTTTGTCTGCTATCGTCTCAAGGATAAAGATCTTAGCGAATTTAGATATTGCAGAAAGGCGCCTTCCTCAAGATGGTTCGTTTCTCGTAAAGGTCGAGAAAAAAGGAATAGATATACGCGTTTCCAGCATACCTACTATATACGGCGAGAAAGTTGTAATGAGAATATTGGACAAGTCAGCGACTCCGTTGGATCTCGATACATTAGGATTTGATTCGGAAGATGTTGAAAATTTTAAAAAAGGCATCAAAAGTCCACACGGCCTGATATTAGTCACAGGCCCTACGGGAAGCGGTAAGACGACCACGCTTTACGCAGCTCTTAATGAGATTAAAAGCCCGCATAAAAACATTTCTACAGTAGAGGATCCAGTGGAATATAAACTCGAAGGCATTAATCAGGTACAGATCAAGCCTAGCATAGGCCTGACTTTTGCCAATGCCCTGAGATCTTTTTTAAGACAGGATCCTGATGTTATAATGGTCGGAGAGGTTAGGGATCTTGAGACTGCTCAAATATGTATAAGGTCTTCTCTGACAGGCCATTTGGTCTTGAGTACATTGCACACAAATGACGCGCCAAGTGCAATAACAAGGCTTATAGATATAGGCATAGAGCCTTATTTGATAAGCTCGTCATTGATTCTTGTTGGTGCTCAGCGGCTTGTTCGTAAATTATGCCCTGAATGCAAAGAGGCCTATGAAACTACACCTAAATTAAGAAGTGACTTTGGCATAGAACAAGATCTTTTATATAAACCTAAAGGTTGTGATTATTGTAGCCATATTGGCTACAGGGGAAGAGTTGCTATATACGAGATAATAATGTTAAATGACAAACTTAGAGAACTAGTTTCAAAAGGCGCTGGCCTCGGAGAGGTTAAAAAAGCTGCAAAGGAAATGGGCGTGAAGTCGCTTTTAGATAAAGGCATAAAGAAGGCAGAAGAAGGCATTACGAGCATCGAAGAGATCCTTAGCATCACGATGATAGCGGGACAGGCTACGTAGCTTTGGAGAGATTACGAATGTTGCTTTAAAAATAGGTTTAAAAATAAAAAATAGGGACAGACACCTATTTTTATTGGCTCTATAAAATTTAGATAGTAGAAAAATAGGTGTCTGTCCCTATTTTTAATTTTTGTAAACTTAAGGCGTTGAGCAGGGAGTATGCAGTGCCATTTTTAAGGTATGTTGCCAGAGACAAGGAAGGGAAGTTAATAGATGAGATTATAGAGACCTCTTCCCAAGAGGATCTAGTAAATTCACTTCAGGCCAGAGGTCTTTATATAGTTTCTATAGGTCCTGCTCATCAGGTCAAACAGGTAAAGCGCATGCAGAGACGTTATCATAGAGGCATTAAGGACTTTGATCTGATAATGTTTGCCAGAGAGCTCGCTACGCTTTTGACCTCAGGCGTGACATTGATAAAAAGCCTGGATATATTATGCAAGCAGATAGAGTCGCTGACGTTATTGCGGGCAGTTGAGCAGATAAAAAAAGACGTCGAAGGCGGTTTTACATTTCAGAACGCCTTGAAGAAGCACAGTAGGATTTTTTCTGAGTTTTGGATCAACATGATCGAGACAGGAGAGGCAAGTGGACACTTGTCTCTAAGTCTCGAGCAGCTTGCTACCTATTTAGAGGAAAGCGCAGCTTTGAAAAAAAAGATAGTATCTGCTATGATCTATCCATTTATCCTGATCTTTGTTGCAGTAGCTGCGATCGCGGTTTTTTTGATAAAAATAATACCTGTTTTTTCTGAAATATTTGCAGGATTTAACGTCGAGTTGCCACTGCTCACAAAGATCATAATTATTTTGAGTAATATAGCCAGGAGGTATTTTTTAATAGTGATCGGGAGTTTTATAGTTTTGATCGTCGTCGGCAAAAGGTATGTTGCTACAGAAGTGGGGAGGTGGCAGTTTGATACTATTAAGTTTAAGCTCCCTATGCTAGGGCAAGTCATGCAGGAGATATCAACAGAACGATTTGCAAGTGGCTTATCCACCCTTATTAAAAGCGGAGTACCTATTTTGCACGCCCTTGATATATCAGAAAAAACAGCAGGGAACAGAGTGATGGAAAAGGAGTTGAGGGAAATAAAGATAGCTGTTAGAGATGGCAAAGGCATAGCTCAGACTATGCAGAACAGTAATCTATTCTCTCCACTTGTAGTTTCAATGGTAGGCGTAGGCGAGGAAATAGGCGAGCTGGGTAAGATGCTAGAAAGGATAGGTATATTTTACAAAGAAAGAGTCGACACATTTGTAACCAGGCTTACGACGATGTTTGAGCCTTTGATCCTGATTTTTATGGGAGTAGTTGTGGGCGTTTTAGTCGTGGCTATGTTTATGCCTATATTCAGTATATCCAACGCCATAAGAGCGTCTGGTTGATATAGATTAAAATCATTTGACTTAAATTTGTTATAATGTATAATTTTTATGGTAAGGCTCGAAGTCAAAGCCTTAAAATAAGGAGGAGAAAGCGTATGAACAGAAAAGGTTTTACGCTAGTAGAAGTACTGATAGTCGTTATCATAATTGGTATACTTGCTGCAATAGGTATACCTCAATTCGCGTCATCGATTGAAAAGGCAAAGGGTGGCGAAGCAAGAGCAGGGTTAGGTCATATACAGACCGGAGAAAAAGTATTTTATGCAGAGAACGAATATTATACAAATACTTTAGGTGATCTGGATATAACTTTAACTGAAAGATATTGGGATTTTACAATATCGACCCCTTCATCCACTACTTATACCGCTACTGCTGCCAGATCCGGAGGAACTCGTTCTGGGCAAACTTTGACCATGGATGAGGCAGGTACTGTAGCAGGAAACTGGGAATTTCTTTAATAGTTTTTGATTTTTTAATTTAATATGGGGGGGGGTAAAATGATGAGGAAAGGTTTTACGCTTTTAGAAGTCCTTATCGTAGTTATCATTATAGGGATACTTGCTGCGATTGCATTGCCCCAATATGTAAGCACAATCGAGAAGGCAAGATCTTCTGAAGCTCTTAGCAATGTTGGGTCGATGCGCAGTGCAATGGACAGATATTGGTATGAACAGACTTCTCAGACTACTTATACTGCAGGTACGATAAATGTGCTAGACATAGATAATCCTAATAGCGTCACAGGTAGGCTTTTTGATTATACCTTGACAGACACTAGTACTGCAGGGGGTAGAGTTTACACCATAAGGGCAGAACGAACAAGTGATCCTTCTACTTATTGGGTACAGTGGACTCAAACTAGTAATATTTCAGGAAAGATGACCAAAGCAAGCGCATTAGGAGGCCCCGAGTCTTAAGCTTATCTTATGCTAAAGATAATGGCGAAGCTCTTTAGGGGTAAAAAAGGTTTTACTCTTACAGAGATACTTATTGTTGTAGTAATAATCGCCCTTCTTGCAGTCTTAGCCTTGCCAATGTTTGTCAAGACGATTGAAAAGGCAAAAGTAGGCGAGGCAATAAGCAATTTGAATCTTATTAGGGCAGGCCAGAAGATATATTTTCTGGAAGAGGGGTATTTTTCCGATACCATAGACGCGTTGAAAATAGAAGATCCCAATGATGCGTCCTCTCGTTATTTTTCTTACGAAATAACGTCGTCTGGGAACTCCACAGGAGATTTTACAGCACAGGCAGAGAGAGGTGGCACCGGTGCTCAGCCTGCTGTTAGCCCTTACGATGATGATACATATACCATACAAAAGGATGGAGACATAGACGGTCCTCTTCTATAATTATTTATGCAATTAAAAGACCTGCTGAATTTGATGGTTAAAAAGCAAGCATCAGATCTTCATATTACAGTAGGTCTTTCTCCTCAATTAAGAATAGATGGCGAGCTTGCTTTATTGCCTGATTTATCCCCTCTAACGCCTGATGATGCAAAAGATCTAGCGTACAGCATACTTACAAAAGAACAGAAAGAAAGATTCGAGCGAGAAAAAGAGCTGGATACCTCTATAGGCATCAAGAGCTTGGGGCGGTTCAGGATCAATGTATATAAACAACGTGGATCCATAGGCATGGCAGTGCGCCTTATCCCTTTTGATATACCGGCGTTAGACCGTCTCGGTTTACCGTTAGCAGTAAAGACGTTTGCCGATAAGCCAAGTGGGTTGGTTTTAGTGACAGGCGCGACCGGCAGCGGAAAGTCTACGACTTTGGCTAGCATGATTGAATACATAAATTCAAAACGCTCAGCTCACATAGTTTCCATAGAAGACCCTATAGAATATCTGCATAAACATAAAAAGAGCACGATAAATCAAAGAGAGCTGGGGACTGACACAAGTTCTTTTCATGGGGCAATAAAACACGTTTTCAGGCAGGATCCCAATATAGTGCTTATAGGCGAGTTGAGGGATCTAGAGACAATAAAAGGTGCATTGACGCTTGCCGAAACAGGCCATCTTATCTTCGCGACCCTTCATACAATAGATGCTGTCCACGCAATAAATAGGATTGTAGATGTTTTTCCGGCGCATCAGCAGCAACAAGTAAGGATCCAGCTTTCAATGGTGCTCATAGGGGTTATCGTCCAGCAGTTAATACCGAGGAAAAATAAAAAAGGCAGGACATTGGCGGTCGAGGTCATGAATGTCATACCAGCTATTCAAAACCTTATAAGAGAAAATAATCTACACCAGGTTTATTCCTTGATTCATATGGGCAGGAAATATGAGATGTGCACAATGAACCAATCCCTGGCTGATCTTTATAACAGAGACGTTATAAGCTGGGAAGAAGCCTACTCCAGAAGCACAAACCCTCAGGAACTCGTATCTCTCGTAAAACGCTAAGTTAACACTTCAACAATGTTAAAGTGTTAACTTAAGGATGTGGCATGAAAAAAGGCTTTACTCTTGTAGAATCTATTATTTCTGTAGTTCTTATTGCTATTATAGGGATAGGTATGTTTAGCGCGTTTAGCGCTGTTCAATATATGTTCGATCGCACCAGGCGCAGGACGCAGGCGTTTAATTTTTCGAGAGAAGTATATCATAGATTAAGGGCTAATTATGGATATAATGATTCACAGCTGAACGAAGGGACGCATGGAGATCCAGAGACGGAGACGGGAGTTGTCGTTAAAGGAGAAATAGCGAATTTACTCACAGATTTTAAATATGATGTTGCAGAGGAGCCTACTGGGGGATACAAAGAAGTAACTGTTACTTTTGAATGGAATGAGGTAATTTGAGATAAGACTTATGAAATTTTTAAACAAAAAAGCTTTTACAATGGTAGAGATATTAGTCGCAACGCTTCCTATTGTAACAATGCTTTTGGCAGCTTTTGCTTTATATAATGCGAGCCAAGTTTTTTACTTTAAAGCAAATAATAAAATAACTATTTCGTACGAATTGCAATACGCCCTTGATCATGTTTACAAAAATGTGATGCAGGCAATTGGAGACGAGACTGACCCTACAGGCTTACCGACTTCGCGAGCTATAGAGGTTGATTCCGGAGTTTTATATGTCTATCTATACGGCAATGACCCCATAAATGACCCTATCAATGATCCTGTTAGTCAAAGCACTTATGCAAATGAGACTACTTATGCTTATTCAAAAGTAGATGATACCTTTAACTTTAATAATGGCAGCACAGATGAATCGTTGATCCCGAAGGTCACCGTAACAGATGTTAGTTTTTCGATAGATGGCAATATCTTAACTGTTTCTATATCAGCAACTCATGGCACAGTGACTGATGCAATAACCTTATATTCCTCGTGTTATCCCCGCCTTGCTTCATTTTAATAAAGGTGATATAATCTATTGATAATACAATATTTAGAAGGGCTGGTGGTTCAGTTGGGAGAACGCCTCGTTCGCAACGAGGAGGTCGCGGGTTCGAATCCCGCCCAGTCCACCACTCAAAAATAGGGACAGACACCTATTTTTGAGTGAACTATTTTAGATAATATAAAAAATAGGTGTCTGTCCCTATTTTTGAGTGGTGTAAACTTAAGATATGAGGTATTTTTGTATGCGGTTTTATGTTCCTCCTGAGTTGATATTTCCAGAGAAAAAGTTAATTCGGATTAGAGACGAATCCGATATCCATCATATTTTGGACGTCATGCGTCTCAAGGAAGGCGAAGTAGTAGATATTTTTGACGGACAAAATAAGGAATATTCAGGCGTAATAAAAGAGGCGAATAAGAGATTGATATTAATTGCGATCGAAAAAGAATTACAGCCCAAGCGTATACCTCTATATAGTATTACTCTTTATCAGGCCTTGCCGAAGAAGAGCAAGATGGATTTTATTATTGAAAAGGCTGTTGAAATAGGCGCAAATACTATAGTCCCTATTAAGACTACAAGAACTTCCTTTGTTGTTAGCGAGAGGATAGGGAAGAACATAGAGCGCTGGAAAAGAATCTCAAAAGCGGCTGTTAAGCAATGCGGAAGAGCCACTTTACCTGTTATAGAAAGTGTTATAGATTTCGATAAAGCCCTTAGTGAGTCAAAAAAATTCGACTTTGTTATTTTTGCTGCGTTAGATAAAGATGCTCGGTCGCTAAAGGAAATCCTGGGGAGCAATCCAAGCCCTAAAAATATTGCAGTGTTTGTCGGGCCCGAGGGCGATTTTAGTCCAAAAGAAGTTTTAGCGGCCAGAGCCCATGACGTTAAGGTTTGCTCTCTTGG
>CAYULJ010000060.1:0-9821 GCA_964445715.1 uncultured Planctomycetia bacterium
ATTGCAAAAAAAGTAAATTTCGATATTTTTAAACCATGCCATGAAATATTCTTCTTTAGCAACCCTCCTTTTTTAGGATATTACTATGCGCCTATCATGAAGATATTTGGTGAAAAAGAATTTTGGTTGCATATATTTTACCTGCCTTTTTCATTATCAATAATTATAGCCATGTATCTCTTGAGCTTGAGATTTACAAGAGGGAGCCTGCTTCCCGTTTTGTTTTTGATGTCCAGCTCTGCTTTTATTATTTCTTCACATAGCATTATGCTCGATATCCCTTTATTAAGTTTTTTTCTTTTGGCTATTGTGACATTTATTTATGGTATAGATAGGGACAATGATCCAGCTTTGCTCCTATCCAGTTTATTTACAATCGTAGCTATTTTCATTAAATATTCGGGTCTTATGCTTATTCCTATTTTGTTTATATACGCCTTGCTAAATTCCAAGAAAAAAAAGAGCAAATTTTTACTTGTCCCGATTTTAATATTTTTTCTATGGGAAATGTATTGTTCTCTATATTTTAATGGCGCGATGTTTTCTTCTGTTTTGTTAGACAGAACAAAGGGCTATTTATTTGATAGAATTCCAGTAAGGATATTTGCATCCCTAAGTTTCCTTAGCGGGACATCTGTGGTAATTTTATTATTAGTGCCTTTTCTTATGCGAAGAAGGGGAGGTGTTTTTTGCTTTTTTTTATCCGCATTTGTAGGCTTATCTCCTTTTATTATAAAAAGTATCTTTAACGAGTATTCTTTTTTTCAAAAATCTTTTTTATCAATCCTTTTTATCTGTTCTAGCTATGTAATTCTAATGCTATTCAAATCCGGCCTAAAGGCGTTATTTGAAAAGGCCGGCAAAGATACTATTTTTTTAACCGCCTGGTTTTTTGCCGTGTTTATTTTTAACATTCTTTTTAGTTTTATAGCGGCTAGATTTATGCTGTTATTGCTGCCGCCCTTATTATTATTTATACATGGTGAATTATTTTCTTGTAATTTTAGAGCCATTAAATACAGGATCACTGTTGTTGTTTTAGTTGCTTTTTTATTTTCTACGGTTTTAGCAATAGGGGATTATCAATTTTCTGGGTTATATCGAAATTTTATTCAAACTCTCAAAAAAAGATTTTCTCCAGAAGAAAGGAAAAATATTTTTTTTTATTGCCAGGCTCCTTATTTTTCATGGGGGTATAGTTATTATATAGAATCACTGGTTCAGCATGCCGGAGCGCATTACTATAAAGAAAGAGCAAAATTAAAACAAAAATACAAGATCTTTGTTACCCCGACTCAGCCAGTCCTTCCGATTATCATACAAAAAAACAGATATCTTTTTATTGATCGTTCCATTGACCTGGATTGCGATAAGATCCTAATGGATTCGGTTTGTTACAAAGGAAATATTTTTTTGCATCACAAACGGTTTAAGGTAGGTTTCTACAGCCATGATTGGGGACTCTTGCCGTTTTATTTATCCCTAAGAAAAGCACCCTTGGAGTGTTTTGAAATTTATAGATTGGATTATAGCCGATCTGCGCATAGAGGCGCCTATCTAATAAAATAGCCTGAATATCGTGAATGGAATTCTTCGAGCTTGACCTTTTCTTTTTTGGCTTTTTCTGGCTCGCCTACCATTGTGTATAAATCGAACAGTTGTTGATGCAGTGATTCATCTGCAGGGTATAGATTCGAGGCCTTTTCAAGCTCTACAATAGCTTCTTTGACCATATTCTTATCAAGGTATAATAGGGCTAGGTTTTTGTGATAGAAAGGTGAATAAGGATTAAGGGCAATGGCCTTGTCGTATTCATTTATCCTTGCATAGTATAAGTCATTATAGGGCTCTATGGCGATTGCCTTTCCATAGGCTTCTTTTTGGGAATAATACGAGGCAGCGGTGGATCTTGTGCTCAAATAGGTACATAGTAGGATCGCTAAGACGACTGGAAATTTTAATTTGTTGTTAGGTTTGATATCGGGACGCTTGGCACTTTGCGCTATGAGGCCTAAGCTTACCCACCATAGATATGAGACCTGAGGAATAAAATAGGAAAAGTCGAACAGATTATTTACTAGAAAGACAGAGCATAAAGTCGCAAGGCCTATGTTAAAATAGTTTTTTTCGATCTTTATAGAGGTTTTTACAAATGCCCCTATTAGCAGGATTATGGAAATTATACCTAACAGGCCTGTTTCTGCCCAGGTTTGCAGCAGTATATTATGCGAGAACATCGTTTCGTTTGCTATAAACTCCCTGTATTTTGGATAGATGCTTTTTAGATTGCCTATTCCGACGCCTGTAAGGGGAAAGTCTTTGATGATCCCCGATGTGCTTCTCCAAAAACTTAATCGCTGCAATATTGTATTTTGCTGATTTGCAATGTTAATAAATGTGTCATAGCGCACTAAAAGAAAGAATAGGGGCATTATTAATATAAATATTGCGAGAATGATCCCTATCCTGTTTGGAAATTTTCGGGTAAGAACAAAGAATATTATAACGCCAAAACATAGACTTAACCATCCAGCAAGGGATTTTGTAATAACAAGCGCTATAAGCATAAATATCAGAGAAAGGCCAAAGAATAAACAGCGTTTTTTATTTTTTATATTGTCTAGTAAAAGGCTGGTGCATAACGGTATTATCATTGCTAGATAAACCGCAAACATGTTCGGAGAAAAGAATGTGGCTATTGCTCTTTTTGTTATGAGTATTTCTCTGACGTATCTTGTCTGTAGGGCATCTTTCATGAATAGATCTATATAGCTTTTTGTATTTTCAAGTCCCCAGAGGTATTGGTAGATTCCGTATATGCTCAATAGAGATGTTATAGATATCAGAAGTATCACTAATTTAACAGATTGGTTTTTTTCTAGATTCAGAGCGAAATAAAAAAGGCATAATAACGGAGCTATCTGGTAGATCTGATGCAGGCTGGAGCGCAGGTTTATAGTATAAAGCAAGGATGCGACTATCGCAATACAGTATAATAATAGGGGCTTATTAAAAGGATTTTTTGTAATCCCGAATTTTTTGATAGACAGCAAGCATGCAAGAAATACCATTAAGATAGCTATCCGGATGTAGCCGCTGGTTGTCGGGTATGCCATCTCTGAGATAAAAGGCCTGATAGACAGCAATGACGAGAGCAAAAAAAACAATAAAAGCGATATCTTTTTTGGATTAGTTTCTTGGTTCATGATATAATACATTATAAAATACAGAGATAGGTTACGCAATATCAATTAAATGATTTCTATAATAATAGTAAATTACAACAGGAAAGATTTACTAAGACAATGCCTAGATTCTGTCAGGGAGCAGAGCTTTGAGGATATAGAGATCATAGTCGTTGACAATGCATCTACAGACGGTAGCGTCGAGATGGTAAAGATGTGTTATCCTGAGGCGAGGCTGATATGGAATACGCAGAACTTGCTTTTCTGCAAGGCTTACAATCAGGGGATAGACGCGTCAAAAGGCAATTTTATCTTGTGTTTAAATAATGACGTGGTCTTAGATAAAGATTATTTAAAAGAGGCGCTAAGGGCTATTGGCGTTGATAGTAAGATCGGCATAGTCAGTGGGAAGATATTGAGGATGAACAAAAAGACCATAGATTCGACAGGTTTATTTGTCGGTAGAAACAGAAAGCCCCTGGAGAGAGGCTATGGCAAGCCAGATAAAGGTCAATACGAGGAGTCGGGTTATATTTTCGGCGCAAGCGGCGCGTGCGCATTTTTCAGAAAACGTATGCTCGCGGATATTAAGGATGGCAACGGGTATTTTGACGAGACATTCGGGATGTATTATGAAGATCTGGATTTGTGTTGGCGCGCGCAGAAAAAGGGATGGGGGGCTTATTATGTGCCCGGGGCAATAGCTTATCATCACAGAGGCGGTACATCAGTTATTCATAAACGTAGGGGAGGTTTAAACCTCCCCTACTGTTTCCCATACCTATCAGGCGATTTCAAAAAGATGTACATAAGGAATAGATATAAGTGTATGAGGAAGAACGATTCGTTATGGGGTATTATACTAAATCTGCCATTTATATTATTGTATGAGATAAAACTATGGCTCTGCTTCACCTTAAGTTTACACTTTAACAATGTTAAAGTGTAAACTTAAGGCGGTATAAAATCGCTTGACCTGGGTTGTAAAGCATAGTATAATTTGGCTTTATAAGAGAGAAAAAGAGAAGATAAGAGAGGAGTTGAAACAGTGGTAAAGAGCGAAGAAAAAAAGAGTATTATAAAGAATTTTGCAGAGCACGAGAAGGATACCGGCTCCTGCAGCGTGCAGGTAGCTTTGTTGACCAAGCGGATCAATAATCTCACAAGCCATTTTAAGGCCCATAAGAAGGATTTTAATTCGCGAGTGGGGCTTTTACGCCTAGTCAGCCAGAGAAAAAGCTTGCTGGAGTATTTAAAAAGAGAGAATACAGAGAAGTATCGCAAGCTCATCGAGAACTTAAAATTAAAAAAATAGAGATGTCCCCGGCCTTGCTCTATAATTTATGTTAATTACCTGAGCGACGCCGGGTTTACGGGCGGATTTTTATCCGCCTTTTTTACTTACTTAAGGAGAGGTTATGAAAGTTGAAAACAAGATAGGAAATGAGAATCTTATAATAGAAACAGGCAAGATGGCAAAGCAGGCAAACGGCGCAGTCTGCGTGCAGTATGGCGGTACAGTGGTCTTAGTCGCGGCGACGTGCTCAAAGAAGATAAGGGAGGGCATAGGCTTTTTCCCTCTTACAGTCGAATATCAGGAGAAGACCTATGCGGCCGGCAAGATACCAGGAGGATATTTTAAACGGGAAGGCAGACCTACGGAAAAAGAGATCTTGACTGCCCGTTTGACAGACAGGCCTATAAGGCCGCTGTTTCCGGAAGGTTTTATGAACGATGTGCAGGTTTTTGCCATGGTGCTTTCGAGTGATGGCGAAAATGATTCGGATATCCTTGCTATAATAGGAGCTTCGTGCGCGCTGACTATTTCGGATATTCCGTTTGGAGGCCCTGTTGGCGCAGTGAGGATTGGCTTGAAAGACGATAAGTTTATGATAAATCCTACTTTTGAAGAACTTGAGAACAGCAAGCTGAATCTCGTCGCAGTGGGGCTAAGGGGCAGGCTTGTAATGCTTGAAGCAGGCGCTGAAGAGATCTCAGAAGAAAAAATGCTGCAACTCTATAGAGCTTGCTCAGGATTACATCGATCAGACCATAGAGTTGCAGCAGGGGTTGCAAAAGAAGTGTGGACGGAAAAAGTTTGAACCAGAATATAAAATCGTATCAAAAGAGTTGTACAAAAAAGTTCAGGATTTATCTTTGTCTGAGCTTGGAAAGGTATATCTGCTTCCTGCAAAAGAGCAAAGGGAAGAGGCTCTTGAGATCTTAAGTGACAAAATAATAGAAAAATTAAAAGCCGAAGATGAAACGCTCGAAGATACCGATATAAAAAACGCATTGCATAAAGTCGAAAAAGAAGAAGTCAGAAGGCTTATTCTAGAGAAAAAGAAGAGGGTAGATGGCAGGAAGAATGAAGATCTCAGAGAGATAACCTGTGAAGTGGGTGTATTACCAAGGACTCATGGCTCTGGTTTATTTACAAGGGGCCAGACTCAAAGTCTCGCCACCACTACGCTTGGCACAAGCCAGGACGAACAACGCCTTGATACGCTAGAAGGAGAAAAGTTCAAGAGTTTTATGTTACATTATAATTTTCCGCCATTTAGCGTCGGAGAAGTGAAACCGGTGAGAGGGCCCGGTAGAAGAGAAATCGGACACGGCGCATTGGCAGAGAGAGCGCTTAAGGCAGTCATGCCTTCTAACGAAGATTTTCCTTATACAGTAAGGATGGTATCAGAGGTCCTCGAGTCCAATGGGTCAAGCAGTATGGCGACTGTTTGCGCTGGCACTCTTTCTTTGATGGACGCGGGCGTTCCGATCAAGAAACCTGTGACAGGAATAGCCATGGGTTTGGTCAAGGAAGGGAAAAATAGCGCTATCCTGACAGATATCGCGGGTGTCGAGGATCATTTCGGCGACATGGACTTTAAGGTCACAGGCACGGACGAGGGCATTACTGCCCTTCAGATGGATTTAAAGATAGACGGCATAGACATGGATATGATAAAGAAGATAATGAAGCAGGCTGCCCCTGCCAGAGAATTTATCATGAAGAAAGTTTTGGCTGCAATAGAGTCTCCAAGAAAGGAGCTTTCCGAATATGCGCCTAAGATAAAAAGTATCATCATAGAGAAGGATAAGATCAGAAGCGTAATAGGCCCTGGCGGGAAGATCATAAAGAAGATAATCCAGGATACGGGCGCTACGGTGGAAGTGGATGATGATGGCAAGGTATCTGTTGCTTCGGACAACGAAGAGGCTATTAATAAAGCCATGGAGATGATAAAAGGCATAACAGGAAATCTCGAAGTAGGATCTGTTTTTGACGGGACCATTACGCGCATTATGAACTTTGGTGCGTTTTGCGAGATATTCCCTGGGAAAGAAGGCCTGATCCACGTATCCGAGCTTTCAGATAAATTTATAAAGAATGTAGAAGATGCCGTAAAGATAGGCGATAAAGTAAAGGTCAAGCTTATTAAGATAGACGATATGGGCAGGCTGAACCTCAGCCTCAAGCAAGCTTAAGTTTACACTTCAACAATGTTAAAGTGTAAACTTAAGTAATAAAGATGTCATTTTTTGAAGCCATGATCTCCGGTATTGTGCAGGGCGTGACAGAGTTTTTGCCGATTTCGAGCTCAGGACACCTTGTAATATTGCATAAGATTATAGGCCTGGAAGAACCGCAACTCGCCTTCGACATATCCTTACACATAGGCACTCTTGTTTCAATATTCATAATATTTTGGAGAGATATAATACGGATCGTCACTGTAGAGAGAAAGGTCGGTTTTTTTATATTATTGGGTAGCGTAGCGACTGTGGCATTTGTCTTACTATTTGGAGATCTGATTGAGTCAGCGTTTGCCAATGTAAAAACCGTTGGCTTCATGCTTATAGTGACTGGCATATGGCTTTTTTTTGGAAGTTTCTTTAGATTTGGTGGCGAGGGATTGACTGGCGCTAAGTCGATTTTGATAGGTTTGGTCCAGGGTTTTGCTGCTATGCCTGGCATATCAAGAAGCGGAGTTACTATATCTACGGCTATTTTTCTCGGACTAGACTTTCAAAAGGCAGCTCGATTTTCTTTTTTACTGTCGATACCAGCGATAATAGGCGCATTTTTCTTTAAGATAAAAGATGCAGGCGCCATGGGATTTAGTTTTATTTATTTTGTCGGCATGATTGTTGCTTGCATTGTCGGCGTTTTATCGTTAAAATTATTATTAAGGATATTGAGCAAAGGCAAACTCCATCTCTTTGGCATATATTGCATCACGATGGGGATCATCATTACCTTGTTCTTATGAACTAGCGAGGGCGCTTAAGTTTACACTTTAACATTGTTGAAGTGTAAACTTAAGGTTGTTTATGAAACAGGATAAGAAGAATATATTGATTTCTTTGGGGCTTTTTACTTTGGCATTGATCTTGTTTGCGGCAATGATCTCTTATTCGCCTTACGACATCGGCTTCGAGACCTCCACGCCTAATCTTCATATAAGAAATTACATCGGGATCGTTGGCGCATATATCGCATGGCTTGTGTTCAGGCTCATAGGATATGCGGGTTTTTTGATACCGTTTTTATGTCTTGTGCAGGGTATAGGCCTTTTAACAGAAAAGGCGAGGCAGAAGCCTATATTTAGGTCGCTGGGCATGGTGTTGTTATTTTGCTCAAGCGCTACATTTTTTAGTTTAACAGTAGCGGAAGACCCTGTGTTGATGGTGGAAAGAGGAGGCCTGGTCGGTTTCTTTTTGTCCAATCTCATTCTTGGATATTTTGGCCACGTAGGCAGTTTTATAATAGCTATTTCTCTGGGCGCCCTGGCGCTTCTTGTCGCGACAGATTTTCTGATTATTTCCCTAACCTCATTTTTGTTTTCACAGTTATGGAATTTGTTGGTGAATTTAAGAAAGAACCTGGCTCAGCAGGGCGCGCTTAAAAAGTTACCGCGGGTCCGTAGGGCAGAGCCAAGGCTGAGGCCTCCTGTAAAGGTTCAGAAGGCGCAAGAGAAGAAGGAAAAAATAGAAGAGCAAAAGATAAAAGAGCCCAGGGCGAGGATCGAGCCGAGGATAATACAAAAGCCAAAACTAGCTCCGAAACCAAAGTTAGCTCCTAAGAAGCCTATAAAGATCGAACCGAGAATAGTGGGGGATTACAAATTGCCCACATTGGATTTATTGACTCCTCCTCCACCAGAGAAAGAGAGGATACTTGGTGAGGACCTGGAGAATAGCGCCAGTGTATTGGAAGACACATTGCAGGATTTTGGTATAGAGGCCAAGGTGGTGGATATAAGCAAGGGGCCTGTGATAACGCGGTACGAATTGCAGCCAGCGCCCGGCGTAAAAGTGAACAGGATCACGACGCTGAGTGATGATATAGCGCTTGCCATGAAAGCACCGACCATAAGGATCGTGGCGCCTATTCCAGGGAAGTCAGCAGTGGGCATAGAGGTGCCGAATCAGAGTTCGTCATTGGTATATCTGAGAGAGATACTTGAGTCCAGCGAATATCAGAAAGAGGCAGCGTCGTCAAAGCTTGCTATGGCGCTCGGAAAAGACATCTCTGGCAAAAGCGTTGTTGCGGATCTTGGCGATATGCCGCATTTATTAATAGCTGGCACTACTGGCTCTGGCAAGACTGTGTGTGTGAATTCATTGATAATGAGCATGATCTATAATGCCACGCCAGACGAGCTGCGATTTATCATGGTGGACCCAAAGATGGTGGAGCTCGCTGTCTATAATGGCCTGCCGCACCTCTTATGTCCTGTTGTTACAAATGCTAAAAAGGCTGCTGGCGCACTAGACTGGGTAGTGAATGAGATGGAAGAAAGATACAAGCTTTTGGCAAAGGCTACTACTAGAAATATAGCTGCATTCAACAAGAAATCAGAAGAGAAACTTCCTTACATAGTGGTTATCATAGATGAGCTTGCAGATCTAATGCTCATTGTTCAGCAGGATGTTGAAAATGCGATTACCAGACTTGCTCAGCTTTCAAGGGCCGTAGGCATTCATATTGTACTGGCGACACAGAGGCCGTCAGTAGATGTTGTGACAGGCGTGATAAAGGCGAATTTCCCGGCTAGGATCTCGTTTAAAGTAGCCTCAAAAGTAGACTCTAGGACTGTCTTGGACATGAACGGAGCCGATAAGCTTTTAGGTAAGGGCGATATGCTGTTTTTAGAGCCAGGTAACGCAAAGCCTATACGTGCACAGGGCACGCTTTTGACCGACGCTGAAATAGAAAAAGTGGTCGAGACAATAAAGAAGCAGAGAGAATGTGTTTACGACGAGGAGATTCTAGAGCGGCAGAAAAAAGGCGTGTCCAAAAAAGGCGGCTTTGAAAAAGACGAATATTTTGACGAGGCAGTGAAGATGGTCCTTGAGACTGGCCAGGCATCTGTTTCAATGCTACAGCGAAGACTCAGGCTGGGATATACGCGGGCCGCGAGATTAATAGATGCAATGGAAGAAGAGGGAATAGTAGGGTCCTTTAGAGGCTCGAAGCCCAGAGAGATATTGATAAGCGAGTACGAAGGCAAAGAAGAGCCAGTCGAAGAACCACCTCAGAACAGTTAAGAAAAACATGAACAAGGCTTTATCCACACTGTAGGGGAGGTTTAAACCTCCCCTACAGTGTGGATAAAGCGTGAAAACGAGCCT
>CAYULJ010000061.1:0-9717 GCA_964445715.1 uncultured Planctomycetia bacterium
TCGATTTATCGAGCTCAGTATATTGGCCCAATAAATTGGGCAACTACAATATATAGCACTATCTGGTAACATAGTAGGACTTTTTCAGTGCTCTCTAAAAGGGTATTGACAAAGTTTTGCTTGGGTGGTATAAAAATAAATACATAAGATTTTGAGAGGAGGGATAGATAAATGGGTAAATATATAACTGTTCTTGGTGGTCTTATAAGTATACTTATAGGTATATGGGGTATTAAAACATGGTGGTGGAGCTTTGCAGAGCTTTTAAAAGGATCTATACCTCCAATACTTGTGCTTGGTGGGCTAGCCGCATTTTTTGCAGGCATAAGCGAGATCAAGGATTCTGCGCAGGCTAAGAAAAAGTAATGCTTTGAGCATTACTAGGGGGCAGCTTCCGTTTTTTACTATATTTATTATAAGAAAAAACGGAAGCTGTCCCCTAAACGTTTTTATGAATTACATAAAGACAGGATTTTTATTGATGCTCCTGACCATGCTTTTTGTGTGGATCGGAGGATATTTTGGCGGACAGGCAGGCGCGACATACGCATTTATGTTCGCACTTATAATGAATGTCAGCGCGTATTGGTTTAGTGACAAGATCGTGCTTACGATGTATGGCGCGAAAGAGGCTCAGGAGAACGAGGTCCCTGAACTTTATAATATAGTGAAGGAATTGACTCTTTCTGCAAAACTTCCAATGCCAAAGATATGCATCGCCCCTCAAAATTCTCCAAACGCATTTGCGACAGGCCGCAGCCCGAAGCACGCGGCAGTCTGCGTCACACAGGGCATATTAAATCTTTTGAGTCGCGAAGAATTAAAAGGAGTGATAGCGCATGAGCTCGCGCATATAAAAAACAGAGACACCTTGATAATGACAGTGGCTGCGACTATTGCAGGAGCTATTACAATGCTTGCCACTTGGGCGAGGTGGGCTGCGATATTTGGAGGATTTGGGGGAAGAGGTGGTCGCTCGAGAGACAGCAACGTGCTAGGATATTTATTCATGCTCATCGTTGCACCTATAGCAGCGATGCTCATACAACTCGCGATATCTAGATCCAGAGAATACAGTGCTGACAAAAGAGGTGCGTATATAGCAAGTGACCCCGCAGGTCTGTCCGCCGCGCTTTTGAAGTTAGAAAAAGGCGCAAAAAATTATCGCATGCAGGCAAGTCACGCAACAGCACATCTTTTCATTGTAAATCCCTTACGAAGTGGAGGACTGGCAGCGCTTTTTAGTACGCACCCGCCAGTCAAAGACCGTGTCGAAAGACTGAGAAAATTAAACATATAATCTTAAGTTTACACTTTAACATTGTTAAAGTGTAAACTTAAGGTCTCGACGATATAATTGATTTTCGACCATGACCACAATATATAGTTGTACATATCTCGAAAAACAGCAATATATTGTATTTTTGTCTTGACTTGAAGTTTTTAGATGATATACTTATTTTTATCTCATAATTTTATTAATGTTTTAGTGGGAGGTGAAGATGCAGGTAGATGTATCGAGCAGGAAAAAATTGAATATCTCTGAGAATTGCCTGAAGGTCCTTGAGAGAAGATATCTAAAAAAAGATAAAAATGGGAAGATCATAGAAACACCTGAAGAGATGTTTGTGCGTGTCAGCCGGCACATGGCACAAGCTGATAAATCATACGGCGCAATAGCCGAAGAGATCAAGAAGACAGAAGAAAAATTTTACGATTCATTGAGCAATTTTGAATTCATGCCAAACAGCCCTACTCTTATGAATGCCGGAAAGGACCTTGGACAATTATCTGCCTGTTTTGTGCTTCCTATAGATGATTCTATGGAATCCATTTTCGAGGCAGTAAAGAATACTGCTTTAATACATCGCTCTGGAGGAGGAACGGGTTTTAGCTTTTCGCGGTTAAGACCAAAGAATAGCGTTGTTCGTTCCACAGGCGGTATTTCAAGTGGCCCAGTTTCTTTCATGAAGGTATTTAACGCGGCGACCCAAGCTGTGAAGCAAGGCGGAATGAGGCGAGGCGCAAACATGGGTATATTGCGCGTTGATCATCCTGATATCCTCGAATTTATCAAGTGCAAAGAGAATGATAAAGAGATAACCAATTTTAATATTTCCATCGCTGCCACAGAAGACTTCATGAAAAAGGTTATAGAGGATGAGGAGTATGATCTGATAGATCCTCATACGAAAAAAGTAACTGGTCGGCTCAATGCCAAAGAGGTCTTTGATCTGATAGCTGAGATGGCGTGGAAGAACGGTGAGCCGGGCATTATTTTTATCAACAGGATAAATAAGGACAATCCAACTCCTGAGTTAGGAGAAATCGAAAGTACTAATCCCTGCGGCGAACAACCGCTTTTGCCTTTTGAAAGCTGCAACCTGGGTTCGATAAATCTCTCCAAAGTAGTTAGTGCGAACGGAAAAAAAGAAATAGATTGGGAAAAATTAAAAAGATCAGTGCATCTCGGTGTACATTTTCTTGATAACGTAATAGATATGAATAAATTCCCCCTAGAACAGATAGGGGAGATGACAAAAAAGAACAGAAAGATAGGACTTGGCATAATGGGTTGGGCAGATATGTTGATCCAGCTGGAGATTCCTTATAATAGTGATGAAGCAGTCGAGCTCGCCGAGAAGGTCATGGGTTTTATAGACGGGGAGGCGAGGAAAAAATCAGCAGAATTAGCCAAAGCCCGAAAGCCGTTCCCTTCTTACAAAGAGAGTATTTTTTCTAAAAATGGTAGTGGCGAAGAAATTAGAAACGCCACTCTTACGACAATAGCGCCCACGGGTACGATTTCTATCATATCCAATGCCTCGAGCGGCATCGAACCATTGTTCGCGATTTCGTATTACAGAAACGTAATGGATAACGACAAACTCATCGAAGCGAATCCGTTGTTTGAGGAGATCGCGAAGAGAGAAGGATTTTATTCGAGAAAACTGATGGAGACGATCGCAGATAAGGGTTCTGTGAAAGACATAGAGGAAGTGCCGGAAAAATATAAAAGGATCTTTGTCACCTCGCACGATATCGCGCCACTCTGGCACATAAGGATGCAGGCGGCATTTCAAAGATATACCCACAATGCTGTATCAAAGACAGTAAATTTTCACAATGACGCTGCAAAAGATGACGTGAGAGAAGTGTACATGCTTGCTTATAAATTGGGTTGTAAGGGCGTAACGATTTACAGAGATAAGAGCAGGGAAGAACAGGTCTTGAATATCAGTTCTGGCTCAAAGAAATCTTCTGGCGCAACAGAACCAAACCTCGAGCTTAAGGATAAAAATCCAGTTGCCCCGCGTCCCAGGCCTGCAGTGACCACCGGTACCACGACAAAGGTCACCACTGGTTGCGGCAATCTTTATATTACAATAAACGTAGACGATAAAAGCATGCCGTTTGAGGTGTTCATACAGATGGGAAAGGCTGGAGGCTGCGCTGCGAGCCAGCTTGAAGCGACAGGAAGACTTGTATCTTTGGCTCTTCGTTCAGGCGTGGAGAATAAAAAGATCATCGATCAGTTGAGAGGCATACGGTGTCCGTCTCCGTCGTGGGAAAAAGGCGGAAGGATTTTCTCTTGCGCTGATGCGATTGCAAGGGTTTTGGAATTAAGACTGGGCAATGGCAAGATGCACCATAAAGAAGAGGAATTAGAGAAACATTCTCCGCATACAATGCTAGAAGATAAACTCGGCAATGTCATTGGTGTGTGCCCAGACTGCGGCGCTTCCTTGAGGCATGAAGAAGGATGTGTGGTCTGTCGTTCCTGCGGATATTCCAAGTGTTAATATGTCAATAAAACCTGATTCCTGGATCAAAAGAATGGCTTTAGAGCACGATATGATAAGGCCATTCGAACCCACCCAAATCAAAGACGGTAATATTTCCTATGGCCTTTCTAGTTTTGGATACGATATAAGGATCGCGGATGAGTTCAAGATTTTTCAGGGCTCTGGCAACAAGAATGTGCTTGACCCTAAAAATATAGATTCCAGCCTGTTTGAAGATTATAAAGGTAACGTTTGCATAATCCCTCCAAATTCCTTTGTCTTGGCTCGCTCTCTCGAATATTTTAAGATACCCAGAAATGTCCTTGCTCTTTGCACAGGAAAGAGTACTTATGCAAGGATAGGAGTTGTGGTAAATGTTACACCGCTGGAGCCTTCATGGGAAGGTTTTATTACGATGGATATATCCAACACATCTCCTTGTCCTGTAAGACTTTACGCCAATGAGGGCGTTGGCCAGGTAGTTTTCTTTGAATCCCAAGAGGCCTGTGAAATAAGCTATTCTGATCGCAAAGGCCGATACCAATCCCAAACCAAAATCACCCTACCTACCTAACTTCGCACATCACTTCGTGGCACAAGTTTTCAACAACGTTAAAGTGTAAAGTTAGGCTTGACATGTAACCTATTATAATGTATACTAATTACAGAGATTATAAAAGATTTATAAGACTTTTTAAGTGTTCAGAATCGCATACAATTAGAGAAATTTGGCCATGGGTCTCTAAGGATATGTATAGCCAGGTAGAGCGAGGCCTGGCTTTTTTATTGCCACCTTAAGTTCACGCTTTAACAATGTTGAAGCGTGAACTTAACAAAGAGTATTCTCGGGCATTGCCTCTTATTGAATTAGGGGCCTCTCTCCCATGGCGGAGGACATGACCTTGTTATTCTAAAGAGACATGCCCGGGATGTTTCAAAGGTGCAGAGTATGATAGATTGGCAGAAGGGCAAAAAGAGAATATTTTTGAGGATCATTGCCCTAATCACAGTACAGGCATTCTTTGTCACAAATATAGCCTATGCTGCGCCATCTGGTAGGAGCCTATTCAGAAATAAACGGCCTAACTATAAGGCCATTCAGAAAGAGAGGGAAAGACTACTACAGGATAAAAAAGAAGTGCTTTCAGGAAGAGGCATAACCAAAAGCTCGCCTTATGAGAAAGATCTGACCAATGCCATAAAGCTATCTTCTATACAAGACTTATCTAGCATATATATACCTGCTACATTGGGCCGTATCACAGAAGTCCACGAAAGTGAAAAAGAAGGCCTCCTGGTCCTGATCCAAGACCTCCACACAAACCCAGAAGCGCAGTTCAATCTCGCCAAGATGCTGGAACTTTTAATAAAAGACTACGATCTAGGCCTAGTCTGCTCTGAAGGCGCGGATGGTGAAGTGGATACATCCAGCGTTTCCGGATTTCCGGATTACAAAATAAGGGAAAAAGTAGCCAAGGTCTTTGTAAATTCGGGTGAGCTTACAGGCGAAGAATACTTGTCTATTACAAAATATCCCGACCTGCCTATATGGGGCATTGAAGATAAGGATATATATTTTGAAAATATTGTACAATTTAACGAGATAATAGAATTTAATTCTTCTTCTCAGGTTTTCATAAAACAGGCAAAGGGTGTTTTAGAAGGATTAAAGCCCGCCATCTACTCCAAAAGACTCCAACAGCTAGACCAAAAGGAAACAGAATATGAGGCAGGAGACTTAGAGATAAAAGAGTACCTGGAGTATCTCACGTCATTGCGAGAAAAAGAAGGCAATGAGGCAATCTCAAGCTACAAGAATATCTTACTCTTACAAGAGACCCTGGAAGAGGAAAAGACCATAGATCAACAAAAGATCCTCCAAGAGTCCCAGAATCTTTTACTTAACCTGCAGTCCAGATTGCAGAATAACTCTTCAAAGAAAGAACTAAGCACTCTAAAAGTAAAGGCGACACTCTTTAAAGAGCAAAAGATATCCCCATTTTCATTCTACAGTTACTTAAAAGGCCTTTCACTAAAACATCTTAAAGGCGGTATAGATAATTACCCAAGCCTTTCTTCCTACATCACTTACCTCGCCAAAGTAAACTCCATTGACTCAACAAAGCTTTTCAATGAAATAAAAGAGATGACATTCAATATAAAGCTAACTCTCGCAAGGACAGAGAAGGAAAAACTACTCACAAAGTCTTTAAGAAACATAAACTTTTTGGAAGGATTTTTCAGCCTAAAAGTATCAAACGAAGAACTAGACTATTACTTAGCCAATAAAGAAGAGCATAAGGTAGGCTGGTTTAAAGAAACAATAGGAATCCTGAAGGCTCAAGGCTCAAAAGGAATTACATTGACTATAACCCTCTTTTAATAGACTCAAAGCTCAAGGACTTGGAAGATTTCTATGAGACTGTAAAGGCTAGAGACGTTGCAATGTTCAATAACTCTATCTCTGAGATAGAGAAAAGAGACGCGAAAGTAGCGACGCTTATCCATGGTGGCTTTCATACTAAAGGCATAACAAAGCTCTTAAGAGAGAATAACTACTCCTACATCGTGGTCTCTCCATATTCCTCCACAGATATAGATGAGGAAAATTATCACTTCCTGTTGAGCGGGAAGAGAAAGCCAATCTCTGATTTAATCAAAGAGCTGAATGGTTCCTTAAGGACATTAGGAACATTTGTCTCTGATGAAATAGTGAATGAGTACAATAGCGACATAAGATTACAAATAGCTGAAATTACAGGCCAGGACCCTAAAGATCTAGAGATGGTGCCTGGTAGATATAGATTCTGGGAATTTCTTTTGCCTGTATTTTTCGGAGAGGCGCTAAGAAATAATAAGATGAGAAGAGAGGTGGGTGCAGTCTTCGGGCAATGGAAGGCCCTGCAGGCATTTTCACGAGATATGCAGTTTCAGGTAAAGCTAAGTCAAGATAATAGAGCGTTTAGATTTAGATATAAAGATCCTCGAACAGGTGAGACTAGATATTTCCAGGCAAGGCTCGATGACCAAGACAAAGTTGTCTATGAAACCATTGCGCCAAGATTTTTTGCTGGCAGGATGATAGGTATCGCAGGGAAGAAGGTGGTTAGTGAGCACCATGGCTTGCCTAAGAGGGCAGTAGATACAATAGACCGCCCAGATTTCATCAGCCAATTGCCAGAGATTTTATTGAGTCTGATTCACAAAGGAATATATACAGTTGCTGATGGTTCAGCTGATACTTATATTTTCACTGAATTATCAGCTATTGTTATGGAAAAAACCGGGAAAATCAGTATTGCTAGCGAACGCAATCCAACAATAATTCCCAATGTAACAGAAGCAATGCCTCTGAAAGTCGAACTCAATATAAATACCGGAGAATTTAGAGTCATCGATGATGACGGTTATAATATTTTTCTAGGTTTAGAAGGAGTATTAGAAGCGAAAGAAATGTCTTATGTGAAGACAACTGTAACTTACCTGCCGGAAGTTTTATTGCTTTTAATTCGCAGAGGGACATATGAAGCCGTTAACAGTTCAGGTCTAACTGATATTTATCTCTTTACCGAGTTGTCAGTTATCGTAGATGAAGAAACAGGAGAGATCATAAGGGTCATTGACAATAGTGATTCAACGACAGATATAAATGAAGCAAAAGCGATACCTTTGACAGTCGAACTAAATGGATCTACATGGGAGTTCAGAGTTAGTTACGATGAAGATAGTTATGTTTTGAGAGGCTTAATAGGGAAGATAGCTGAAGAAGATATGAATCAGTTTAGAACCCTGATTAAAGAGCAAAATATCCTAAAGCAACTGTTAAAAGCATTATCATTTTTAGCTAGTAAAGGAAGGTATAAAGTTGATGATAGGCCATCAGGCAGGATTTTTATTTTTAATGACCCAGCGGTTATTATTGATGAGGAAGCCCGCGAAGTCATTGGGTTTTCCGAGGATGTAGAAGTAGAACTTATAGGGCCTACGGAAGCACTGCCTCTAACAGTCGAAATAAATGCCCACACCTTAGAAATTGAAGTGGCTGTATCTGATCATCAAGATGTTTTGAAAGACTTGGGACAGGAAGGACTTCTTAATAGTAGGCAGATCTATGAGATCATAACTGCAGTTGTAGAATTTGAGGATAGAATCAAAGAAGAAGGAGTGTCTATTGCGAGGTCTGGTGCCATGAAATGGCCTGGTATTGACTCCGATGGCGATAATTACGCCTCCTTCAAAGCCACTGCCCATACCTCACCTCTGCCAGCAGGTCATATCCTTAAACCACACGAAGGTCCAAGAGAAGTTATAGATGAAAATAAGGTTTCTCGAAAAAACGTTGATGAAATAATAGCCTACTGCGATAGAGAACATGATCATATTAAAGTCCATGGCTACGAAGTCCGCCTTGCAAAGAACATAGAGGAAACCAGCTCTACAAAAGAAGAAATACAGAAGATGCTGGAAGAGGAATACACAGATGAGGAAATTAAAAAGCTTTCAACAAATGAAGAAAGGGAACCAGATCCCTTGCGCATAGTCGCAGCTGATAAACTGCCAGGCGCTGCTTTAGGCGGAGACTGTATAGGGAATAAGCTTGTCCTATTAAGTAAGGGTTTATCCAAGATAAAAGATGCCGCAGCAAGGCGCATCATGACGCAGGCAACTTTGCGCCATGAGATCCGCTGGCATGAACTCACAGGAAAAGACGATAAGGCCCACGATGAATTAAGGACTGATGAAAAGGATGTGACTTATATAGTGAAAAGAGCAGCTGCACAAAATGCAACCCTCATAGAAGAACTCAGGCCTGCCCTGGGAGGCACTGACTTATTCAGGATGTTGGGCGAGAAACTCAAGACAGTTATGTCTGTCGCTTTAACTGACAGTGAATTTTCTGACCAGCTCCGCCGTAATAGACTATATCCTTCCGCGGCCATATTAGGGCCTTTAGAATTGCAATCTACAGATGCGTATTTAGACTTAGCCGGAGGTCCTGGAACCTATACGCTGGCAGCATTGATAAAAGGAGTTAAAAAGGCTATATGGTTAGACATATCCTCCAGAAACTTGTCTCTTGCATCAGAATTATTTAGGAATATCCATAACCTTACGGATGAAGATGTGAGAATTATACTTAATAATCCGTCAGTTGATATTATGTTCTTATTAGACGATATAAAATCAAGAGTAGTTTCTGAAGGGGATATTCCTGAGAATGTAGATATGATCAAGGGCGATGCTAGAGGCATGGATCTGGAGTCAGATAGCATAGATAAACTCAGTGTTACTGATTTACTAGTATGGCTGGGAGATAAGGAGAAACAGGATCTTGCATTAAAGGAGATGTTGCGTGTAACAAAGGCAGGTGGCCTAATCCACATTACCCAGGCCACAATGGAGACAGAAGAACTTCGAGGCAGCTTTATCTACGTTGCTGGTGAGCTAGGCATAAAACTCGAATTTCAGAATACGCAGCCCTATAAAAACACAGAAGGCCTGCTTGTGAAGATAGTATCCAAGGATAATTTTCTTCTTGCAGATGCGGAAACAGTCCCCAGGCTTTCATTGAAAGAAAATGTCAGAAGGATTGGCAATTCGCTTCGCTATTCCTTCTTGCAGCCATCTCCAAGTAAAATCTCTCGGACAATATTTCCACTTAGCCTGGCTGTGATTATTGCTGGGTTGACATCGTCACTTATCGGCATATCCTGCCATGTCATATCTTTTATTATGGAAATCCTTGCCCTCGTTGTGCCTTCTTTTGCTTTTTTGAGTCAACCTGCTGTCGGATTAGATGCCGTAGCCAGTACCTTAGAAAATGCAGGTTTTTCTGCAATGGTGCCGATATCTATATATGTATTAATAAGAGGGTCTCTCACTTTCTACAATAGACTTTCCGTCGGCGAGTTCCTCTTTGCTTATCCTACTA
>CAYULJ010000062.1:0-9685 GCA_964445715.1 uncultured Planctomycetia bacterium
TTGTCCTGGTTTCATCTTAACGCCCTTTACCAGGCCACTATAGCCGCCAGTAGCAATATAATGATTTATATTTGTAGGGGCAATAACCCCGAAATTATTCAGGATACGCCTCACTTGCGGCTTAAGCACCGGGATCTGAAAAAGATTAGCGACACTATCAATGCTGCCTTCTCCGATAGTGCCCAGAGCATGATCTCTCAAGACTTTGTCATTGATAATATAATCTTCGATGAGTTCTGTAACCTTCTGAGGCGTGATGTTGCCATAACATATGCCAGGATGTCCGGATTTAGTAATAGTAACGATTGGCTCTCTGTAGCATAGCCCGATACATCCTACCTCAATGATGCAAGCACGAATACGGCGAGCGCTTAACTCATCCTTGAAAGCTTGAAGCACAGATAGCGCGCCCGCAGACCTACCGCAAGTAGCAGTGCCCACTGAGATCACCATGGGTTCGCTTTGTTTTATCCCTTCCCACTCTTTTTTTGCGCGCTCTTGTAGTTCCTTAAACAACATAAGCTATTGCCTCATTTGGGGAATATCTTGTCTATCTTCGATGGAGTTAACTTTATATGCACCTCTTTATTGATCGTCATACAGGGAGACAATGCGCAGCAACCAATACATGCCACAGTATCAAGGGTGTATTCCAAGTCTTTTGTAGTCTCTCCCTCCCTGACACCTAACCGTCTTTCCAGTTTTTCCATGATCCGTGGCGCACCACGAACATAGCATGCAGTCCCACGACATACCGTGACCTTGTTCCTGCCTACCTGTGTAAAACGGAACTGCGAATAAAATGATGCCACGCCATATATCTTGCTTTCCGATACACCAGTAAAGTTGGCTATCTCAAGCATAGCCTCTTCAGGGAGATAACCAAGCTTCTCCTGTACCTGCTGTAAAATAGGTATCAATTCATCTTCTTTCCCCTCATAGGATGATAAAATAACACTCAAAGAATTTCCCATAATAACTCCTACTTTATTGTTTCCCTCTCTTTTGTGGGGGGAGATGAAACTATTTCCCTCCCCCTTGTGGGGAGGGCCAGGGAGGGGGAATTCAAACAATCAACTATCTTTTGCCGAATACTATCCCGATTCCCTAAAACATCGTGATTCCAGAATCTTAATATTTCAAATCCCTGTCCCTTAAGCCATTGATCCCGAACCTTGTCCTTCTCGCTCTCTGCATGTTGTCCTCCATCAACTTCAATGATCAGTTTCTTTTCAAAACATACAAAATCAACGATATAGCGGCCTATTACTGCTTGCCTTCGAAATTTATTCCCAAGGTTCCTAACGCGAAGGATATACCATAGATATTTTTCTGCCTCAGTTAAATTATTCCTTAACCTTCTGGCTGTCAGCGTTAAGTCTTCCCCTCCCCTAACCCCTCCCACAAGAGGGAGGGAACTAATAATGTATAAAAATCCTGGGGTGTATTTATATTAGCGAAGAAAGGCTGGCTGGAGATAAATCGAGAAATCTCTTTTTCGTTTATCACCCTGACTTTAACATATTGGAAGAAATTCGTCACCTTCAATTCATTCTTTCCTAGCTGTCTCTCGATTACCTCAATACAGTTCTTTGAATAAATCGCGTGGAGTGGTTCGAATCTATCCTGCCACTTGGGTACTATTACATCAGAGTCCTTGATTTTACTGATCATATGATCTATTAGATCAGGATTTACAAAAGGAGCATCGCAGCTAAATATGAAATTATAAACGCTGTCTGATTTAACGAGACCAGTGTATATACCGCCCAATGGGCCTTTATCAGGTATGATATCCTTTATGACTTCGATACCGATATCTACGTATCTTTTTTTATCATTGGCAATGACCATGAGTTTTGAAAATTTTTTTTCCAACCTTGCTATAAGTTCTTCTATCATGGTGCTTGAGCCGAGTTTTAAAAATGCCTTGTCAGTCTTCATGCGCGTGCTTTTACCGCCAGAAAGTATTATTCCGGTAATTGAGTTCAAATCGCGCCTCCGTCAAATCCATGCCTTAAAAGCTGGACATATACCTTTTGGCCCTTTTTAAGAAAGGTCTGTCCTTCAGGCGCTACTATTATGCCATCAGCCAGGACGAGTGAGTTTATAATACCTGACCCCTGTGGCCCGGTAATAGTAGCATAAAATTTACCGTCTATATTTTTAAGTCTTGTGCGGATAAAATATCTGAGATCTTTTTTCTTCTGAAAATCCTGTGTCAGGATCGCCCGTACGCCGGGCCTGAAAAGATTCTTTGCGCCCTGCATCTTCAGTAACGACGGTCTTACAAATTCTTCAAAACTTATTGTGGAAGATACAGGATTACCTGGCAGGCCAAAGACAGGGATACCTCTTATAAGCCCAAATGCCAGTGGTTTTCCTGGTCTCTGGCACACCTTCCAAAACTTCATCTTCATTCCCATGTCCAATAAGACATCCTTTACTAAATCATAATCGCCAACAGATATGCCTCCTATAACAAGCAACATATCCAGACCTTTCCTCAAACCAGCCTCTATTTTTGCTCTCACCTTTAACTTTGTATCCTTCGCAATACCTAAATCAACTGGCATGGCCCCGCATTTTGTTATCTGGCCATGGACTATATAGCTATTACTATTTCTGATCTTACCTTTTGTCAATCTCTCCTCGACTCCTACCAATTCATCACCTGTTGCCAAGATTCCAACCCTCGGCCTTTTTGCCACTTTTATCTTGGCTATGCCAAGCGAAGCAAACATGCCTATTTCCTGCGGCCTAAGGATAGCGCCTTTGGACAAAACCTTTTGTTTCTTTCTTACATCCTCGCCTAGCCTGCGAATATTATCTCCAGGCCTAGCCTCTTTAAATATCTCGACCAAATCCTGATTCTTTTTCGTAAACTCCACCATGATCACGCTATCAGCCCCATTTGGAACTGGTGCACCTGTCATTATTCTTATGGCTTCATTATTACGAATCCTGTTTTTTGCAGTATAGCCTGCAGCCACATCCTCTATTACCTTTAAAATTTTAGAGGAGGTTCCAGACACACCTTTAGTATCCTTTGCCCTGACTGCATACCCGTCCATCGCAGAATTATCAAAAGGCGGCATATCACAGCTTGCATGGATATCGCTCGCTATTACCCTATCCAGACCATCCAGAAGCCTAACAGTCTCAGCCCCTAGCGGCTTTATAGAATTCAAAATTATCTTTACTGCATCTTTGACTTTTATCATGCTGGTCTATATGCCCATTTGGAAAACATGATTCCGATTTCATACAGAACTAATAACGGCCCTGCCATCAGACATTGCGTAATTACATCCGGAGGCGTAAGAATCGCTGCCACTACAAACATGCCGACTATTGCATGTCTTCTCTTCTTTGCCAAAAACACAGGCGTAACCATGCCGATCTTTGTTAGAAAAAGCATTATCAGGGGAAGCTGAAACACAAGACTAAATGCAAACACTATAGTGCCGACAAAAGAAACATATTTATTTACGGTTATCATGGGGCTTATGAGATCTGTTGCAAACCCCAGGAGAAACTTCATGGCAATGGGTAAGATTATAAAATAGCCAAAGCTGGACCCTAATATAAAAAGGACGAAAGACAGCAGGCCGAATATGAGGACATATTTTCTTTCCTTTTTCTCCAATGCCACTGAAACAAATTCCCAGACCTGATAGAGAAGGTACGGGGAAGAAAAAAAGATGCCTCCTAAAAAAGCTATTTTAATATTTACTACAAAGGCCTCTTGCGGCGCTATGAATATAAGCCGCTTAACAGGCCTGACAAGGATAGGCATGAGCGCGCCTATTATACTATAAAGAACGCACGATATTATGATCACAAACACGACTGATTTTAGAAGCCTTGTCCTGGCCTCATCCAAATGTTGAACTAGCGTAAGCCGCTCATCCATATTATGCTTTGTCTTTTGTAACGTCTTCTATATCATCTTTTATCTCTTTTCCTGCCTTCTTAAACTCCTTTATAGACTTGGCTAACGAGCGCGCTATCTCTGGTAACTTTGACGCGCCAAATAAAAGAAGCACGATCAGCAGAATTACAACAAGTTCTCCCATCCCAAACTTAAACATATCCGCCCCCTTTTGTTATTATAGATTACGCTATTCGCTTAAGTTTACACTTTAACATTGTTAAAGTGTAAACTTAAGCAAGTATTAGATTACTTGGGTAACATTATAAAGAACGTGGTGCCTTTGCCTTCTTCTGATTCTACCCAGATCTTTCCATTGTGCCTCTTCACCACCTGCTTTGCTATTGAGAGCCCAAGGCCTGTGCCGTCTTTCTCTATCTTTTTTGCATTAGTTGCTCTGTAAAATTCATCGAATACCTTTGGGAGTTCTCCGCTAGGTATCCCTATGCCTGTGTCTCTGATCTCTATAAGTATGGAATTGCCTTTATCATTAACTTTTATGCTAACCTTTCCATTGCGTGGCGTATATTTTACAGAATTTGCCAGGAGATTCGCGATCACCTCCTGGATATATTCTTTTGCTCCTCTTATCTCGCGAACTGTGGCTTCTACGCTTGAGTTAATAGATATGCTCTTATTCCTCGCCTTAGATGCAACGCTATTTATCACTTCCTTTAGCATGTCCTCAAAAATAAATCGCGCCATCTTTATTTCTCTGCTTAATTTTATGCGCGTGACCTCTAAAAGCGCCTTTACAAAAAACATGAGTTTCCCAGCGCGCTCATCAGCCCTTTCTAAGAGGTTCATCTGTCTTTCATTAAGCGGGCCAGTAATACCTCCTGTAACCGGTTCAATACAGCTCTGGATCGCTGCCAGATGTTCTTTGATGTCATGACTGACTCTTAAAACATATTTGCTTTTTATGCGGTCCTTTTCTATCAATTGCGCATTTGCCTCCCTTAAGCTCCCCTCGCGCTCTTTTAATTTCTTAGAGATAGATGTAGCCATGTATACTGCTATATACAGGGTAGAAATAAAAACAAAAGATGCCCCGCTGATGTGGACAGCATTGTTATGAAGATCAGAGGAAACAAACCCGATTAAACAATAATGAGGGAGAATACCAAGATATTCCGAGACTACCATTATACAAAATAATGTAACCGCAAATGTGGCCTGCAGGAAAGAGGCGCGCCTAGAAAGAAATATACTTGCAATAATCATATGAAAAATAAAATAAAATATAAAAGGATTTTCTATTCCGCCAGAAAAATGCACGAGGCTTGCAAGAATAAAAAGATCAAGCGAGATCTGAATATTAGCTACTCTATTGGCTACCGCAGAGAAATTTGTCTTTACTAGGTTTATATATACAAGAAATAAGAGATTATATATTGCGAGTATAAAAGCTATGATATATAAAGGTATGACTGGAACAGGTATGTCAAATATAGATCTTGCAAAAAATATTATAAGAAAAACTCCTGCTACAGCTATCCATCGCAACTTAATAAGCCAATAAACCCTTTCAAAAAGACCCTCGTTGGGATTCAAGCTCCTCATAACATAGTATATTTTATCTCTTTCCTAGGAGTAGTTCAACCTTTGAAATTAATTCTTCTGGCTTGAGCGGCTTGTCAAGATAGGCATCAACTGGAAGCCATACCTCATCCCCTGCCTCTTTTTTAAAATCCAGGCCTGTCTTTTCCTTGACAGCTGTCAGCATGAGTATAGGAATATCTTTGGAATCTTGACTGCCTTTAAGGGCCCGCGCAACATCAAAACCCTTGTCTCCGGTTTCCATCATGACATCCAATATAATAAGATCAGGCTTTTCCGGTTTAACTTTTTTAAGGCCTTCTCCTCCGCTCTTGGCAATGACAACCTTATACTTCGCACTCTCCAAAACCACCTTCATCGCTTCTACAATATCTGGATCATCGTCGATAATTAAGATCTTTGACTTATTGCTCATTCGATCCACCTCCTTCTAACAGTATAAATTCCTTGGTCAATTTTGCAACCTCACGATAAAAGGCTAAAGAGGCATTGTCTATTACTCTATCTGCGAATTCAGGCACCCACTTTATCAGATGGGCCTTTAAAAAAGACCTCTGCTTTTCCAGATAATTGCCAGCAGTCCCTGAATCAGAGTTTCTGATTGCTTCCATTTGCTTGAAAACAAGAAAATACATGAACTCCAATTCTATGGCTATATGATCAGGGACCTCTTTAAGCAATATATCAAGCTTTTCTCCCTCGTACCATTTTCTCGCATCTATTGTCGACTCACCCATGACTCTTCTCTCGTCTTCAAGATACACAGAACCATAGGGTGGCACGAGGACTTTAAAGGGCCCGAGAAAAAGTCTTGCGTATTCAATTTTCAACAGCTCAAGACCGTCCACAGCTGGAACGTTCTTGGACAACTCCGAAACAAAACTACCTTTGGTTGATTTCCCTAAAGACTCGAGCGCCCTTAGCAGTTTCTCATCAGGCACGTGATAACATTCCGACAGAAACTTGTACGCTTCAGCACGAGCATTCTCATGTAATAAAGTTTTTTCCATATTCAACTGGCTCCTGCCTCTATGCTCTTGTAACCTTAACCCTTGCTAACCCATAAAACGCTGTAGAACCACTCAGGCGATCATAATCAGCAGGGATTATTTGATTATTGTTTCCTCCTCTGGGCGCTTTACCAAACCTCTTAGCTGCCAGCTTACCATAAGCCCAGTGTCCCTGTCCATAGCACTTTGCAATGGTTCCAGGCCTCACGCCTTCCCATAACTTTGCACTACACTCGATCTCCCCTGTCTTGGATGTCAGCCTGATCCTGGCTCCATCCTTTATCCCTATTGCCCTGGCATCCACAGGATTTATTTTGGCCACATCATCCCATGCCTTATCCCCAGGATCGATATCCTTAAACTCCTGATACCACGAACAATTGGCGGATCTGCCTTCCCTGTTAAGCCTTGACTTGTAATCAACCAGAACAAAAGGATATTCTTTTTTGCTGCCCCAAGCAAGCGGCGATTCATAGTGCGGCACAAATGCCTTTTCTTCCCTGGCCTCGTAATTACACGAAGCGAGGATGTCGTCTACAGTAGTTTTGTGTTTTTCTGCGTGTTTTACCAGGGCCTCTTTGAGGGTCTCGCTATAAAACTCAAATTTCTTGCTTTTGGTCTTCATTTTCCCCCATCTTTTTCTATAAGGGTAAGGGTCTGAATTCCAAACGCCCTTTTCTACAAGCTCCTTCCAGCCGCTTAGTTTATCTCCGCCTTTATGTTTCGAAGGGTCCCATAGGTTCTGTGTAGCGTATTTAAGCGCGTAAAGGGCAAACTCTTTTTCATTGGCCGGAGCCTTACCAGTCTCTGGATCTTTGTATTCCTTATAGTGGCGAAGCAGATTATCAAACCCTCTCTGCGCAAGTCTTTCAGCTATAAGCCATGGTATCTCGCTCTCGTCTATCTTCACATCCCACACCCTATCATTCACTGGTTGCAACAAAGTAACATGCCGATATCCATTACCGTGCGACTTTACCCATCCCCACTTCTCAAACATGTGATGAGTAGAAGGCAGTACTATATCAGAAAACCACGTAAATTCTGCTGCATGCGTAGTAATGTGTACGACAAAAGGAATCTTGCTCAAGGCCTTTTCCCATCTTTCGGAACCCGGACATGAAAATGTAAAGTTATTCATGTAGCCTACTGCGACCTTTATTTCATTGGGGTCTTTATTCAATATCCCGTCTGCTGCCCTGTTGGTAACCACTGCCTTTCCTGGCTTTCCCTTCTTAAGGCTCGGGAATTCCTTTCTTCCCCTATGATCTATCTTCTTATGCTTTTTCCCTTTCTTCGCGATCTCGTCCATAAAGTCATCTGGTTTTGGAAATTTTTTCGTATATTCCTTATTGGCTTTAAGTGTGCCGCCTACATTATCCACTGAGCCGACAAGGCCGTTCAAGGCATGCGCAGCCATAGCAGTGTATCCGCCTCTAACCTGCATTGCTGGACCGCCGCCGACCCAACATATAGCATGCGGAGCTGCATTTGCGTATCCTATAGCTACTCTTCTTATCTGGTCAGCTGGTATGCCGGTCCTTTTCTCTGCCCACTCTGGTGTCTTATCATATAGCTCGATATTCCACCACTTGAGGAGTCCATGTGTGTATTTCTCTTTAAAGGTAAGGTGTTTAACTGCCATGCCTTCTGGCCCTACTGCTACATATTCTTCTGAAATCTTTTCCCCAGGCTTAAAATTTTTGACAGGCGAGCCCTTGTCAAAATCTCCGACAAAATCTTTATACCAAAGCCCCTCTGTCAGAATCACATGAGCCATGCTAGACGCCAACGCACCATCCTCACCAGGCTTAATAGGAAGCCACTCGTCCGCCTTTGTAGCTGTCGCAGATAGCCTCGGGTCAATCACCGCTACCTGGGAGCGGTCAAGCATGTCGCCCCATTGACTTAAATAATAAGAGACTTGTCTGTTGGCTGAAATAGGATCTGCCCCCCACAGGATCACGTACCTGGCGTTTTTAACGTCATACTGCCTGTAGTCCCACAATCCTTCTGTGTAATAAGGTCCGAATTTTTCCGCCTCAGCGCATATCGCGCTGTGGGAAATATTATTAGGCGAGCCTATGATCTTGGTCATCCTGTCATATAGTATATCTCGCATATATGAATATCTGCCCCTCATAAGCATATATTTATATGTCTCGTTGGCGTTCCTGAGCTCCATCATCTTATCAGCAATCGTATTAAGCGCCTCATCCCATGATATAGGGACAAACCTCGGATCCTCGTTTTTACCTTTTTTAGGATTAGTCCTCTTCATCGGAACTTTGATCCTATCCGGGTCATAGACTTGCTGGATAGACATGTGCGAGCGAGGGCAACTAGCCTCTCCGTTTACCTTGGAATTGGGATTACCTCTCACTTTTATAGCCCTTCCATCTACTACGTATGACTGCACAGAGCACCAGGAAGTACACCCCTGGCATGTAGTTGGTTTCCATTTTCCGGATTCAATAAACGAGGGTTTTTCTTCTGTCGCAAAAGCCCTCAATGTCGGCTTAAGATTAGAGCCAACTGCAACAGCTGCGCCTGCAATCACAGCGTTTTTTACAAAATCTCTGCGGGTCATTTTTATCTTATCCGTGCCCATATGACATCCTCCTCCTTTTACCTATATACCTATGCTCCCGTAACTCTTTCTATAATTACCGGGATTATATTCTCTCACATAAAAAACCTTGGGTTCTGTCCCGAGATGCTCCTTGAGCCTCTTCGGGCTGTATTTTCCAAGAATTTCATTTATCTTGCTCTTTGGGTCGTTAAGGTCTCCGAATATCCTCGCTTTTGCCGGACACCTCAAGACACAGTATGGCAATTTTCCTATTTTTACCCTGTGGTCACAAAAGGTGC
This sequence comes from uncultured Planctomycetia bacterium, assembly GCA_964445715.1. Taxonomy (GTDB): domain Bacteria; phylum Omnitrophota; class Gorgyraeia; order Gorgyraeales; family Gorgyraeaceae; genus CAYPYS01. The sequence goes on from CAYULJ010000062.1 coordinate 9,376, forward strand.
ATTTCTCTACAATGCCCTTGGTCCTTAAGCCTGACCCCCTGGTATTTTTTTCTCTATCAGGATTATAGTAAGGGATAACTGTTCCCTTAGCTTTTCTAACGACTTCCTTAGGGGATTCCGTACAACCTTTTATCAAGGCCTTGTCTTTTCTCCAGAACCCGTGAGTCCTTTTTGAATTACGGGAAATCACTCCATAAGGGCACATGGCAATACAAGTCTTGCAACCTATGCATTTCTCTGGATCATGCATGGTTATGTTGTCATCTGTTTTGTGCATAGCCCCGGTAGGACAGGCCCTGACGCACGGCGC
>CAYULJ010000063.1:0-9617 GCA_964445715.1 uncultured Planctomycetia bacterium
AGGGATCCTCGGGTAAAGGAAAGAAAGAAGTATGGCCAGAAAGGCGCCCGAAAGAGATTCCAGTGGACAAAGAGGTAAGGTTGGTTTAAGGCTTAAAGTTTAAAATTTGGAATTTTATAGACGCCTATCTTGTCATTTTCCGTCGAGAAATAGATTGACAGGATAGGCTTTTTTATTTTATAATGACGCTTAAGTTCACATTTCAACAATGTTAAAGTGTGAACTTAAGAGGAGGAAGCATGTTAAAAGTTGGGATAATGGGAGCGAGTGGTTACGCTGGCGAAGAGCTTATAAGGATTTTATTGAATCACTCTGGAGTCAATATAAGCGTTCTTGCTGCCAAAATAGATAATACTGCTATATATAATCTATATCCATGGCTAAAGGGCAAACTTGATCTCGAATGTGGAGACATGAGCGCAGATGAAGTTGCGAAACAATGTGACCTGGTTTTTTTGGCTTTACCACATAAGGTTTCGATGCAATTCGTTCCTGTGTTTTTAAATGCAGGCAAAAAGGTCATAGACCTCAGCGCTGATTTCAGGCTCAGGGACGTGGCTGTATACGAGAAATGGTACGAAGTAAAGCACGACTGTCCGCAGAATATAAAAAAGGCTGTCTATGGTCTCCCGGAATTTTACAGAGACAAGGTAAAGAAAGCGGGCTTAATTGCGAACCCGGGGTGTTATCCGACGAGCATAATATTGGGCAGTGCGCCTTTATTAAAGGAAAAATTGGCTGCGACTGACTACATAGTCTGCGATTCAAAATCAGGGTTTTCAGGAGGTGGCAGGGTTCCTGGCAATGAGCCAAAGCTTTCTGACTTTGAAAATAGCTTCAGGCCATACAAAGTTAACGCGCACAGGCACATGCCTGAGATAGATCAAGAGCTCAGTGTTGCCAGTGGCGCCGATGTAAAGGTGAATTTCGTGCCACATCTCGTGCCTATGGAGAGAGGAATTTTAAGCACTATTTATTTAAGGTTGAATAAAAAAATCGACGCTAAAAAGGCATTGAAACTGTACAAGGATTTTTACGCAGGCGAGCATTTTGTAAGGGTGCTCGATGAAGGCGTCTTGGCTGATACAAGGAATGTATGCAGAACGAATTTCTGCGATATATCGATGAAGATCTTTCCAGAGAAGTCGCTGGCCATTGTAATGACAGCCATTGACAATCTTGTAAAAGGCGCGAGTGGCCAAGCAGCGCAAAACATGAATATAATGTATGGATTTAAAGAGGCAGAAGGCCTGTGATATTATGAAAATTATAAAAGGTGGAGTAACTGCCCCAAAAGGATTTTTTGCAAGTGCAGCGAGTTGCGGTGCCAAAAGGAGTGGAGGCAATGACTTGGCATTGCTATTTTCTGAAACACCCGCTGTGTGTGCAACCACTTTTACTACCAATAAATTCAAGTCTGGCTCTGTGGTCTTAAGTGACGAGAGGGCAAAGAGAGGCGCTAGTCAGGCAGTAGTTGTAAATAGCGGCAATGCGAATTGTTGCGTTGGCAAAAAAGAATTAAAAGACGCAGCCTTTATAGCAGACTCGATCGCTAGAAACCTTGGCCTAAAAAAAGACATGGTCCTTATTGCGTCCACAGGGATAATAGGAAGGCCTTTGCCTGTAAATAAGATCAAGGCCAAGCTGAGCTCCCTCGCAAAGACATTGGACAAGAAAGGCGCTACTAAATTCTCAAAGGCCATAATGACAACTGACACAGCGCATAAAGAAATTGCAGTGGCTATAAATATCAGCGGCAAGTCAGTGAAGATCGGCGGGACTGTAAAAGGCTCAGGCATGATCTGTCCTGATATGGCTACGATGCTCGCGTTTTTTACAACAGATGCTGTGATAGAAAAAAGCGCACTTAGACAAGCGTTTAAAGAAAGCATCTCTGGTTCATTCAACAGGATAACAGTCGATGGGGACATGAGCACGAATGACAGCGCTATTGTGTTTGCCAATGGTTTGACAGGAAATAGGCCCATAAAGAAAAATACGCAGGCTTATTCCAAATTTTTAAATGCGCTCAAATTCGTATCAGAGGAGCTCGCAAAAAAGATTGTCCTGGACGGCGAGGGCGCTACAAAATTCGTAGAGGTAAAAGTAAAAGGCGCTAGCGACATGAAAAGCGCAGAGAAAATCGCAAGACATGTTGCAGATTCAAGTCTTGTAAAGACTATGATAGCAGGAGGTGATCCAAACTGGGGCAGGGTAGCAGCTAGCATAGGCTCTAGCGGCGCAGAGTTAAAGAGTAGCAAGGTAGATATTTATTTCGGGAATATTTTAGTAATGAAGAATGGTGCAGGCACAAATGCGAACAGAAAAAAGCTATTGAGTCTGTTTAAGAGAAAACATATAGAGATAATAATAAATTTAAAATCAGGCGTAGTATCGGCAAAGGTCTGGACCTGCGATCTAACCGAGGACTACGTCAAGATCAACGCCGAATACGAATCTTAAGTTTACACTTCAACAATGTTAAAGTGTAAACTTAAGCAGAAGAGCGACAAGAGGGTTAAATGCAAGAGGCGATAAGGAAGGCAGGTGTTCTTTTAGAGGCGCTGCCGTATATTAAATCTTATAGCAGTAAGATTTTTGTCATTAAATACGGCGGGAGCGCGCTAATAGACCCTGATATAAAAAAAGGTGTCCTGGAAGACATTGTCTTCATGAGCTACGTAGGCATAAGGCCTGTCCTTATTCACGGCGGAGGACCTTTTATAAATGAGGAGTTAAAAAAGCTCGGCAAAAAAGTAGAATTTAAAAACGGGCTGAGGGTCACTACAAAAGAAGACATGGATGTAATAGATAAGGTTTTAAGCGACGTCAACCACAGGATTGCAGCTGATATAAAAGAGTTAGGCGGGAAGGCTGTGAGTCTGAACACGCTCAAAAAAGACGTGATAAAGACAAAACCGCACAAAGAGAAGGGCCTAGGTTTTGTTGGAGAAGTAGAGAGTATCAACAGAGACATCATAAGAAAGACAGTAAGGCCAAGGTCGGTTCCTGTGATATCGCCGATCGGATCTGGCGCGGAAAATAAATCCTATAATGTCAACGCGGACGATGTGAGCTCTGAGATCGCTGTGTCACTTAAGGCAGCAAAGCTTGTGTTGTTGACAGACGTCAAGGGCATAATGAAGGAAAAAGGCGATGAGTCCACCTTGATCCCAACATTGAACATGAAAGAAACAGAGTCGCTTATAGATGATGAAATTATCCATGGCGGAATGATACCAAAGGTCAAGGCGTGCACAAAGGCATTGCACGGCGGCGTTTCAAAGACGCACATAATAGACGGCAGGATACCGCACAGTTTGCTTCTGGAAATTTTCACTGATAAAGGTATCGGGACGGAGATAGTCACATAATGAATACAAAAGAGATCATCGCGCAGTATGAGAAATTTGTAATAAAGACCTACACGAGGACGCCTGTTGTCATCGTGAAGGGCAAGGGTCTTAAGGTCTGGGATCTCGAAGGCAGCGAGTATCTGGATTTTTTTCCTGGTTGGGCTGTCAGCGGCTTAGGGCATTGTCACCCGAGGGTTGTGAATGCGATCAGAAATTACCTCAAGAAGATCATTCATGTGCCGAATAATTATTACAATATGTTACAGGGTAAGCTGGCGCAGGCAATAATAGAGCATTCTTTCGAGGGTAAGGTCTTTTTCTGTAACAGCGGAGCTGAGGCAAATGAAAGCGCGATAAAGCTTGTCAGGGCATACGGAGCTTCAAAAGGAAAATACGAGATAATCACGATGCAGAATTCTTTTCATGGAAGGACACTTGCGACTATAACAGCTACAGGCCAGCCAAAGTATCAGAAAGGCTTTGACCCTTTGCCAGCTGGTTTTAAGTCAGTACCTTTTAATGATATAAAGGAACTGGAAACTGCGATAACCGAGAAAACATCTGCTATAATGATAGAGCCTATACAGGGAGAGGGTGGCATAAACGTTGCAAAGAAAGATTACATAGAAGCAATAAGAAAGATCTGTGACAAAAAGGATCTGGTCTTGATCTTCGACGAGGTGCAGACCGGCATGGGCAGGACCGGAAAGATGTTTTGTTTTGGACATTATGGCGTAGCACCTGATGTTATGACTCTTGCAAAGTCGCTCGGCGGCGGCATACCCATAGGTGCGATGGTCGCAGCCAAGAAATTCGAAGATGTGCTGAAACCAGGCATGCACGCTTCGACTTTTGGCGGGAGCCCTATTGCTTGCAGCGCGAGCCTGGCAGTGTTTGAGGCAATAAAAAAAGAAAGGCTTTTGCAAAACACAAGAGAGATGGGTGAATATTTGGTCCAGAAGTTGACAGAACTAAAAAAGAAAAAACCTGTAATAAAAGAAATAAGAGGCATGGGTCTCATGATCGGCATGGAACTCAGCATCGATGGCAAAAATATAGTGGAGACTTGTTTTAAAGAAAGACTTTTTATCAATTGCACGCAGGGCAATGTGTTGAGGCTTATGCCTGGCATGATAGTAAACAAAAAACAGATTGACAGAGCAATCGAGATCCTAGACAAGGCAATGTAGCTTAAGTTTACACTTCAACAATGTTGAAGTGTAAACTTAAGCAGAGGTGGGGCTATGGAAAAAGATTTTATAACGATAAGAGATTTGAGCGGCGCTGAAATAAAGGAAATTTTTGAGCTGGCCGCGAAGCTTAAGCAGAAGAGAAAGAGCAACGAGAAGGCGCTCCTCAATAAGACATTGGGTATGATATTTGAGAAACCTTCTAACAGGACAAGGGTTTCTTTCGAGGTTGGGATCGTCGAGCTCGGAGGCTACGCAATTTATCTAGGCTCGGATGAGATCAAATTGGGCAAGAGAGAAGCGACTAAGGATGCGGCAAGGGTCCTCTCGAGATATCTTGATGGAATCGTTGCAAGGATGTTTTCACACAAAAGACTCCTCGAGCTAGCGCAGTACACCTCTGTGCCAGTAATAAACGGACTAACAGACTTGCTTCATCCGTGCCAGGCGCTCAGTGATTTGTTTACAATAAAAGAGAAAAAGGGGCTCAAAAACATAACGCTCGCATTTATAGGAGATGGCAACAATGTCCTTAACTCGCTTTTGTATGGTTCGAGCAAAGTCGGGATTAAAGTAAAAATCGCGTGCCCAAAAGGCTATGAACCGGATAAGAGCATAGTAAAAGAGGTCGGGGATATTGTGGAGTTATGTAGCTCAGCTGAAGAAGCTAGCGAAGGCGCGGATATTATTTACACTGATGTCTGGACAAGCATGGGCCAGGAAAAGGAACAGGAAAAGAGAGTCAGAATATTCAAGGCTTATCAGGTGAATTCTAAAATATTAAAGTTGGCTAAAAAGGACGCTGTTGTAATGCATTGCCTGCCCGCGCATAGAGGAGAAGAAATTACTGACGAGGTCTTGGACGGTGAGCAGTCTATTGTGGTCGATCAGGCAGAGAACAGATTGCACGTGCAAAAGGCAGTTTTGTTAAAGTTACTAAAATAGAAAAGCTTAAGTTCACACTTTAACATTGTTGAAATGTGAACTTAAGGGAGAAGGTGGGAGATGAAGAGAAAAGTTGTGTTGGCGTATTCAGGCGGGCTAGATACTTCTGTTGCAGTGAGGTGGCTGGCTGACAAGGGCTATGACGTCATTGCCTATATGGCAGACGTGGGCCAAGGTGGGAATTTTACCAGGCTCAAGAAAAGGGCTTTTTCAGCAGGCGCTTCAAAGGTCGTGATTCAGGATTTAAAGAAGGAGTTTGCGGAAAATTTTGTCTTTAGATCTTTGAAGGCAGGAGCAGTCTACGAATCTAAATATCTTTTGGCAACAGCGCTTTCAAGACCAATTATTGCAAAGGGGCTCGTGGAGGTTGCGAAAAAGGAAAAGGCGACTTATGTTGCGCATGGCTGCACTGGCAAGGGCAATGATCAGGTGAGATTTGAGGTAGCGGTTATGGCGTTAGCTCCTGAGTTAAAAATAATAGCGCCGCTTAGAGAATGGAGCATGACCTCAAGGGACGAAGAAATAGAATACGCGACAGAGAAAAATATAGACATTGATATTACAAAGAAGAGCCCGTATAGTTTGGATAAAAACATCTGGGGCATTAGTATCGAATGCGGAGTCCTGGAAGATCCATGGAATGAGCCTCCGGAGGACGCGTACAAGATGACTGTAGATCCAAAAAAGGCGCCGAATAGGCCGACTTACGTAGATATAGAATTCAAAAAAGGTATACTCGTAAAGATCAATGGTAAAAAATATGGTCCAGTAGAGTTAGTGACAAGATTAAACAGTATAGGCGGAAAACAGGGTATCGGCAGGTCTGATCTAGTTGAAAACAGGCTCATAGGAATAAAATCCAGAGAAATATACGAGGCGCCTGGCGCATGGATTTTACATAAAGCGCATAAGGATCTCGTAAGCCTAGTCTTAGACAGAGAACTTTTGCATTACAAAGAAAGCATTTCTTTGAAATATGCAGAGCTTATATATTATGGATTATGGTTTACGCCTTTAAAAAAGGCGCTTGACGGATTTATCGACGAGACTCAGAAACATGTGAGTGGCTCGGTAAGACTGAAATTATTGAAAGGTGTGGCGCGTGTCGTGGGCAGAAAATCACCGCATTCTCTGTATAAAAAGGAAATGGCAACTTACGAGGCCGGCGATAAATTTGATAGGACCATAGCCAAGGGTTTTATCAATGTGTGGGGCATGCCGTATAAAAAATAAGAGGTTTAATATGAAGAACAAATTATGGGGCGGAAGATTCAAGAAAAAAACAAATCCTCTTGTTGAAAAGTTTACAAAGTCGATTCATTTCGATAAGAGACTTGCAGGCTTCGACTGTCTGGGTAGCATTGCGCATGCAGAGATGCTGGGGAAATGCAATATTATCCCCAAGAACGAGGCAAAAAAGATTGCATCAGCGCTTCAGTCGATTTTGTCGCAGATCAAAAAAGGCGGTTTTAAATTTAACCCCAAGACAGAAGACGTGCATACTGCAATACAGGAGGCATTGTATAAAAAAATAGGAAAAGTCGGCTGCAAGCTTCATACTGCAAGAAGCAGAAATGATCAAGTCGCACTGGATATAAGGATGTATTGCAAGGAAGAGATTAATTCTGTCACGACCGAAATACTAGAGCTCAAAAAGTCTATTTTAAGTTTTGCCAAGAAAAACGCAAATGTAATTGTGCCTGGTTTTACACATTTACAAAATGCGCAGCCAGTGCTTCTTAGTCATCAGCTACTTGCTTATTGCGAGATGCTGGGCAGGGATTTAGCCAGGCTTAGCGACTGCAAGAAGAGAGTGGATGTGATGCCGTTAGGTGCTTGTGCTATTAGCGGCACGAGCCTGCCAATAGACAGGAAGCTCGTAGCAAAGAAGTTGGGGTTTTCCAAGGTCTCGCAAAACAGCATGGATACAGTCAGTGACAGAGATTTTGCAATAGAACTTATTTTCGCGCTTTCTGTTCTAGCGATGCACCTTTCAAGACTCGCAGAGGATTTTATAATATTTAATTCTCAAGCATTCGGCCTTTTGGAAATAGGAGACGAGATTTGCACAGGCTCAAGCATGATGCCTCAGAAGAAAAATCCAGATGTATTGGAGCTCGTGAGAGGGAAGAGCGGAGAGCTTTACGGCTCACTCGTAGAGATTTTAACGGTTATGAAAGGGTTGCCGCTTTCTTACAACAGAGATATGCAACAGGATAAGGAGCCATTGTTTAGGGCTGTAGATAATGCTATTACTTCTCTGAAAATTTTAGCGTTATTTTTTAAAGACTTAAAGGTGGATAAGAAAAGAGCAGGGCAATTATTGCAGGACGAAGCGCTTTATGCAACAGATATAATGGAATACCTGGTTAAAAAAGGCGTTGCGTTGAAGGACGCTCATGATATTGTAGGCAAGATCATGTTGTACTGCGCTGATAAGCAACTGAACCTGTCTGAGGTCCCGTTGAGGCAGTTGAGATTTTTCAGTTCTTGTTTTAATAAGGATGTCTACGATCTTTTAGACGCAAAGAAATCAGTAAGTCTTAAAAAATCTTATGGAGGTACTAGCCCCAAACAAGTCAAATCACACCTTAAGTTTACACTTTAACAATGTTAAAGTGTAAACTTAAGTAGCGCAAGTTGGAGACGAAGAAATGCACGATTTTAAATATCGACACAATGAACTTTATTGCGAGGCAAAGGCAATAAGGAAGCTTGCCAAAAGATACGGCACGCCTCTTTTTGTCTACAGCCGCAAGACCATATTGGATCATTACAAAAAGATTAGAAGCGCGTTTAGGAGCGTCAAGCCTCTTATATGCTATTCAATGAAAGCGAATTCTAATTTGTCTGTTTGCAGGACTCTTGTGAAAGAGGGCGCAGGTTTGGACATCGTATCTGGGGGAGAGCTTTATAAAGCGTTAAAGACAGGCGTCTCTTCTCGCAAAATAGTCTATGCGAGCGTTGGAAAGACAGAGGACGAGATAGTATTTGCAATAAAAAACAACACCCTTCTATTTAATGTCGAGTCTTTGCCAGAGCTTAGGGCTATAGACAGGGTTGCCCGCAGGCTGAAAAAACGACAAGCTGTCTGCATTCGCATAAATCCAGACGTAAAACCAAAAACCCATAAATACATCACAACAGGTCGCGAAGAAAATAAATTTGGAGTAGACATGGATACAGCCAAGTCTATATTTTTGAATCGCAACCAATTTAGGAACCTGGATATATCTGGCATTCATCTGCACATTGGTTCGCAGATAGTGGATTCGCGGCCGTTTGTCAAAGCCATAAACAAAATAGTGAATCTGATTAAACTCTTAGAACGCAGGGGCGTGAAGATCAAGTGGTTGAATATCGGTGGTGGGCTCGGGATTATTTATTCCGGCGAAAGACCTCAGACAGCCCTTGAATATGCAGCTGCGACTCTTCCTTTGCTCAAGGAAGTCAAGGCGAAAATTATCCTCGAGCCTGGTAGGTTTATAATAGGAAATGCCGGTATTCTCGTGACGAAAGTCGTGTATATAAAGGAGACCTTGAGGGAAAACTTTGCAATAGTTGATGCAGGCATGAATGACCTGGTCAGGCCGAGTTTATACGACGCGTATCATGACGTGTTGCCTGTGGGTTCGATGCCATACAGCAAGACAGGGAAAGTGCAAAGGTATGATATAGTAGGCCCTATATGCGAGAGCGGTGATTTTCTGGCAAAAAGCAGAAAATTTATTGATTTGTGCGAAGGGGATCTTTTAGCTGTCATGAGCGCAGGCGCGTACGGATATAGCATGTCTAGTAATTATAATTCTCGGCCAAGAGTAGCAGAGGTATTGGTTGCTGGAAACCAGGCTAGACTGGTACGCAGACGCGAGACGTACGCAGATCTAATCCGAACCGAAGCTTAAGTTTACACTTTAACATTGTTGAAGTGTAAACTTAAGGAGCGCAAAATCGAGATAAAGAGTATCAAAGGTTATGAAAAAGATAAATTTTACTAAAATGGTGGGAGCGGGCAATGATTTTATAATTATAGATTTTCGTATATCGTATATTGTATATCGTACATCGTTAAATAAACTAGCGCGAATTCTATGTCAAAGAAGGACAGGGGTCGGAGCTGACGGAC
>CAYULJ010000064.1:0-9103 GCA_964445715.1 uncultured Planctomycetia bacterium
CATTGGAATATTTTGTTCTTACCCCTTTATATAATTTGCAAGGCCTTAAGCAAGCGTAAAGATCCAAGGCCATCCTCAATCGGACATTGACCGAACGAAAACCCTTGCCAACAGGTGTAATGATAGGGCCTTTTATAGCGACCTTGTTGTTTCTTACAGAGTCCAAGACCTGGTCAGGAAGAGGTGTGCCAAATTTAGCAATGGCCTCTTCGCCTGCTATCTGCTCTTCCCACTCGATTTTTACGCCAGTGGCGTCTATGCATCTCTTTGCTGCAAGGCTCACTTCCTTGCCTATGCCATCTCCAGGAATCAACGTGACCTTATGTGACAATGTTAAGCCCTCCATGTTTCTTGTAAAGATTTACTATGCCGCCTTCTTCTATCAATCCACTTTGAAATTTATTAAAAGGCTTGATGTTGAATAATACTCCTTTTTTGCCAGAAACAACGCCTTTTTTCAAATCTACTTCCAATTCCTCGCCTTCTTTTATCAAACTAGTGTTACACTCGATGAGAGGCAGTCCTAAATTAAAGGCATTCCTGTAAAATATCCTAGCAAAGCTCTTTGCTAATACTGCATGACAGCCAGCATATTTGATCGCAAGCGGCGCTTGTTCGCGAGATGAACCGCACCCAAAGTTTTTGCCAGCGACGACAAAAAACGACCTGCCACGGATCTCTCTGTAAAAATTAGGGTTCGCGTCTTCAAACACATGCCTTGCCAATTCATTGGGATCTGTGATGGAAAATTTGTACCTACCGGAAATGATAAGGTCCGTATTTATGTCATTGCCAAACTTATATGCTATACCTTTCATTCTTCACCTATCGCCTTAAGTTTACACTTCAACAATGTTAAAGTGTAAACTTAGAGATGCTTGGCATCCTCAGGATGCTTTACATACGTCTTATAAATATCAGCGCTTATCATGCCTTTTTGAAAAAGCGTCTTTAATGACTTATCCATTGTATGCATACCGTACTGAAACCCTGTCTGAATATGTGTCAAAAGTTGCTCTGTCTCCTGCTCGCGGATAAGATTTCTCACAGCTGAGGTAGCGATCATTACTTCTGTCGCCAGCACCCTGCCGGGCCTATCCACTCTGGGTAAAAGCTGCTGGCTGATAACGCCTTGTAACGCCCCTGCCAACTGAATCTTGATCTGCTGCTGCTGATATGGCGGAAATACATCTATGATCCTGTCTATTGTCTGGGTCGCATCAGGGGTATGCAAGGTTGCCAACACCAAATGCCCTGTCTCAGCCGCTGTCAATGTAGTAGAAACCGTTTCCAGGTTTCTCATTTCACCAACTACTATCACATTCGGGTCTTGCCTTAATGCATGAGTCAAGGCATTAGAGAAAGACTTGGTGTCAGAATAAACTTCTCTCTGTTTTACAACGCTCCGTTTATTTGCATGTACATACTCTATAGGGTCCTCTACTGCGATAATTATTGACTGCCGTTCATTGTTGATAAAATCTATCATAGATGCCATAGTTGTAGTCTTCCCAACACCTGTCGGTCCTGTTAAAAGGACAAGGCCGCTCGGTTTTCTGCACAGATCTATGACAACTGGAGGCAACCCAAGCTCGTCAAAAGTCCTTGCGCGCAAAGAGACCATCCTGAACGCTGCCTCGACATTGCCCCTCTGCATATGCACATTTACGCGAAATCTATTTAAGCCAGGTATCTCAAAGGAAAGATCCAGCTCCAGGTCTCTTTCAAAAATTGCCTTTTGCTTATCATTCAATATGCTATATATCAAACGCTTTGCGTCTTCTCTTGTAATTTTTGCTAAGTCTGAGAGTGGAACAAGACTACCGTCCACTCTAACGATAGGCACTGAATTAACAGTTATATGGAGGTCGGACGCCTTCTTTTCGCTGGCTACTCTCAAAAGACTTCTGATTTCCATTATTAGGTCCCTCTTTATAAATATTTCCTCGGGTCTGCAATCTTGCCTTCTATGGCAGAAGCAGCCACTGTAGCAGGAGATCCGAGATATATAAATGCATCTGGATTGCCCATCCTGCCTTTAAAATTCCTGTTTGCGCTCGAGATCGCATTCTCGCCCTTCGACGGCACGCCATTATGAGTACCAACGCAGGGACCACAGCCAGGGGCAACCACGCAAGCCCCAGCTTTAATAAACTCTGTAATAATACCGACCTTTATTGCTTTTTCTAATATCGATTTCGAAGCCGGAGCAATTATCATCTTGACGTATTTGTGCACTTGTCTTTTTTTCAAAACAGAGGCTGCTATTTTTAAATCTTCTAGTCGGCCATTTGTACACGTACCAACAAACGCCTCATCTATCTTTACGCTCTTTAATTTACTAATAGGCGAGACATTGTCAACAGTGTGAGGCCTTGCAACCTGCGGCGTAATTTTGCTTACATCATATTCGATTGTCTCTGAATAATTAGCATCTCTGTCGCTTTTTATTCTGCGGGGGGCGGAATGCAAGTATTTAAATGTTTTTTCGTCAGGTTCTATTATGCCAGCTTTGGCGCCCATTTCAATAGCCATATTGGTAATTGTAAATCTCGCATCCATGCTCAGGCGCTTTATATAATCACCAGTAAATTCAACTGCTTTATAAGTACAATAATCTGCTCCCAGGTCTCCTATGATGTAAAGTATAACATCTTTTGAAAAAACGCCCCTATTGGGCCTTCCTTTCAATATAATCTTTACAGTTTCAGGAACCTTAAACCAATTTTTACCAGAAGCCAAAGCCACTGCCAGATCAGTCGAGCCCATGCCAGTTGAAAAGGCGCCTAAAGAACCATACGTGCACGTATGAGAGTCCGCTCCTATGACCAGATCCCCTGGCTTGATGAGTCCGGATTCTGGAATGACTTGATGACATACGCCTTCACCAATATCAAACATCTTTACACCTCTATCCTGCGCAAAGTCCCGCATCTTCTTATGGATCTGCGAGACCCCGATATTGGGGCTGGGGGCACTGTGGTCAATAACCATGCAAAATTTATTTTTATTAAATACCTTTTTTGCGCCTATTTTTTTAAATGAGTCTATAATGAGAGAGCTGGTCCCGTCCTGGCCAAAGCAAAAGTCTATATCGCAGACTGCCACATCCCCGGCCTTTACGTCTTTCCCGCAATGCGCACTAAATATTTTCTCAGCTATTGTTTTTCCTGACATAGTTACTCGAAAGAAAGATAAATCTTAAGTTTACACTTTAACATTGTTAAAGTGTAAACTTAAGCGTCTTTGAACCAGCTGGCTATCCTGTCTGCGCCTTCTTTGATGCTTTCCATGCTTGTTGCAAAGCTGAGCCTAATGTGCCTATCTGAACCAAATGCCTTGCCCGGGACCACAGCAACCTTGGCCTCATCCAAAAGCCTTTCGGATAATTCCATGCTAGCCAAACCTGCCCTATCTATCCTGCAAAAGACATAGAAGGCTCCTTCTGGTTTTATGCAAGACAGTCCTTCTATGTTATTCACTCTCTCGGCAATATAGTCTCTGCGTCTTTCGAATTCCTTCACCATCTCATCTATGCCGCGACCTTTGCCCTTGATGGCTTCCAAGGCTGCTGCCTGACTTATAGAGGTAGGATTTGATGTGGAGTGACTCTGGAGATTTTTTATTGCTGATGCTATTTTATCATCAGGAGATGCGATATAACCAATGCGCCAGCCTGTCATCGCAAATGCCTTGGAAACACCGTTGACCACAATGGTATTCTTGAAGAATTCCCTATCTAACCCGGCTATTGAAACATGAGACTTGCCGTCGAATATGATCTTTTCATAGATCTCATCGCTAATGACAAGGATATTATTCTTTGCGGCGAGACTTCCGATCTCTCTTAACTCTTCGGCATTATATACACATCCTGTCGGGTTTGACGGGCTGTTTATTATTAACACCTTGGTCTTTTTCGTAATAGCTTTTTTGAATTTGACAGGCGACATTTTAAAGCTGTCTTTTTCATCTGTCTCTATAAATACGGGCTTGGCCTCAGCCATTTTTACCATTTCAGGATAGCTCAACCAAAAAGGTGACGATATTATTACCTCGTCCCCCTTGTCGCAGACCACCTGAATGATATTATAGATAGAATGTTTTGCGCCGCACGAAATGACTATTTGTGAAGGCGTGTATTCTAATTTATTGTCGCTTTTGAATTTTTCGCAGATTGCCTTTTTTAATTCATCAGTGCCAGAGGCAGGAGTGTATTTTGTGAAGCCTTGCTGGATCGCCTTTATTCCGCTGTCTTTTATATAGGAAGGGGTATCAAAATCCGGTTCTCCAGAGCCAAAGCCTATCACGTCTATTCCTTGCGCCTTCATCTTCTTGGCCTTGGCCGTGATAGCCAGCGTCAACGAGGGTGATATGTTCTTTACACGAGAGGAAAGCTCCATTATTTATCTTTCCGTTATTTATCTTTCCGTCCGAATAATCTCTTGAAGAATCCTGGTTTCTTTTCGGGTTCTTTGGGTTTCTCTGGTTCTTTTGGAGGCTCCGCCACAACCTTCTTTTCCTTCTTAGGCGCCTCTTTCTTTTCTTTAACGACCTTTTTCTCTACCTTTCTAGTGTGGGGCTTGGGTTTAGGCGCTTCTTTCTTATCTTCGACTTTTTCTATTTTTTCTGTCTTTTCTGTCTTGGACTTTACCTCTTGAGGCTCGGCCTTTGTTTTTTTCTTCTTTTCTTTCTTCGGGACGACTTCTACTTTAGGCTTTTCAACAAATTCCAAAATAGCCATCTGAGCGTTATCACCTCGCCTATTGCTGGTCAACATTACCCTTGTATAGCCACCGTTCCTATCCTTAAATAACGGCGCTATATCCTTGAATAATATAGAGACCAGGTCTCTGCTGCATAAGATGCCATAAGCCTTTCTCCTGCTAAAAACAGAATCTTCTTTTCCGAGCGTAACAAGTTTATCAGCAAGCATAGAGGCCTGTTTTGCCTTTACCTTTGTAGTGGTAATACTTTTATTGGTGATAAGGCCAGAAACAAGATGACGCAAGGTCGCCTTGTAATGACTCCTCTGCCTTCCAAGTCGTATGTTGTGTTTACGATGTCGCATTTTTTATCCTTTTTTCTTTTTTAACCCTTTTGGGACTTCCATGCCAAAAGAAAGCCCCATATTCTTTAAGATCTCTTTTATTTCCGTGAGTGATTTTTTGCCAAAATTTCTATATTGCAACATATCTTGCTCTGTCTTCTTTACAAGCTCTCCGATGCTCTTTATGCGAGCCTCTCTCAAACAATTATTGCTTCTGACAGAAAGCTCGAGCTCTGACACAGGTAGCGTCAATTTGTCCAACAACTCCTTGTTTTCCGTTGTCTCTTCTGCCTCTTCTTCTTCCACCTCGACCTGGCCAAGTTTTGAGAACACCTCTAAATGACGCTGCAGTATATGAGAGGCATATAAAAGCGCCTCTTTGGGATCTACGCCTCCGTTTGTCCAGATCTCTACTACCAGCCTATCATAATCTGTGATCTGGCCGACCCTTGTGTCTTCTACATAAAAATTAACGCGTTGTACGGGAGCAAATAAAGAATCCACAGGGATCACGCCGATTGCCTGGCCTTCTTTTTTATTTCTTTCTGCAGGCACATAGCCACGGCCCTTACCTATTTCCAATTCCATATTGAGATTTGTGTTTTTCGTAAGCGTAGCTATGCGTAGATCGGGATTTATTATCTCTACGGTGTCATCAGTCGCTATATTCTTCGCTGTAATTTCACCCTTTTTCGATGCCTTCAGGCGCAATATCTTAGGTGACCTTGAATGAGATTTAAGGACCAACTGTTTGATGTTCAATACTATCTGAGGCACGTCTTCCTGCACGCCTGATATAGTGGAAAATTCATGCAGCACGCCGTCTATCTTTATAGAAGTCACAGCGCTACCTTCGATAGAAGAAATAAGGATGCGTCTTAAAGAATTTCCTATAGTAGCGCCGAATCCGCGCTCAAAAGGCTCTGCGCTAAATTTCCCATAAAACTGCGTATATGACTTATCGTCACTCTCTAACTTCCTAGGCATCTCAAATGTCTTCCAACTGATACCCATTATCCCTCCTCGTATAATAACCACTTAAGTTCACACTTTAACATTGTTGAAGTGTGAACTTAAGGTTTTGCGTAGATTTCGTGATTTGATTACTTCGAATATAACTCTACTATTAGCTGCTCCTGGATGTCCATGCCGATATCGCCTCTCTCAGGTAAACGAGTCACATCTGCCTTGAGATTTCCAAAATCCTCTTTTAGCCAGCCAGGTACACCTCTATCTTTAACAGTCTCTATAGCCTCTTTTGTGTTCTTGATGAACGTTTCCTTGCCTCTTACTTGAATAACATCTCCTGTTTTGATTGTATAAGAGGGTATGTCTACTTTCTTGTTATTGACTAAGACATGGCCATGCCTCACCATCTGCCTGGCCTGAGTCCTGGAAACCGCGAAACATATCCTGAACACCACATTATCAAGTCTTCTTTCTAGGAGCTCTAGTAGCTTTTCACCAGTCACGCCTTTTGAGCGCGAGGCCATGCTAAAATATCTCCTAAACTGTTTTTCCAAAATTCCATAGATGCTTTTTGCCTTTTGCTTTTCTCTCAACTGCAACCCGTAATTGGAAAGTTTTGTCCTTCTGCCTTTTCCGCCTTTTCCGTGCTGGCCCGGAGAATAGCTTCTTCTCGTAAAAGCGCACTTATCAGTGTAACACCTTGTGCCTTTTAAAAAGAGTTTTACGTTTCTCCGTCTGCAATTTCTGCATGCTGCCCCTGTATATCGTGCCATTTTTTAGACCCTTCTCCTTTTCGGTGGCCTGCAGCCGTTATGCGGGATAGGAGTCACGTCTTTTATAGCGCTCACTCGTAACCCGGCTGCTTGTATGGCCCGTATCGCTGATTCCCTGCCTGACCCAGGACCCTTTACAAAGACCTCTACGTCTTTCATACCCTGTTCAAGCGCTTTTTTTGCCGCATTCCTGGCAGCGATCTGCGCAGCAAAAGGCGTGGACTTCTTGGATCCCTTAAAACCGCTGGAGCCACAGCTCGTCCATACAACTGCATTTCCCTGCCTATCTGTTATGGTAATTATTGTATTATTAAACGTAGCGAAAACATGCGCTATCCCGCTCGTCACGTTTCTCGCTGTCTTCTTCTTTGTCTTTTTCTTCTCTGCCATCTGTCACCTCTCCCTAACTTATTATGCCGCTGGCGCAGGTGCCTTACTTTTTCTTGTCACGCCTACTGTCTTCCGCGGCCCTTTCCTGGTCCTTGCGTTTGACTTTGTCCTTTGCCCTCTTGCAGGCAACGACCTTCTGTGCCTGAAACCTCTGTAAGAGCCCACGTCTATAAGTCGCTTGATATTCTGAGAAACATCTCTTCTGAGATCCCCTTCTACCTTATGCTCTTTCTGGATAACTGCAGCTATTCTCGAGACCTCTTCTTCCTTGAGATTCTTAGTCCGTGCATTCGGATCCACACCCGCAGATCTAAGTATCTTGTTTGACGCAGCGCGCCCTATTCCAAAGATATATGTCAAGCTTATCTCAATGCGCTTCTCTTTTGGTAAGTCAATGCCAGAAATTCTCGCCATGCTTCTATTCCTCCCTAAATTCGTATCCCGTATATCGTCGTTCGTATATAGTATATCGTAACGATATGCTATATACGACATACGATATACGAATTACTTACTTTCTATGCTAGCCCTGGCGCTGCTTGTGCTTAGGGTCTACACAGATGACTCTTATCACTCGCTTGCGCTTAATGATCTTACATCTATCACAAATTGGTTTTACTGACGGCTTTACTTTCATAATTATTTCGCTCGATATGTTATTCTTCCCCTTGTCAAATCGTAAGGGGAAAGTTCCATTTTTACTTTATCGCCGGGCAATATCTTTATAAAATACATCCTCATCTTACCAGAAACATGGGCAAGTACCTTGTGCCCGTTTTCCAGCTCGACCCTGAACATTGCGTTTGGCAACGCTTCAATAACCGTACCTTCTACTTCAATTGCCTCTTCTTTAGCCATATCCCCACCTTAATCGCTAACTTAAGTTAGTATTTTTGGTCCTTCCTTTGTCACGCAGACAGTGTGTTCAAAATGCGCTGACAGTTCACTGTCTCTTGTAATAGCTGTCCAACCGTCAGGCAATATCTCTACTTCGTACCCGCCTTTATTGACCATCGGCTCTATGGCGAGAACCATGCCCCTTTTTAATCTCGGACCTGTGTCCGGCTTTCCGAAATTAGGTATCTCAGGATCCTCGTGTATCTTTTTTCCTATACCGTGGCCTACAAAATCCCGCACCACTGAATAACCGCATTTCTCAGCATATTGTTGGATCGCAAAAGAGATATCAAAGAGCCTATTACCTTCTATTGCCTTTTCAATGCCAAGTTCCAATGACTTTTTTGTCGCATCCATCAATCTTTTGGCATCTCTTGAAACTGAATTTCCAATTCCGACAGTGACTGCAGCGTCGGCAAAAAAACCGTCTTTCTCAACACCAACATCTATGCTTAAAATATCGCCGTCTTTTAACTTTGTCTTGCCTGGTATGCCGTGAACCACCTCTTTATTTATCGAGGCGCATATGCTTCCAGGAAACCCTCTATAGCCTTTGAAGGCTGGCCTTCCGTCAAGGCCTCTTATTACGTCCTCTGCTTTTTTGTCGAGTTCTTTTGTCGTTACGCCAGGTCTTGCTATTCTTTCTATCTCTCGCAGCGCAGTCTTAACAACCGCACCTGCTTTTTCAATACAAGCTATTTCATGTTCGGATCTTATTTCTATCATTCAAAATCCCGGAGATCAGCTTGTAAACCTCTTCGGCGTCCAGATCCCCTGACAACTCCTTCAATAATTTCTTTTTATTATAATAATCTATGAGTTCTCTTGTTATATTATTGTAAACTTCCAGCCTTGTCTGTATTGCCTCTTCCCTGTCATCCTTTCTCTGATAAAGCCCTGAACCGCATTTGTCGCAGATGCCTTCTTTCTTTGGAGGCATATTTATAATATGGTAATTCGCCCCACATTCCTTGCACAGCCTTCTCCCTGTCAACCTGAATATTACAGTGTCTTTGCTCGTCTC
>CAYULJ010000064.1:9129-9511 GCA_964445715.1 uncultured Planctomycetia bacterium
AACTTAAGCTTTAAAAGTTCATCATCCAGCCTCTTTGCCTGATATATAGTCCGCGGAAAACCATCGAGTATAAAGTCCTTGTCGCCCTGCGCCTTTTTTGTCGACTTGATCTTATCAAGCATCATCTCTATTACTATGTCGTCTGGAACTAGCTCGCCTTTTTCCATAAAAGACTTTGCCTTCTTGCCGATACCTGTCCCGTTTTTTACATTCTCTCTCAATATATCGCCTGTGGAAAGATGTAAAAAATTTAAGCGCTCTGCGAGCATCACTGCCTGCGTACCTTTACCTGCGCCTGGCGGACCTAGTAATACGAGTCTCATCATCTCCTTCCGCGTATTCTTCCTTTTTTCATAAAACCTTCATAGTGTCTCATCAAAAG
>CAYULJ010000065.1:0-9371 GCA_964445715.1 uncultured Planctomycetia bacterium
CAAGACTTTTAGCTTTACACTACCCTTTTGCTCTAAATCTTGCAGGAATTTTTTAATATTATCTTTTACATAAGGTGCATTATATATAAAAGACCTTGTTGAAAAAACTCTCTTGTAATCGTGTGCCGAGTCAATAAAATTATGCGCGGTCAGTTTTTTTACTATCCTATTATCAAAATTATCTATACTAAGTACGCAACCCGGAACAGCTACTCTTTCAAATTCAGAAAATATAGCATCTAACTCCTGCTCATCTTTTTCTGATATAGCCTTATAATCCAAAAGGATGCTTTTGACTGTCCTGTCCTCTAAAGACAGATCCGAAAAGGCATTCTGAAACACCCTTTTGTTCGTCCTTTTCTCATCTATATTCACATAACCATAACACACTCTCCCTAAGCATCCGAGATTGAGCCTTAAAAATTCAGAATCGTCAAATCTTATATAATCCCTCAATTCGATCAGTTTAGCCCTGTGAAATTTTTTTAAACTCGATAACAAAGTAAAAACCACCCTATCATCTGTAAGAATTTTGTCGAACTTTTTCTTTTTGACAATCGGCAAAAGAACAGATCTTATTCTAAAAAAAGGTGACGGATACCTGCGTCTTATGATATTGGCATGGGTCTTATCAATTTTCCGTCTTGTCGCTACCCAGACCCAATTGCATTTATTAGCCAGATAGTGAACGTAGCCTCTATAACGGTCGAAATATCCTTTGTCCCTACTACCTAACACATAAAGTATTCTCTTGGGTTTCCCAAACATCTCATAAAACATCTTCTGATTCTTGGTAAACATCTCTTCGAAACCATCTACCAAGTCAAAAGAAGCGTGCTCCTTATGCCATACATAGCTACCCAGCGAAAAGACAGATTTATAGCCTGCGTGGACAGCGCGTATAGAATACTCTGTCTCTTCAAAATTCCCCAACCCATACTCTTCTCTTAGTATCCCTATTTTATCAATGACATCACGCTTTATCATATAACAAAACCCTACTGCAGTCGCCATTTCCATATGCTGGCCTTTACATCTTTCCATAAGCTTCTCGGCATATCTGTCAAGAGACGTCCACCATGGCACTCGGTTACCGAGATTATTACTGTTGGGATTTACTATGCCAATATCATCTGACAACTCAGCTATATTAACCATCTCTGCAAGCCAACCTTTGGTCATAATGGTGTCATTATTAAGTATCATCGCGTACTTGCCTTTTGACAATTCAAGACCCTGATTCAATGCCTTTGTGGCTCCGAGATTTTCTTCGTTTCGTATCAGCGTATAGTCATGTGTCTTTAGACGGGGATCATCCTTCAGGCTCTCAAGATATTCCTTAGTCTCAGCCTCACTCCCATTATCCGTTATTATAAGGCGATAAGGATACTCGGTGTTTTTTATAATGCTTTCAATGCAGTTCTTTGTATATTCTTTTAAATTCCAAACTGCAATTACAATATCACAACTCATAATGCCTCAGCTTCGCTTTACATTCAACTCTTATTGAACCAGGTACACAGCACGATGTTAATCAAAGAAGTTATACCTGGTTCAAGTAAATAATCTATACTTAGCGTTCTTTGTAGTTTAGTTTCTCTTTATAGTAGTCCTGGGTCTTGCCTTTGAAGCCGCGTTCCTTTAAAAACTTTCGTATCCTCTTCATCTGGTTCTCGAGCTCGTCCGCGCTCAATGTCTCTGTCTCTACTGTCTTGCCGCCCAGCCCCTCTGTTCCGGTAACAAGATAATAATCCGAAAAATTATTAGATATTATTTTGACCCCGTATTTATCAGGATTTTTATAGACATCGCAACCTGGCAGAGGCACGAATGTGTAAAACTGCGCCTGGTCTATCTCAGAACGCTCTACAAACTCTATGCTCTCTTCTATGGTCTCTGATGTCTCGCCTGGAAAACCTATCATGAAATAGCCTATGACAACAAGGCCTGCGTCCTGAGCTATCTTTATTGCTTTATAGTTATTTTCAACAGTATTTTTTTTGCTCATCTTGTCCAAGATCTTTTGCGACCCTGATTCTATGCCAAAACATACTACCTTGCACCCTGATTCTTTCAATAAAACATATGTATCCTTTGTCAATATATCAGTCCTGCCATTGCACCTGTAACCTATGTTAAAACCTTTTGTCTTTTCTTTAAATTCTACCAAGCGCGACTTTCTCACAGTAAACATATCGTCAAAGAATTCAAAATGCCTGACTCCGTACCTACTTATTGCTTCCTTTATCTCGCAGACAATATTATCTATCGAGCGAAACCTGACTTTATTTCCCATTATTGCCTGGTCACAGAATGCGCAATCAAAACTGCACCCCCGCGACCCCATAATACCAAAACACCTATGGTCATCCACCTTCCTGTGAAAACCTATAATGTCCACAAGGTCCCAAGCAGGCAGCGGTATGGAATCCAGGTCCTTCATAAAATCGTTTCTTATTATTCTGGGTATTTTTTTCTTGTTCCTGTAAGCGTCTGCGATCTTTACGATAGAAACTTCGCCTTCGCCTACTACTATATTATCAAAGATCTTTAGTTCATGCGACTCAGGTAACGCGCTGGGGTGAGCACCTCCGCAGATAAGAGGCTTACCTGGAAATTTTTCTTTTATGTATTCTGCTATATCTATGCCTAGCTTTGAGGTAGGCGTATAAAGTTGAATACCGTATAAATCCGCTTCTTTTATCTTGGATTTCCAGCTTTCAGTAGAATGACCAGCAAGATTTGTAATCCTGGCATCATACCCTGCATCTCTCAGGCAAGAAGCAAGATACATGAGTCCTAACGGCTCGTCTGAAAGATCGTCTATGCATGTCGGGTCAGGTACTCTGATTAAATCTATCAACATCTATAAAATCTCCGCGCCTTAAGTTTACACTTTAACATTGTTGAAGTGTAAACTTAAGAATTTTTTTAGCGTGGCAGTGATCTTGTTTACGTCTTCGTCAGACAGATTCTGATGAAGTGGAAGATTTAAAACTTCTTCGTTCAGCTTCTCAGCATTGGGAAGTTTCTGACTTGGGCCATACTGTTTTATCAGATGAAGCGGATAGTAGCGAAAAGTACAATAAATGCCATTCTCCACAAGATATGTCGCCAGTTTATCGCGCAAACCATCCTTGACTTTGATCCAGTATAAATAATATGAACTCTCTGTCTCTGACAATGGTTCTGGCGGCGTCCCGACTTGGTTCAAATCCTTAAGCGCCTCCTGATATTTATGCCAGACTTCCTTTCTCTTTGCTATAAAAGAATCTAATTTCTTGAGCTGCACCCTGGCTATCGCGCATAATATATCATTGGTGAGGTATCTATTTTCAGCAGAGGCAAGCTCGATCTCCCACCATCTCTGATTTTTTTCCTTTAATGAATCTATCCCAGACTGTCTGTTTTTAATACCGAGATAGCGTGTCTCCATGGCCTTTGAAAATAATTTCTCATTCGTCACCACAATCGCGCCGCCATCGCCTATCGAGAGCATTTTCATCGCATCAAAGCTAAAACAGCCGATGTCACCTAGCGTGCCGCAATTTTTCCCTTTGTATTTTGACACAATGGAGTTCGCGCTGTCTTCCAATACATAAAGACCTTTTGCTTCTTTTTTTACCTCATCCATATTGCAAGGGTGGCCGCCATAATGCAGGAGAAAGACAGCCTTTGTCTTTTTATTTCGAAGTCTTTTTATCTCCGAAGGAAGTATGTTTAAATATTTTTCGTCTACATCGGCAAATACAGGCTTGGCGCCTGCGTTTATTATGGCATTGGGCACGCCTATAAAATTTATCGTGGGGACAATCACTTCATCTCCCGGTCCTATGCCCAGGATTTTCATTGACATAAAAAGTCCAGCAGTACAGCAATTTACAGCCAAGACCTTGTTCTCACCTATCTTGTCGCCAAACTCCTTCTCGAACTGCTTGCTTTCCTTCGCAAAGCCAATCCACTTTGACTCAAAGACCCTTTTAATAGCCCCTAGCTCTTCTTTGCCAAGCGAGTTTGAAAAAATCTGTATCATAAATCAACTCCCTTACTGTAAAAACTCCTTTATATGACGCACAACCTTATCCTGGTCTTTCAAGCTCAGGTCAGGATAAAGAGGCAAGGTCAAAAGTTTCTTCCATATCCTCTCTGTCACAGGGCAATCTGCATTGAACTTCTTATACATCTTATAATGATAGCTTGGTATATAATGAACGCCTGTTGATATATTTTTTTTCTGAAGATAAGTATTTAATGAGTCTCTCTTGTCAGTCTTTATCACATAATTATGGCGAGCGCTACTGGTGTATCTTTTGACCACGGGCAACTCTACGGAATCCGAGCCCTTGAGCAACTTATTGTAACGCAAGCTGAGTCTGCGCCTTTTGTCATTCATCTTGTCCAGCTTTTTCAGTTGTGCTATGCCTATCCCAGCAGGGATGTCATTCAAATGATATTTAAAACCAAGCTCTTCCACTCCGTAATACCAGGAATATTTCTGTAAGACCTCTCTGTCCCAGGTGCCTTTTGAAATACCAAGCCATCTCAATTTTTTTAATCTTTCATATATATCCCTGTCATTAGTCGTTACCATGCCCCCTTCACCTGTAGCAAGATTTTTGACAGCATGAAAGGAAAAACAAGCGATGTCTCCTAGCGTACCTATCTTTCTGCCTTTGTATTCAGCGCCGCAGGCATGCGCTGCGTCTTCGATTATCTTCACGCCTCTGGCCTTAGCCAGCTTCCTGATCGGATCCATGTCACACGCATGTCCGCCATAATGGACTGTGATTATAGCTCTGGTCTTTTTTGTAATTTTTTTCTCAATCTCTTTCACGTCAATATTGAGTGTGTCTGGCTCAATATCGCAAAAAACAGGCTTTGCGTTATTGTATAAAATAGCGTGATTTGTCGAGATAAAAGTCATTGGGGTTGTCAAGACATCCCCACCCTTCACATCTATGACCTTTAACGCAAGATGAAGCGCGGCAGTGCATGAATTCAAAGCCACTGCGTATTTGACGCCTATATATTTGGCAAATTTTTCCTCGAACTCGCAAGTCTTAGGTCCAAGCCCAACCCATCCTGACTTCATAACCTTTCTGACCGCGTCGAATTCTTCCTTTCCATACGAAGGCCTGAATACTGGTATCATGCTCTTACCTCTTCCTAACTTTACATTTCAACAACGTTAAAGTGTAAAGTTACGTGTTGGATTTCCTTCTCATTAAGCTCAGGGTACATTGGTAGGCTTAGGATCTCATCGCAACATTTTTCCGCAATCGGGAAATCTCCTTTTTTACGACCAAGTTCTCTGTAGGCCTTTTGTAAATGCACTGGTATGGGATAATGTATTAATGTCCCAACGCCTTCCTCTGTCAATCCCTTCATTACTTTATCTCTATTTTTTGTTCTTATTGTAAGAAGATGATAAACATGCTTGGCATAGGCTTCTTCATGAGGTAGGGCTATATCCAGGCCTTTTTCTTTAAAAAGTCTCATGTAGAGATCAGCGATCTTTCTCCTGCTTTCATTCCATGAATCCAAATGCCTGAGTTTTACTCTTAAAATAGCCGCCTGTAAAGTATCGAGTCTCGAATTATAACCTTTTAAGACGTGCTCATATCTATCTTTCTTGCCACCATCCCTGAGGAGCTTGATTTTTTCTTTGATTTCTTCTGAATCAGTCAACACTATTCCCCCGTCTCCGAAACAACCCAGGTTTTTAGTTGGATAAAAAGAAAAACAACTTGCGTCTCCGAAGCTACCTACTTTTTTGTCCTTGTAAAGCGCGCCATGGGCCTGCGCGCAATCTTCTATGACCTTTAGTTTATATTTTTTTGCAATGTCCATTAAAGGGCTCATGTCTACTGGATGGCCATACAGATGGACAGGCATGATCGCCTTTGTCTTTTTGGTGATTTTTTTCTCTATCTTCGATACATCGATGTTGCAAGTCTTCTCCTCGATGTCTATAAAGACCGGCTTTGCGCCAGCCATGGATATGGCAAATGCAGTAGCAATGTAAGTATAAGGCGTTGTTATGACTTCATCGCCTTTCCCTATCCCGCATGCAAGACATGCCAGGAACAAGGCATCTGTCCCTGAATTCACGCCGATCCCGTGCTTTACATTGCAATATTTTGCAAACTCTTGCTCAAAAAATCTTACATCATCACCAAAAATAAACCGGCCTGAATGCAAAACATCCTCTATGGGCTTTCTGAGTTCATCCTTAATATTTTCGTATTGTCTTTTCAGACTGAATATATCTACTTTCATATTTTTATTCTCTCCGAGATCGCGCCAAATACATCATCTACTGAAATATTCTTCAGGCATATCCGGTCGCTACACTGTGGTAACTTGAAACGCCTGTAACAAGGCCTGCAATCTACATTTGAAGTAATGACCAAATTATTTTCTCCTGGAGGATAAGGCCCGTATACCTTTTCGTCAATAGGTCCAAATACAGAGACTGTCTTCGCGCTCTGACTCGACGCTATATGAAGCGGTCCGCCCTCACTACATATCACAACTTTGCATCTATTGCACAGCGCTGCCATCTGTCTTATGGTCGTCTCTGGCGCGATCAACGCTTCTTGTTTCATAAGGACAGCTATTTTATCGACCAAATCTTTTTCACCCGGGCCCCAGATCAATACTATGCGAGCGCTATGCTTATCGACAAGCCTGTCAGCAAGCTGGCTGAATTTCTCAGCGCCCCATCGTCTCCTGTCCTGATCTTTATCTCCAAAACTAATACCTCCGCCAGGGGCAATGCCTATAATAACATCCTGTTCTTTTATGCCAGATTTTCTTAAAAAATCATCTATATATGCCTTGTCAGAATCAGTAGGGATCAATGTCGTTCTATGGCCCTCACCCTGACCCTCTCCCCTTTGGGGAGAGGGAATTAGATCCAGATAATATTCCGCGACCGGCTTATCATTAAAACCATTGAAATCAATCTTGTACGTAAGGAATCTGCCTCGGCCTTTATAATTAAACCCTCTTCGTTCTCTTATGCCGACCAACCAGCAGAAGAACGCGTATTCTTTCCCTAAAGATAGATCAAGCGCTATATCGATCTTTCTGTTCTTTATCCTTTTCCAGAAAGATGCAAGTTTTTTTATGCATTCTGCTTTCGATGTCTTCCAAAGCTTCCTATATTCATCCCTTTCAAACACAAAAATCTCATCAATATCAGGATTTGTTTCTACAATATCCTTTGTTCTTATATTACATATATAAGCTATATAGCACCCAGAGTATATCCTCTTAAGAGCAGACACCATGGGTATCGAAAACAGGACATCTCCTACGCCAAATGGATTTATTATCAGTATTCTTTTCTCCATATTATGAAGAAATATTATACCATAAACAGCCTGGATGGTGAACAGATATTATTCAGCAGTGCAAGTCATTCCCGCGAAAGCGGAAATCCACATCTTTGCTTAAGTTTACACTTTAACATTGTTAAAGTGTAAACTTAAGCGACGCGCTAGTCCTTGATTATCTCTATTTCGAAATAGATGCTATAGGGCGGGGACTTGTGACAAAAATACTTTTCGTAGCGGCGAGTGGAGAAAAACGCGTAGAGCCTGCCAAGGCAATATTTCTTCCTGAAACGCAGCTCTTTTTTAAGCATCTTGAATTTAAGTTTAGAATACCTCGGATAGGCTACCTCCCCTGTAAAATAGTCAAAGGTGCCCAGGCTAAAATGCCACTTATGGGTAGGGTCACGATAAGAATTCGGATGGGCAAAATGGCTCGTGTCGATGATAATCACTGAGCCATTTTTGCCTATCCGGTGTAATTCTTCCATTGTCTTTACCACATTATCCAGATGTTCGATCACGCTAATACAATATATAAAATCAAAGGTGTCTTTTTCAAACGGCCATGGATATTTATTTAAATCATGGACTACGTCTATCCCATCTTGCTTCTGCATATCTATGCCTATTGCGCCGGCATGCTTTGCGCCGCCGCAACCGACGTCAAGGACCTTAAAATTCGACGCTGACTCCGGGACTAAAAACTCGCCCTTGGCCTTATGAAAAATCTTCATGATTTCCCTCCCTATGTGTTCTCAAACTTTTCTTGCAACACAAACAAGACTACTGCCAATGGGTAACGGTAAATATTTTATCCACACGCTCTCAAGTTTGACCAATAAAATCAATAAAAAATTCACCAGGGCATTTGGCTTACTCAGGTTACTCTCCTTGGTCTTTATAAACTTCTCCAGTTTCCGGACCAAGAACATGGGGAAAAATGCAAAGAAACAAAAATATGACGCCTTTTCTATCTTCAGGCCCGCGCTTAAAACTAATTCTTTAAAGGTCTTTAAGGTATATCTTCTCTCTGTATATGCCTGTTTATCGTAATGACCCTTTAAAAAAACTACTGGTTCCAGAAAAAACAAAAGTCCATTTTTTTTACAGACCCTGACGCTCTCTTTCAGACATAAGCTATCGTCCTTGACTTCGCTGTGATACATAACTCCAAGGACTGACACAAAGTCAAAACTGTCGTCTTTAAAAGGAAGTTTTACTGCATCAGCCTTGACAAGATTCGGGATGCCCCGTTTCTTAGAATAGTGCAATCCCAGATCATTTATCTCCATCCCAAAGACAATAAAATCATCCTTCAGTCGCTTTAATATATCCCCAACACCACATCCTACATCCAGCCATTTTTTTCCCTGTTTCTTAAATTTCCGATAATACTGGCTAAGCCAAACCCTCTCTCCATAGAACCACCAGTGCGAATCATCTATCTCGAACATCGTGTGAAAACTTTTATCTTCCATTGTCAAATCAAACTAATAGGCTATGTTGTATTTAAGTTTTTTTCTTCTGATACCAAGTTTTGTAAAAAGTTTTTTTGCCCTGCGCGTGATCTCCCTTGAAACAAATCTATGATTTTTTATCAAATTTACTATCGTAAATCTCGACAACCTCCGCCTCTTGCTTATTGCATTAGCAAAAATATTGAGCCATAATCTAGAATGCTCTACTGTAAATATCTTCCACATATAATCCGTTAACCAGAAACTATCATCTATTACACCTCTTTGCTTTGCAAGATCATAAAGCCTCGTGCCCGGGAAGATCATAAGACCAGGCCCCACACCAATTCGAGATGGCTGAGCCTTATTCAAAAAATCTATCGTATCATTTATGGTCTCGCAATTCTCTCCAACACATCCAGCTATTAACAAAGCTGTCGACCTTATATCATAATTGTTCGTCAACCTAATGGCCTTCTCGGATACATCAACATCCACTGGCTTACCCATTATCTTAAGAAGGCACGGAGATGCTGTCTCTATACCATAATTGATCTGATAACACCCTCCGTCC
>CAYULJ010000066.1:0-4935 GCA_964445715.1 uncultured Planctomycetia bacterium
GGGACAGAAAGTGCCAGGTGTATATTGTCGAAAACATCGATAAATGGAAGAAGTTTTTGAAAAATGTAGGATTTAATGCAGAGCTAGTGGGCGGGTTTGTGCCGAATTATGGCGAGAAAGAGATGTTTTTGTGTGCTTTGTCCGATGGGTATCTTGCAGTCACGTTTCCGCACGAGTTGACTCACCTTATTTTTTCAGACATAGCTGGTAAGAGTACTATCCCGTTGTGGCTCAACGAGGGGTTGGGGAATTATGAGGCGAGTGTAACTAGTTTATCGAATAAGGTTCTTGTAAAACATATAAAGGAAGGAAGGCAGATTTTGCTCGGAGATCTCTTGCGCATGGCGCGATATCCTGATGGCAAATCTATGCGGGAGCTTTTTTACGCGCAGTCAGAAAAGATGGTAGAGTTTTTCATCGCGCAATACGGGCGAAAGAAGTTTAGAAAATTTTGCGAATTTATATTAAAAGACAGGTCTTTTAAAGACTCTCTTCTCAGTGCGTATAGAGGAGACTTTGAGGGATTGGAAGACTTTAATATAAAACTTGTCGAGTATATAGTGAAGTAATCGGACCTTAAGTATACACTTAAAGTATACACTTATCCACATTGTAGGGGACGTTTAAACGTCCCCTACAATGTGGATAAGTGATGTGGGTATGGACAAAGTGTGAACTTAAGACAGAAGCGAGAGGAGGGTAGGTCATGGAGAAGAAATTGTTTTTGATCTTGATTTTATTTGTTGTTGTAGCTATTGTTGGTTGTGCGGATGTAAAGACTCCGACAGCAGGTTATGCGTTGACTCATCCCCTTAGCACAAAGACAATGGTCGTCTCTGGCACAGCCCAGGATGAGGTACTTGAAAAGTGGGGAGAGCCTGATCAGATAATAGAGACGGGTTATGGCGAGCAAGGCCTTAAGAAAGAGACATGGGTGTATGATGAGTGGATGCCTTATATGCCGGTTGATTTCAGGCATCTATCGAAAGGTAAAAAGATATTTTTTGTAGGTGGTTATGTGACCGGGTACAAAGATATAGAGGCTAAAACAGTGAACAGTGAACAGTGAATTGTGAATGGCGTTATATTATTCACTATTCACTAACTACCATTCACTATTCACTAATTAGAGAGGTTGCTATGAAAAGCATATCTATAGGTCTTATGTTGGTTTTTTGTATTTTTGCGCTTTGTCTTGTACCGCAATGTTTAGCTGAAGAGAAAAAGGAATCGCTATCACCAAACCTGCCTAAGCAGCCTCAGAACGTGTCGCCGTCCAAGCCGATATTGCCACCGATTGTCCCATCTAGCCCTTCAGCTGCTGTATCGCCAACGCTTTCGCCGAATATATCAACTCCAGTTGTCACTCCGCAAGTTATAAGCACGAGTACGTACACCTCGTCTGCTAATCCTCAGGTCCATCTACCACCACAGTTACCAAGTATACCAGTCCGAGGTACTACGCCCATCATCCCTAATATACCCAAATTACAAAATATACCAATATTATTTAAAACTGTTATAGGCAAGATTGTCAAGACAGGACTGGATGAAGATGGGGTATTATGGATGGAACTGCAAGATAAATTAGTAGACCGTAGAATCAAGATCAAGATACAAGATTCAGATAATATTTCTATATTAAAACAAGAGGAAAGGATTACTGTTAATGATCTTGTTATAGGTGATTTGGTGAAAATAAATTATATAAGGCATGGATCCGAGAATATAGCGAATTTAATAAGGACTATGACAGAGGAAGAACTGAAAAAGCTAAGGAGCGCAGGATCTAAAAAACCTGATACTACAGAAGATGTAACCGTAGAGAAATAGGCAAACCTGTGTTCATTATTTCAAGATCTGAAAGACATACTGTACTTGCCCTTCTCATTTTTGGCACGCTTTGCCTGACATTTTCTTATTTTCAAAAAATCCTGTCTGATATCGAAACAATAGAGATCGAAGAAAAACGCGTTCTCATAAATATAAACATTGCTACTGTCGGAGAACTTGAGCGCCTGCCAGGAATAGGCCCTGTTTTCGCAACAAAGATAGTCAACTACAGAGAAGATATAGGTGGATATAGCTCAGTAGAAGAACTAAAAGATATAGATGGCATAGGTAATAAAAAATTTGAGTCAATAAAAGACCTTGTTGCAATAAATGAATAGACGTCCGCTCGCTATAATTTCAATTTTATTCATAATAGGTATAGTATTTGCTAAATTTTTACCTGATTCAGTTATTTTTTTTCATGTATCTGCAGTTATTTTAGTTTTTATATCCCTCGCCCTGACCTTCTCCCTAAAAGGGAGAGGGAATGTCGCAAATATTTTTTTATTGCTGGCAATAGTTTTATTTGGGACCCTTGCATATCTTAATTCTAACCAGTTTTCAAATACTCATATCTCATATTTTTTAGAAGAGGAAACAAGAAAAGCAGATATCATCGGTATTATAAAAACCCCTGCATTAAAACGAGGGCCGTATTTTGGCAAGATCAATTCGACATACTTATTTGAATTAGAGGCTATAAAGAGAAATGGTGAATGGCGGAGGGTGAAGGGTGTAAGTCAGATCAGGATACAGACAGAAAAGGATTATGCTTATGGCGACAGGCTGTTGGCGAGAGGGGTTATAAAAAGGCCTCGCAATGACAGTTACTACCGCGCGTACCTCGAAAGACAGAATATATTCGCTATAATAAATACGAAAGAGCACGACATTATTATTTTATCGCAGGATTATAAAGCAAGTCCTGTCCTGAAGCGCCTCTATTTGCTCCGCGAAAAACTCAAAGCTCAAATCCTTGAAAAAATGCCTTTGGATAGCGGCGCGTTTTTAAGAGCGATTCTTCTCGGCGACCGCTCAGAACTTCCGAAGGATATTCAGGAGTCTTTTAAAAAATCAGGCACCATGCATATCCTGGCAATAAGCGGACTCCACATTGCCCTCATAGCCTTTTTTATCGTAACTTTTTTGAAGCTTTTGAGGTTCCGTAGAGGTTTTTATTGCACTTTTACAATTGTGTTTTTGATTTTATTCGCCTTGCTCACGCTTTCCAGGCCTTCAGTAGTAAGAGCAGTGGTCATGGCATGTATATTTATTTTAGGTAAACTTCTTGGGAGAAAGGTGGACGTGTATAATTCTTTGGGCGCAGCAGCTATTTTCATATTACTCTGGAACCCAAAGGATCTTTTTGCTGTTGGATTCCAGCTTTCATTTCTGGCAGTGCTATCGATTTTATATTTTACCCCGAAGTTTATAAAATTGACAAAACAAGGCACTAATTTTTACATTAAAAAATACATCTTTACGCCAATTGCAGTATCAGTCTCGGCTTGGCTTGGAACCGCGCCATTGATTTTTTATTATTTTAAAATATTCACTCCGATCGCAATCGTCGCCAATATTTTTGTTATCCCTGCCTTATTTTTGTCTCTATTGGCTGGCATGACCTTTCTTTTATTTGGCCAGGTGCTGTTTTTTGGCAATGCCCTGGCCAGCTTTAACAATATCTGCGGTCATATAATATTCACCCTGGCAGACTTCTTTGCCTCCTGCCCGCTTAACTTTACACTTTAACATTGTTGAAGTGTAAAGTTAAGCTTAGGTTGACAGGGAGAGGTGGTTGTGATAAGATTTTACATACTATGGCTCATATATATCGTATATCTATATTAATAATATTTATATTCTGCTTCGCGGCGCAACCTGCCTTTGCCTATTGGGTGTGGACGCCAGAAAGCGGAAAGTGGGAAAATCCCAAGTACGCTGCCAAGGATACGCCTCAGGAGCAATTAGATTATGCAATGATCTTCTATGAAGAAAAGAATTACAAGGCAGCGCTGAGGGAATTCAAGAAATTGATAAAACATTACCCGCTCTCTAAAGAAGCGCCTAAGGCCCAATATCATATAGGTCGTATCTTGCAAGACCTTGACAATCCCTATGAGGCGTACAAGGCCTACCAAAAGGTAATAGACCTCTATCCTTATACAGAATTTGTGGAAGAGGTCATAGAGAGGGAATATAAAATAGGCGAGATGTTTTTTTCAGGCAAAAGGATCAAGATCCTGGGTGTCCTGAAGATGCCGGCCGAGGATAAGGCAATAGAGATATTTAAGACAGTGATCGACAATGCACCTTATGGAAAATACGCAGAGCCGGCAACGTTAAATGCAGGCCTTGCCTACAAGAACATAGCTGATTATGATAGCGCTATAATGATGTTTAAGGATTTGATCGACAAATATCCAAACTCAGAGTTCATAAATAAGGCGAGATATGAATTGGCAGAATGTTCAAAGCTTTTGTCTTTGAGGCCTGAATATGATCAGACTCCTACTGTGTCTGCCCGCAAAGAGTTTGAAGAGTTTATTGAAAAACACCCTGACAGTGAGTTGTCAAGCGAGGCAAAGCAAATAGTCGGCAAGCTTAAATCCCAAGAGGCTGAGAACGCATACAAGATAGCTCAATATTATGAGTCAAGACGGAAGCTTGATAGCGCGGTAATATATTATAAAGATATAATGCAGAATTATCCTGATACAGAATGGGCTGCAAAGGCCTGGGAGAGGATAAATGATATTGAGAAGAAATAAAACTCACCTTTTGTCTTTAGCCTTTTGCCTTTTGCCTTTATTGTCTGGCTGTGGCTACACGACTAGAGCTATGCTCCCAGAGGATGTAAAGACCATTCACGTAGACATATTTAGAAACAGGATCGATATAACCAAAGAGGTCAGCGCGAAGGATAAATATGAAGTTTACAGGTCTGGCTTGGAAGTGGATCTGCGAGACGCTATCATAGATAGGATATTCTTGGATGGTTATTTAAAGGTCGCGAAAAAAGACAGGGCTGATGCGGTTTTAGAGGGGGAGCTCACAGAGTTCAGAAAGGATCCTGTCAGGTATCTTGATGAGGACGTAGAG
>CAYULJ010000066.1:4945-9365 GCA_964445715.1 uncultured Planctomycetia bacterium
GATTGAAAAGGTCTGGTGATTCAACTGTATTGGTAGAGGAGCAACAGATAGTAGGAGACACGACTTATTTTACCACAGGGTCTTTACAGAAAACCGAGACTGACGCATTGAATGAGGCTACATCGGATCTGGCCAGGAGAATAGTAAACAAGATCGTAGAAGGCTGGTAATTCTTTATAGACAATGCCCACCAAAAACATTTCTTCCTATCTTTTCCTTGGTGAAGAGGATTTTTTAAAAGAAGAAGCGATCGAGAAATTAAAGGCAAAGTTTCTTGATCCGGCGACCAGGGACCTTAATTACAGCATTTTTTACGCAAAGGATAAAAATTTTAGCATCAAACAATTGACAGATGCGCTCAACACCCTGCCTTTTCTGTCAAAAAATAGATTGATCCTGTTAAAGAACGCTGATTCGTTGCTACAGGCTGATAAAAAATCAGTCTTATCTTATCTGAGCAATGCAAAGGAGAGTTCTATATTTGTCATTGAGAGCTCGTCGGTTTTTATTAAGGGTGAATTTCTTTTAGGGGCGTCAAAAACTGCGCAGCTGGTCTACTTTAGGAGGTTGACCGAAAGCAGTCTTAATTCGTGGTTGGTTAAAAAAGCAGGTGCATTTCATAAGAAGATATCGCGCGACGCGATCGAGGTGATAAAGGAAAGCCTTCCGAATGACCTGAGGATACTCTCGTCCCATCTAGAGAATATAATCTTGTATATTGGCAAAAGACCTGGCATAACAAAAGAGGACGTGGAGAAAGTCATTGGCAAGAGCCCTTCGCATACCGCGTTTGACATCATAGGTAGCATTGAAAAAAAAGACGCAAGAAAGGCATTGCAAGTCTTTGGTAGCTTAAAGAGGGGGAGGAAAAGCGAGACAGAGCTCTTGGGACTCATGGCGTGGAGCACCAGGATGATATTAAGGGTGAAGGAGCTTTTGAGCATTAAGAATAAGGTAGAGATGCGCAGGGACCTTAGTCTGAATCCAAGGGCGTTTGATCAGATCACGCGACATGCTTCGAGATTTAAAAAGAGAGAAATTTTAGGTCTATTGGACGAGATCCTCAAGGCAGACCTTGATATCAAGACAGGTATGCCACCTAGGACTGTAATAGAAAGACTTATAGTCCGCATGTGCTCTTAATAAAAATAAAAAATAGGGACAGACACCTATTTTTTATTTTTTCTGAAATAGGTCGCAAAAAATAGGTGTCTGTCCCTATTTTTATATAAGCTTAAGTGGTGCGGAGTTTTTTCATCAAGCGGGATTTTTTGCGCGAGGCAGTGTTCTTTTTTATTACACCTTTAGAACAGGCCCTGTCGAGCAGTGACATCAGAACGTTGAACTGTTTTTTTGCTTCATCAGGCTTTTTTGAGGAAAGCAAATCTATGAATTTCGTGGTCTCTGTCTTAAGCTGAGACTTTATGGATAGATTTCGGGCAGTCCTTCTCTTTGTCACTTTCATGCTCTTGTAGGCTGCGTGTAGTATCGGCATCTTGTTTTCTCCTTATTTTGTAGCATTTAAGATAACATATGGAGGGAATTCTGTCAATCGAAATAAGAGGCTTAAGTTCACACTTCAACAATGTTAAAGTGTGAACTTAAGCGTTAAAAGTGTCGGATTGTGAAATTAAGGGGTTATGACGAGAAAGCATATTCTTAAATCTGCTGGGGTGATCGGATTCGCGACTGTAGTGAGCAGGATTCTGGGGTTTGTGCGCGATATCCTGATTGCGAGGTTTTTCGGGACTGCGCGATACGCGCAGGCCTTTGTGGTGGCGTTTCGCCTGCCCAACATGCTCCGCGATCTCATAGGCGAGGGCGCTACGAATGCGGCGTTCGTGCCTGTCTTAAGCGAGTACTCTGCGACAAAGAAGCAGGAGGAGTTCTGGAATCTCGCGAACGTGCTTCTCAATGCAGTGCTTATTGTGCTCGCGGCCGTGACGCTTTTGGGCGTGGCGCTTGCACCTGTCATAGTGCGCATGATAGCGCCCGGATTCATAGGCGATCCTGAGAAACTGAGAGTCACGATACAGCTGACGCGTTTCATGTTTCCCTATATTCTGCTGGTAGGACTTTTGGCTTATTGCATGGGGGTGCTGAATTCTCTGAAGCATTTTTCTGCGCCTGCTTTTGCGCCCGCGATTTTGAATTTTTCAATAATAACGTGTATTTTACTGAGGCAAGGCGATGTCTCGGCGCTCGCAGCAGGAGTCTTGATCGGCGGCGTGATCCAATTAGCAGTGCAGATCCCTGTGCTTTTCTCTAAAGGGTTTCGTTTTAATTTTACGAGCGGTATACACCATGTAGCAGTAAAAAAAATAGGCGTCTTGATGCTCCCGAGGATCTTGGGCTCGTGCGTGTATCAAATAAACATTTTTGTCAATACAATGCTTGCCTCGCTTGCGCATATAGTGGGCGAGGGGGGCGTTGCAGCGCTTTACTATGCCAACAGGATCTTTCAATTTCCATTGGCGATATTTGGAATAGCAATCGCGCAGGCAGCCCTTCCGACTATGTCGAGACAGGCGCTCGAGTCAGGCCTAGATAAATTAAAAGAGACGCTTTCGTTTTCTCTCAGGGCAGTGAATTTTATAATGCTTCCGGCTTCTCTTGGACTCATAGTCCTTGCCAGGCCCATAACCAGCGTTCTGTTCGAACGGGGCGCGTTTGATCAGTATTCAACATTCATAACTTCGCGCGCGCTCGCATTTTATTCCATAGGACTTTTTAGTTACGCTGGCATCAAGATCTTGGTCTCGTGTTATTATTCTTTAAAGGATACGCTTACGCCTGTGAAGATCGCGAGCATGTCTTTGGTGCTGAATATCGTTTTAAATATTATTTTCATGTTTCCTCTGAAGATCAGCGGGCTCGCGCTTGCTACGTCTTGCTCAGGTGCATTTAATTTCTTTTTCCTGTTTTTTATGTTAAGGAGAAAGATCGGGGGCCTCGGTGAGATGAAGATATTAGTTTCTTTTGGCAAGGTGTTGTTGGCGAGCCTCGTAATGGGTGTCTTGATTTACTTTTTTGCGTATAAAATAGCGTTGAAGCTCGTTTTTGTGATATTGATCGGTATTGTCAGCTATATGCTTGCCGCATTCACGCTTGACGTGAAAGAGGCACGAGAGTTTTTGAAATGGATATTTAAAAGGGCTTAAGTTCACATTTCAACAATGTTAAAGTGTGAACTTAAGTAAAGTGGACGGGGCATGAGATCGAAGAGCCTGCAGAAAAAATTGAAAGAAGTGCCGCATGCGCCTGGTGTGTACATGATGAAAGACGCACAGGGCCGTACGCTATATATAGGCAAGGCAAAGGATCTTTCGAAGCGCGTGTCGAGTTATTTTTACGAGAGCAGGCCAAAGACGGGCCGGCATATGCACTTATTGGAGCACTTGAGTGAATTGGATTACATTGTCACGACTTCTGAAGAGGAGGCGCTCATATACGAGGCTAATCTGATAAAGGAGAAAAAGCCAAAGTATAATATTGACCTAAAGGATGACAAAAGCTTTCCGTTTTTGAAATTGACCAATGAGAAATTTCCGAGACTTATTATTACGAGGAAAAAAGTAGATGACGGGTCGAGATATTTTGGACCGTATACTCAGGTCAAGCTTTTGCGCAAGGCGTTGTCTATAATGAAAAGTATTTTTTCTCTAAGGACGTGCAAGAAGATACCAAAGCAGGTGTGCTTGAATTATCACATTGGGCAATGCGTTGGGCCGTGCATTGAAAAAGTAGGGGTGAAGGAATATCAGGAAATCGTGGCGCAGCTTGTGTTGTTTTTAGAAGGGAAGAAGACGCGGCTTTTACGAGAACTTGAACAGAAGATGAAGGAGTCGGCAGTCGCGCAGAATTTCGAAGATGCGACTATTATAAGGAACAGGATCGCCGCGCTTTCAGAAGTGCCAGGGAAAAAGATGAGGGATTATAGCGGGTGGGGCGATGTCGCAGTGAAGCTAAAGAGGCTTTTGCGGCTTCCGAGGTTGCCTCTGAGAATAGAGGCGTTCGATATTTCCAATATTCAGGGCAAGGAGGCGACTGGCTCCATGGTTTTTTTTCGAAACGGGAGTCCGGACAAGTCGAATTACAGGAAGTTCAAGATAAAGAGTGTTAAAGATATCGATGATTATGCGATGATCCGTGAGATCGTGAGGCGCAGATACAAGAGGCTTAAGGAGGAAGGTAGCGCGCTTCCCGACCTTATTATAATCGACGGAGGCAAGGGGCATTTGGGTGTGGCGTACGACGAGCTCGTGAGGCTGAATCTCAGCCGCATTCCGATAATCTCGATTGCCAAGCAGGATGAGAAGATATACGCGCGGGGATCGAAAAGGCCTTTGGCGATAAACAAAGACGCGCAGATATTGTATTTTATACAGAGGATCAGGGATGAGGCGCATAGGTTCGCGCT
>CAYULJ010000067.1:0-8020 GCA_964445715.1 uncultured Planctomycetia bacterium
ATTTGAAGCAAAGGTCATGCATGAAGAACAGGGCGTAATTGATCTGGATAAGATAAAGTATAATTTAACTGTAAGGCCCTTAAAGCTTTTTTTCAAATTATATATCAAAAAGCAGGGCTTCAGGGATGGCATGCATGGTTTTATTTTTTCGATATTGAATGCTTGGAGACATTTTACGAGATGGGCTATTTACTGGAATAAATACAGAATGAAAGGATAGAGAGATGGACCGCATAACTGAGTTGGAAAACAATAGTAT
Organism: uncultured Planctomycetia bacterium; assembly: GCA_964445715.1. Classification (GTDB taxonomy): domain Bacteria; phylum Omnitrophota; class Gorgyraeia; order Gorgyraeales; family Gorgyraeaceae; genus CAYPYS01. The sequence continues at coordinate 260 of CAYULJ010000067.1, forward strand.
TTACATAATAAGAGAGGCGTACAACCAATTTAGGAACGTTGCCATGTTATGGTCAATCGGTAAAGATTCGACGAGCCTTTTGTGGTTGGCGAGAAAGGCGTTTTACGGCAAGATTCCTTTTCCTGTAATGCACTTGGATACCGGACATAAGTTTAAAGAGATATATGATTTTAGAGATAAATTCGCAAAGGAATGGGGTTTGAATCTAATAGTTTATAAAAACCAAAAGGCCATAGATAGAGGAATGGGTCCTACTAAGGGAAAGTTCGAATGTTGCACAGAGCTGAAGACCAATGCCTTGAAAGATGCGATTTCGCAGCATAAGTTTAAGGCCCTGTATCTCGGCATAAGAAGAGACGAGCATGGAATCAGAGCTAAAGAGAGGGTGTTTTCTCCAAGGGACGAGGATTTTGAATGGAATTACAGAGAGCAGCCGCCAGAACTTTGGGATCTATATAAGACAAAGGCAAAAGATGAAGAGCATCTGAGAATACATCCTTTATTGGGGTGGACAGAATTAGATGTATGGGAATACGTAAAAAGAGAAAATATTCCTATAGTGCCCCTTTATTTTTCAAAGAATGGGAAACGCTATAGAAGCATTGGATGTGAGACATGTTGTAATTCCGTGGAATCCAATGCCGATAACATAGATAAAATCGTAGAGGAATTAAAAACAACCAAAGTTTCTGAAAGGAGCGGTCGCGCTCAAGACAAAGAGTCCGCTTATATGATGCAGAAGCTTAGATCACTGGGGTATATGTGATATGAAGAATAACAAAGATGCCCGCTATCGTTCCATACTTAAGGCGTTAAGCTGGAGAGCATTTGCAACCATAGTTACGATATTGATAGTCTTTGCCTTTACCAGAAAGCTAGTGCTTTCTTTGGGCATAGGCATGGTAGAGGTGGTTACAAAGTTGATCCTTTATTATTTCCATGAGAGACTCTGGGAAAAGTTGCCTTTTGGAAGGAGATAGTATGCAGACGCTCAAATTTGTCATAGTCGGACACGTTGATCATGGGAAGTCTACTCTTATAGGAAGGCTCCTTTATGATACAGGATCTATCTCTCCTGATAGGCTTGAAGAGGTCAAAAAAACCTCTAAAGAACAGGGCAAAGAGACAGAGTTTGCTTATCTCTTGGACCATCTGGAGGAAGAGAGGCAACAGGGCATTACCATTGACACTACACAGGTATTTTTTAAATCTCAGAAAAGACGATATGTAATAATAGACGCGCCTGGCCACGTGGAGTTTGTTAAAAATATGATGACAGGCGCATCCCAGGCTGAGGCCGGGGTTTTGATCGTCGATGCAAAAGAAGGGATAAGAGAACAGACAAAGCGTCATGCCTATATTCTTTCTATGCTGGGATTAAAGAACGTGATAGTTGTTTTTAATAAGATGGATCTGGTTGGTTTTAAAGAAGAGTCTTACAATGTTCTCATGGAAGATACAAAGAATCTTATGGATTCAATAAATATAAGCGTTAAATTTTATATCCCTATATCTGCGATCAAAGGAGATAATGTAGTAAAGCGCTCTAAAAATACACAATGGTATAAGAAGGGCCCGACAATATTAGAAAGCCTGGATTTATTGGAAGGCAAGGCGTTACAGCAGAAAAGATCACTGATCTTTCCTATCCAGGATGTTTACAAAATAGAGTCTAAGAGGATAGCGGTGGGCCGAATAGAGTCCGGTGTGATAAAAACGGGTCAGGAAATAAAAATCCTTCCGGATGGAAAAACCACAAAGGTCAAGTCTGTCGAAAAATTTCTGGAAAAAATTAATAGTGCATCTTTTGGAGAAAACATAGGCATAACAACAGAAGATCCTGTATTTTTGAATCGAGGCAATGTTTTATGCGAAGACGAGAAGGATTTGAGCCTGACAGATAGATTTCGTGCTAATGTTTTTTGGCTGAGCAGAAAAGATTTTAATATCAAAGAAAAGCTTATCATCAGGTGCGCCACTCAGGAAGTCATTTGCAAAATCGAAAAGATCATTAATAGAGTCGATTCTTCTACGCTCAAGGTTATTGAAAAAGAGGCTTATCTCTTGAAGAATTTGGAAGTAGGTGAAGTTGAGATAAAGACCAAAAAGCCTATAGCTATTAAGAAATTCAGCGAAGCCCAGGAGTTAGGCAGGTTTGTTTTCGTCAGAGGTGATAATATCTGCGCCGGCGGCATTGTGACAGATGAAACCGTTTAAGTATACATTTTAACATTGTTGAAATGTATACTTAAGGAAGAGGATTATGTGTAAAAAGATTGTAATAATAGGATTGGACGGTGTTCCATATTCTTTGATAAGAGACTTATCGGAGAAAGGAGTCATGCCGAATATCAGGCAGTTGATCGATAGGTTTGATTTTAGGCAGATCAAGTCTACTCTGCCTGAGATTTCTTCTGTTGCATGGCCAAGCATTATAACAGGCAAAGGCCCTGCGGAACATGGTGTTTTTGGCTTTACGGATTTTTCAAACTCGAGTTATAAAGTATATTTTCCTAATTTTACTACTCTTAAGGCAAGGCCTTTCTGGGAAGATAGGGAGGATTTGAAATACGAAATAATAAACATCCCTTCTACCTATCCTGCTCAGTCCTTAAGTGGCATATTGGTCTCGGGTTTTGTCTCGTATGACATAGATAATTCTGTTTATCCTAAAGATCTTTTGCCGTTTCTCAAGGAGATTGATTATAGGATAGATGTTGATTCCGAGAAGGCCCATAAGTCAATAGATGCTTTTATAGAAGATATAAACAGAACATTGGATGCCAGAGAGAAATTTTTCAAATATGCGTGGGACAAAAGACAGGATGTCTTCATGTTTGTCTTTACCGAGACAGACAGGCTTTTTCATTTTTTATGGAGAGCCTATGAAGATCAACACCATCAATACCATGATTATTTTTTGGATTTTTTCAAACGCATAGACTCGATCATTGGCGAAAAACTCCAGTTATTGGGAAAAGATGATGTATTGATAATGCTTTCAGATCATGGTTTTGAATTATTAGAGAAGGATATCCATGTAAATAGTTACTTAAAAGAAAAAAGAATTTTGCAGAATGATTGTAAATTTGAGAACATGGAGTTAAATATAAATAGTTCTACTAAGGCATTTTCTTTGGATCCTGCTAGGATTTATGTTAATTCAGACCGAAGATTTCCAAATGCTGGCGTTAAAAAGGATGAGAAAAAGAAAGCCTTGGAGGATCTAGAGAACTTATTTTTATCATGGAAGATGGACGGTAGAAATGTAATTTCAAGGGTTTTTCGTAGGGAAGAGATTTATGATGGCCCTTTCAAAAGATTTTCACCTGATTTAGTTCTTGTGCCAAACAAAGGTTTTAATCTGAAGTCTTCTTTGAAAACCACGGAGATTTATTCGGACGGCTTGCCGTTTACGGGCAAGCACACCTATCATAACGCATTTATGATTACAAATCTTGATATCGATTTTTCAGATAATTTTTCTGTGATAGATGCAGGAAAGAGGATAAAGAAAGAAGTGTTGGATTTATGAATAGAAAAATAATTATTTTTGGTATAGATGGGGCTTCCTTGGATTTTATATTTTCTCAAATAGAGAAAGGCGCCTTAACAAATTTCCAAAGACTTATAGAGGACGGGAGCTGGGGAAGATTGTGCTCAACAGTAATTCCGAATTCATCTGTTGCCTGGACAACTTTTATGACAGGTAAAAATCCAGGCAAACATGGTATACATGATTTCTTTCATTTAAAAAAAGGAGCTATCAAATTTGTTTCTTTTTCCGACATAGAGGATAAGCCCTTTTGGGACGTGTTAGGAGATGCAGGGAAGAAGAGTTTCGTGATAAATTGTCCATTAACCTATCCGCCTAAGATAGAGAATGGTATCATGGTTTCAGGTTTTCAGACACCGCCGAATAGGAAGGATTTTGTCTGTCCAACAGATTTTTGGAAAGAGATTGATAATGTAAGTCCGGGATATAAGGTATATCCTCAGATAAATATAGGAAAGGATTTGCGAGGACATATAAAAGAGATAGACAAGGTCTTAAAATCACAGTTAGATCTGGTATGGCATATCTTCAAAAAGAAAGACTGGGATCTTTTGGTTTATGTAATGCAAAATATAGATGCGTTACAGCATTTTTTATGGAATTACATTGATAAAACTCATACTCAGTATAAATTTGACAGTTTTTTTAGCAATGTATTATTTAAATTTTATAATATACTGGATGAATTTTTAGGAAGAATTATAAGTTCTATGGATGAGGATACATGCCTGTTTATTGTCTCGGATCATGGGGTCGGAAAGGCGGAAAAGCAGTTTTTTCTAAATAACTGGCTATTGAAGAATAAATATTTATTTTTACGCAGCAAGAGTCCTACTAATATGAAAAAGGCCTTGATGAAATTAGGTATTTGTGAAGCAGATTTTTATAATATCTTTGTCGCAGATAATCCTATTGCCAAGGTTGTAAATTCATTGATCAAGGGGAAGAGGCGAGCTAAAAAGAGCAGGATTTTTTACACGGTAAAGGATATTGATTGGGATAGGACCCTGGCCCACGGTGTAAATACAAATCAGATATTTATAAATTCCAAGTCAGATTATGAAAATACAAGGAATGATTTGATCGAAAAGTTGAAGGGAATAAAAAACCCTTATAAGGATAAGCCTTTGATAGATATGATCTATAAAAAAGAAGATGTTTTCTTTGGAGATAGACTTTCCAGTCTTCCTGATATCGTTTACAGCTGTGATGGTTTTGAAATAGTTTCTCCGGGGGAATATAAGGTTACCTCTCCTTTTGTATTTGATAACACGGACTGGACAGGAGATCATAGGTTGGACGGGATATTGTTTTGTTATGGCAAGGGTGTGAGGAAAGGTTTTGAAGTGAAGGATGCGCGTATAGAAGATATCCCATCTACAGTTATTGCCATTTCAGAAGGCCTGGTCCCGGAGGATTTCGACGGTAAGGTGCTTAAGGAGATGTTTTCAAAAGGATTCTTAGGAGAAATCAGAAAACAAAAGATTTTTACCAAAAAAAGACAGAAAGGCAAGGGCTATTCTGTTTCGCAGGAGGCAGAAGTAAAAAAGACGCTAGAGTCTTTAGGTTATATCTAATATGACTAAATCAAAAGTAGAAATTTCAAAGGATTGCGATAGGATCTTTTTAGAACATGGACTTCGCGATGAATTGCATTATTATAGATATATTATTTCTCTGCTCGGAGAAGTAAATGAATAGATTACCATTGTCAGTGGTTACTATAGCGCATAATGAGGAGCACAGGATAGAGGATTGCCTGAAGAGTACGCAGAGATGGGCAGGCGAACATATCATAGTGGATGATTTTAGTAGCGACAGGACAGTGGAGCTGGCGAAAAGATACACTGATAAAATATTTCAGAGAAAGATGGATATTGAAGGTGCGCATAGAAATTGGAGTTACAAAAAAGCCAGTAATGAATGGGTGTTAAGCCTTGATGCTGATGAGACAGTGACAGAAGAGCTCAAGGAAGAGATAAAAAATGCCATACAGGGCAATAATGAGTTTAATGCCTATAGCATTCCTTTAAGGACTTACATAGGAGATTTTTGGGTAAAGCACGGCGGCTGGTATCCAGCCGGGAAACTGCGGCTTTTCAGAAAATCAAAATTTAGATATGAAGAAGCAGGTGTTCATCCAAGGGTAATTCTTGATGGCCGGTGTGGACACCTTACGAAGGATATTATCCACAAGGGTTATGTAGATTTTTACGATCTATTTTCTGGTCTAAATAAGCAGACAAACCTTGAAGCGGAGAAATGGTTTAATGAGAAGAGAAAGATTGGTGCTTTGAAAATGATACGGAAGGCCTGTGATAGGTTTTTCAGGACCTATGTAAGAAAAAAGGGATATAAGGATGGTATAGTAGGATATATTATTGCAATGCATAGTGCCCTATATCAGGTTTTTAGTTATGTGAAATATTGGGAGCTACTCAAGGAGGAGAAAAGATGAGGATTTTGGTGACAGGTGGAGCGGGCTTAGTAGGTTCGCACGTTGCGGAATATTATTCAGAAAAAGGGGATCAGGTTATTGTGCTGGATAATTTAATGAGGTCCAGTTTGTTTGGATATGATAAAGAAAGCGTGGAATTTAACTGGAATTATTTGGCACAGCTCGAGAATGTAAAAAGGATCAAAGGAGATATAAGAGAAGAGAGTGATGTTAAAAAGGCTTTAGGAGACGGCGTTGACGCAGTTGTACATACTGCTGGGCAGCCTGGCGTGCCGCTTTCTTCCAGGATTCCAAAAGAGGATTTTAGCATCAATGCATATGGTACACTGAATGTTTTAGAATGCACGAGACAAGTCTGCCCAAAGGCCGCATTTTTATATTGCTCTACGAATAAGATTTATGGAGAGAATGTAGACACTTTTTCTCTGGAAGAACAAGAGACTAGATATGTCTATAAGAGCAAAAAAGGAGTCCCTGAGACATTATCTATGGATCTGACAGGACATACGCCTTATGGCGCTTCGAAATACACAGGAGATATATATACACAAGAGTACGGCCATATTTACGGAATGAAGACAGCGGTATTTCGTATGTCGTGCATTTATGGCACACGGCAATTTGGCTTTGAAGACCAAGGTTGGGTGGCGTGGTTTGTAGTTGCAAACCTGACAGGTCAGCCTATAATTATTTATGGCAATGGGAAACAGGTTAGAGATTTATTGTATGTAGATGACTTAGTTGAGGCGTTTGACAGATTTATAAATAGCGACTTAAAGCATGATGTATTTAATATAGGCGGCGGGCCTAGAAACACTACTTCGCTCTTAGAGTTTATTTCATCGATAGAAAAGAAAACGGCAATTAAATTCAGAAAGATAGAGCATAAGGATTGGCGGCCGAGCGACCAGAAGGTATATATATCGGATATCAAGAAAGTCTCTGGTGCGTTTAACTGGAAGCCAAAGGTAAGTCCTGAAAAGGGCCTTGAGAAGTTAATAGACTGGGTAGGCGCAAACACCAGATTCTTCATGTAAGTTCAGGGGGAGTATTGTGAAGGCGATATTTTTGGATAGAGATGGTGTAATAAATAAGGATCCTGGATCAGGAGATTATATTAAAAGTTGGAGAGAATTCCAATTTTTACCAGGTGCCATTGAAGCAATCAAGGAATTAAACAGGAATGACTATGAAATTTTTGTAATCTCTAATCAGGCAGGGGTAAGCAAAGGTCTTTTTTCAAAGGAAAACCTCGACGAGATAACAGAAAACATGCTAAAAGAACTTGAGTCCAAGAAGGCAAAGATCAAGTCTGTAAACTACTGCATACATCGACCTGATGCAGGATGTGATTGCAGGAAGCCAAAGACAGGCATGATTGAAACTGCGACCAAGGGCCTTGATATAGATTTCAAGAGTGCCTATTTTATAGGAGATTCAAAGCTTGATATAGGTGCGGGGAAGAACGCAGGGACCAAAACTATTCTTCTTTTGACCGGAAAGACAGACCCGGATGAAATAAAAAACTGGCAGATCAAACCTGATTTTATAAAAAAAGACTTAAAGGAGGCAGTCGAGTGGGTATTAAAGGAAGAGCAAAGATAATAGCCGAGCTTTTTAGGTTTCTGTGGGAGAGAAAACTTTGGTGGATGATCCCGATCGTAGTGGTCTTGCTATTGTTCGGGCTTCTGATATTTTTTACTCAGTCATCTGCTGTAGCGCCGTTTATTTATACTTTGTTTTAATA
>CAYULJ010000067.1:8030-9220 GCA_964445715.1 uncultured Planctomycetia bacterium
GCAGATGTGTAAGTAGTGCAAGATTTTTTTGTTTCGCAAAATAAAAAGGCCTCTGAAGGCCGCACCGGCTACACTGGAATATTGCTGTTGGCTGGAATGGAGTATTGTGAAAATACTTATAGCTTACGCATATGCTGGCATAGGGCATAAAAAAGCCGCAGAGGCAGTGGATCGGTCCCTGAGAGATTTTAAGGGAGTAGATGTTACAACCGTTGACGTATTGGATTATTCGAACCCGCTCTGTAAGTTTTTATACCCGAGGTTCTATCTTTTTTTGATAGACAGGGTATCTTTTTTATGGGGCTTATCGTACTATTTTTTCGATTTAAGGTTCGTCGGCAGTTTTTTTATACCATTGCGGAGATTTTTACATAATGTCAACGCAAAGAGATTTAAACAATTGGTCGTCGACAAAAAACCAGACGTAGTCGTTTGTGCCCACTTTTTTCCAAGTGACGCAGTAGCCAGCCTGAAGAGCAAGGGTCTTTTTAAAGGAAAGCTCGTAACGCTTATAACTGATTTAATACCGCATTCTTTCTGGATGGCGAAGGATTTGGATTATTTTATAGGCGCGATAGAAAGGACAAAAAAGGATCTTTTAAGGCGGGGCATTGACGAAAAGCGCATAAAAGTTTTAGGCATACCCTGTGACCCTGTTTTTAGTATTTCAAAGGACAAAAACAAGCTACTAAGACAGTTAGGTCTGAAGGAAGATTTTTTTAACGTTCTCATTATGAGTGGAGGTTTCGGGACGGGTCCGATAAAGGGAATAATAAAGTCGCTTTCCGCGCTGGAATCCGAACTGAGGGATAAGCTGCAGCTCGTAGTTATATGCGGGAAGAACAAGAAGCTGTTTGATGAACTGAATGGCTTAAGAAATGATTTGAAGATCGGATTGTGCATTTTTGGATATGTGAATAACGTCGACGAATTCATGGAAGTAAGTGACTGTATAGTAACGAAATCCGGAGGCCTGACTACCTCAGAGGCATTGTCGAAAAAACTGCCTATGATCATAATAAAACCTATACCGGGCCAGGAGACCAGGAATTGCAAGATACTTACTGGTTATGGCACTGCAGTGCGGGCGGACAAGGTTTCGCAGGTAAGAGACTGCGTGAAGGATTTTTTAAATTTTCCCGAGAAGATATTTGGCATGAAGACAAGGATAAATTTTTTGTCGTACCCAA
>CAYULJ010000068.1:0-9000 GCA_964445715.1 uncultured Planctomycetia bacterium
GACTGGCTTCCTTATACCCGTAAAATTTGTACCAGCCCAAGCCCAGAACAAGGAAAAGCATGGTAAGAAAAACGATAAAGGCTCCCATCTCGATCAAAAGAAATATCCCTCCTATTATCCCCAAGATCTGCATATAGGGATAAAAGGGTGAGGAAAATTTAGGACGGTAACTTAAGATCTTGCTTTCTCTAAACAGGATTACTGTAAGGTTTGCAAAAATAAAAAGCAAGATCAAAACGCTCGACGCAATCTTCACTAATAATTCCAACTTTAAAAATAAAAGGGCCAGGATCATAAAAGATCCTGTGAATAAAATCGCGACGTATGGTATCTTGGACTTTGGACTTATTTTCTGAAAATACGAAGGAATAAGTTTGTCTCTACTCATGCCGAGCGGATATCTTGAAGCTGTCATAATTGCTGAATTGGCAGTAGAGACAAAGGCAAAAAATGCCGCTACGCTTATAATGACTTTGAAAACATCCCCTCCAAAGGCTGCTGCGCCGTTAGATATAGGAATAAGAGTGTTGCTGAGAGTCGCGGGATCCAAAACTCCGATTGTCACAAAAATGACCAACCCATATAAAATAGATGTAACTGCAAGAGAAAGCATCATACCTAGAGGCAGATTCTTACCCGGGTTTTCTACCTCTTCGGCTATGGCAGCAACTTTGGTCAACCCTCCATAAGATATAAAAACAAAACTTGCTGTGGCAAAAATAGCGCCTGTGCCTTTGTCTAAAAACTGGGAAAAATGCGAGAAATTGACTGACCTCGAGCCCCAGATAATATAAATAGAAAGTATGGCCATGAGTGAAACAACCAGGAACACCTGAAACCTCCCTGCTTCTTTCGCTCCCATTAAATTTAATATAATAAATAAAAGACAGCAAATCGTGGCAATGACGCTCAGAGGTAAGTCAGTGATCAAAGTCAAATACGCGCCCATCCCCACCAATGCAAACGCGCCTTTCAGGCTCAGTGAGAACCATGAGCTAAAACCAGCTACTGTTCCCAGGAGCGGGCCAAATCCACGCATGATATAAAAATAATCCCCTCCTGCCTTTGGCATCGCTGTGATTAATTCTGCTTTGCTTAGCATCGTGGGGATACATAAAAGTCCGGCGATGATATAAGATATGATCACGGCCGGCCCTGCTTTACTAAACGCAAGCCCCGGAAGGATAAATAGGCCAGAGCTTATCATTGCGCCAGTAGCCACGCAAAATATATCCAGCAATTTAAGTTCTTTCTTTAATGCAGACTTCATAATTAGTACAATTATATCATCTAAGCAGTCTTTATGCCAGATTTTATCCGCTTAAGTTAACATACCACTTCGTGGCACAGGCTTCCCCAATGTTGAAGTGTTAACTTAAAGTAGTATAAATTGTTTGACTATTATTCTACATAACATTAGAATAATATTTAAAGGGTATTCATTAATAAAAATGTTAAAACCGAAATATACTTTTATATTAATATTAATTATTTCTTTTATAGCCATCTACTATGTTCACGCCTCTAACCTGCCCAAAGACTTTCCTTTTAATAAAGAAGGTTCTCTAAAAGAGTGGCAAGAAAAGGTCTTCAAAAATAAAGTGCTTTATGCCGTCGAGACAGAACGAAAAAACAGCTATCTTTCTGCCAAGAGCGTAGAGGCTTGTTCCGGACTGTTTTATAGAATAAGTTTTAATCCCAAAACACTTCCGATGATAAGCTGGGGCTGGAAGGTGACGCAGTTCCCTGATAAAAGCATGACAGAGGAACTTGTCAAAACAAAAGAGGGATGGATAGAAAAAGACGATTATGCTGCGCGCGTGTACGTAATATTTCCAAGTTTGAATTTCAGAAAGACGAAGAGCATCGAATACATCTGGGATGAAGAGCTACCCGAAGAAACAATTATGACAAGTCCTTATTTTAAAAACATAAAGTTAATAGTAGTAGAGTCAGGTAAGAAGAACAAGAACAAATGGGTACTTGAAGAACGCAACATCTATGAAGATTACAAAAAGGCCTTTGGCAAAGCACCTTCACGTAACGTAGGGGCCATAGCCCTGATGACTGACACTGACAATACGCTCTCCACTGCCGAGGCATTATATAAAGATATAAAAGTGGGGTACAAAAATGAAGAATAATAAGAGAAAGAATTTTTTTGCCAACAAGATGCATAGGGAAATATTTTTTGTCGTATTCTTAGCATCCATCCTGCCTGCCACCATTGTAACGGTCCTCTTATATTATACGATATTCGGCATTGTGGCAAACCAACTCGGTATTCCCGAAGCAATCGCTTATAATATCATCCCGGCTGCTAAAAAAGTAACCACGATCCTGGCGATCTCAGTTCCGGCATGCATCCTGATCATATTGATTTCAGCCTTCAAAATATCTCACAAAATAGTCGGTCCTTTTGACAGGATAACAAGAGAGTTGGACGAAAATCTAAAAGGCAAAAGAAAAGGTCATATAATATTAAGAAAGAAAGATAAATTCCGGCCTTTAGTCGATAGGATAAATAAATTATTAGACAAAAATTGAAAGGAGTCTTCATGAAATTCAACGGGAAATTGCTTATAATCGGCTGCGGCTCTGTATCTCAGTGCGCGATTCCACTCGTGCTCAAACACATCGAAATGCCTCCAGAAAAAATCACTATTATGGATTTTGTAGATAACCGTCCCCGCGTAAAAGACGCGTTAGATAAAGGCGTAAAATACGTTTCCGATAAAGTAACTTCCGAAAACTATACTCAACTTCTGGCAAAATATGTAGGGCCCGGGGACATGATCATTGACCTGGCCTGGAATATAGATTGTATCACCATAGTGCAATGGTGTCGTGATAACCAGGTACTATACGTAAACACATCTGTTGAAGAATGGGACCCGTACAAAGACTCTGAGCGCAATGACCCGACAAAATACACGCTGTATTCGCGACACATGGAACTTCGCGCCAAGATAAGCGGGTGGGCAGACAGAAATACGATCTCCGCGATAGTCGACCACGGCGCGAATCCAGGCCTTGTATCGCATTTCACAAAATACGCGCTCATAGAAATGGCGGAAAAAATATTAAAGGAAAAGAAAAAAGATCCGAGAAAAGCAGAATTAGAAAAAGCCTTGCAGGATAAAAACTTTGCAAAGCTGGCACAGCTTGTAGGCGTAAAGACTATACACATAAGTGAACGCGACACGCAGATCACTAACCAACCCAAAGAGGTAAATGAATTCGTCAATACATGGAGCATTGAAGGATTCTTCGAAGAAGGCGTTGCACCTGCAGAGCTCGGCTGGGGCACTCATGAACGTTATATCCCCAAGAATGCTTTCTCCCACAAAGTCGGTCCGAAAAATCAGATCTGCCTTGGCACCATTGGCATGAAAACATGGGTAAGATCATGGGTGCCTTGCGGCGAAATCACAGGCATGGTTATCCGTCATGGAGAGGCATTCAGCATCTCAGACAGGCTCACTGTATGGGACAATGACAAGGCAGTTTACAGGCCGACTGTCCACTACGCATATTGTCCGTCTAACGCTGCTATAAATTCCCTGCACGAACTGGAGATGAGGCAGTTTAAGCTCCAGGAAAAACAAAGGATTATGAGCGACGAGATCGTAAGCGGAAGAGACGAGTTAGGTGTTCTGCTTATGGGTCATGATTTCAAATCCTGGTGGTGTGGAAGCATTCTGGACATAGACACTGCCCGAAAACTCGTCCCTCATCAGCAAGCCACAACTCTCCAAGTCGCAATATCAGTAGTGGCAGCTGCCATGTGGATGATTAAAAATCCAAAAAGAGGATTCCTTTTGCCTGACGACATAGATCACGAATTTATCCTTGATGTCTCCCTCCCTTATATAAAACCTTTTGTCTCGCAGGCAGTCGACTGGACACCGCTTAAAAACCTAAATACAAAATTCACCAAGTTTGACATCCAGAAACCAAAAGAGGAAGACGTCTGGCAGTTTACGACATTTTTAGTAGACCGCCGAGAGAGGCTAAATGCATATGAAGCAAGTGCAACAGTGCAACCAGAAAGCGCAAAAGTCTAAATCCGATATCATAGGAGTTGAAAATCTCATAAGGGCAATGCTAAAAAAGCATAAAACGCCTTTTATGCTTATAAAACGTTGCGTCCTTAGAAAACAATACGAACGTTTTCGAAAAGCCCTACCAAGCGTCACGCCCTATTATGCAATAAAAGCCAACTCACACCCTGCTATCGTCAAGACATTTGTCAAACTAGGCACGGGTTTTGACGTGGCGAGCGCTGCCGAGATGAAACAGGTCTTACGGCTTGGCGCTTCTCCTTCGAAAATCATATTTGCCAATACAATAAAATCCAGCGAGGATATAGAGATCGCCCGTAGGCGCAGGGTCAGGCTCATGACATTCGATAATGAACCTGAGCTCTATAAAATAGCAAAATACTTTCCGGGCGCGCGCGTACTGGTGCGCATAAAGGTCGCGAATGAAGGAAGCATGGTAGAGCTTTCACTAAAATTTGGCGCAGATAGCGGCCAGGGGTTTTTCTTATTACGCAAAGCAAAAAGCCTAGGGCTCCGCCCGGCAGGCGTAAGTTTTCATGTAGGGAGCCAGTCTAAAAACGTTGAAAATTACCTGCAGGCCCTTGAGCTTTCCGCTAGGATCTTTGAAGAGGCGGAGAAAAACGATATGCCCTTAAAGATAATGGATATAGGCGGAGGTTTCCCGATACAACATTTTGACAATGAGATAGGTATAAATTTTGAGAGAATGGCAACTCAAATAAGAAGGCAAATGAAGGAATTGTTTGATAAAAACGTAAAGTTTATCGCTGAGCCTGGAAGATTCCTTGTAGGGCCAGCCGGGATGCTGGTTACCCAAGTCATAGGAAGGACTTTCAGGAATAACAAAAATTATTATTATATCAACGACGGCATATATGGAGATTTTTCAGGCATGGTATTCGATCATTGTAAATATGAATTTAAAACGCTTCGAAGAGGACAGAAATTTTTGAGCGCGCTCGCAGGTCCCACCTGTGATTCATTCGACACGCTCTCCACTAATGAAGAAATGCCCGAGCTCTACGTAGGTGATGTGGTGTATGTAAAAAATATAGGCGCGTATTCATGCGCCAGTGCCACGCCCGGATTCAACGGCTTCCCACCCGCAAAGATCATATTGGTCTAAAGAATCTTGAGCATCTTGTTGTGGATCTTGCCATTGGAGGCTATAACGAATGTCTTTTTGTTGATATCAATAGACTTTCCGTCCTCGCCTGTAACCCTTCCTCCTGCTTCCTCTGTAATAAGTTTACCTGCGGCAAAATCCCACGGGCTAAGTTCGAATTCCCAGAATCCCGTTGCCCTCCCGCAACCCACATAACACAGATCAAGCGCAGCTGAGCCAAATCTCCTCACTCCTATGACATCCTTAAGAAAAAACTGCCTTATCTTGTCTAGAGCCTCTATCATCTCCTCCCCCCTGTTATAATAAAAACCTGTTATAAGGAGAGAATCAGTAAGTCTATTTGCAGAGCTGACTTTTATGTGTTTTCCGTTTAAATAAGCGCCTTTATTTTTCTCAGCATAAAATAATTCACCGTGAACTGCGCTATATACAACACCCAGGATTATATCATTACCCTTGGCAAGCGCTATAGAGACACAAAAAATAGGTATGCCATTGGAAAAATTATTGGTCCCATCGAGCGGGTCAATGATCCATTTGTATTCTGATCTGGTCTTTTCATATTTGCTTTCCTCGCCCAAAATATTATGTTCGGGAAAATTATTCCTTATAATAGAGACTATTGTTTCCTCTGCCTTTATATCCACGACCGTGACAAGATCATAAGACTTGCTTTTTCTTTTGACCTTAAAGTCAGTACGGAAATATTTTTTATGGATCTTTCCGGCCTCTTTCGCGGCTTTAATAGCTATATCTTTATACTTTTTCATGGTCTTTGTATATTATATTATATCTGCAAAATTTCACAAAGCACTTTTCTCTGAGTCAGCACGCCCTTAAGTTCACACTTTAACATTGTTAAAGTGTGAACTTAAGGTTATTATATAGAACAAAAGGGGGCTGGTATGACTAAAAAGGCGATTGTGATGCTTGCAGAAGAATTTGAAGAAATAGAGGCTTCGACTGTCATAGATATACTAAGGAGGGCTGAGATCGATGTAGTTGTCGCTGGCCTGAAAGACATAAAAGTCAGGGGTTCCCGCGGCATGAATATATTGGCTGATAAAAAATTTGATGAGACAGGATCTGATTTTGACGCGTGTGTATTGCCTGGTGGAATGCTAGGCGCTGTAAATCTGGCTTCGTCGCAAAAAGTACGCTCTTTCATAAAAGATATGAACAAAAATAGCAAGATAATCGCTGCTATATGCGCCTCTCCTGCGATTGTGCTCGCGCGCCTGGGAATCTTAAAAGGTAGGTCCGTAACATGTTATCCAGGCCTAGAGGAAAAATTCGATAAAGATACTACTTGCAAAGAAGATAATGTAGTCATAGACGGGAATATTATTACGAGTCGTGGGCCAGCAACAGCATTGGAATTTGCTCTGGAGATCGTAGAAAAAATGTGTGGCAAGGAAATGAAGGACAAGTTAAGTAAAGCAACCCTTAACTTTACACTTTAACGTTGTTGAAGTGTAAAGTTAAGGTTGTATTTATTAATCCAGTCCTGTATTGATCAGGCTTTCGTAGAATTCACGATAATCTTCTTTTTTGGCACTCTTGCGCAATGCCATGGCTGCCTTTGGATGTTCATTCATCATCCCGGCTATTGCATAAGGGATGATGTAGCCCCACTCTATTTTTTCGCGCAAAGGCACAAACTCATGCGATATCAGGTCCAGGATAGGCCTGATATCAAATTTCGGGTTTTTAAGAAACCCTATCAATAGCTCTAAAGGGCAGTTCCCTGCAGCCCTGCCTATACCATAGACTGTACCGTCGAGATAATTAGCGTCGTGGATGATGGCCTCGATAGTATTGCCAAACGCAAGCTGCTGATGGTTGTGACCATGGAATCCAACTTCTTTTGTCTTAAGAATACCTCTAGCTAACTTTACCAGACGTTCAACAGGCTCTTGATACAGAGACCCGAAACTGTCCACAATATAGACCACATCGACTTTACATTCTTCCTCGATCTGATGCAGTGCCTCATCGAGCTCAGAACCCTGGTCACGGGAGATCGCCATGATATTAATGGTCGTCTCATATCCCTTTTCGCTAAAATGATTGGACATGTGTATTGCCTTATCGATATCCTTGACATAGACAGCTGTCCTGACCATATCCACAGGGCTTTCGCTTTTCGGCTTCACGTCCTCAAGGTCCACCCTGTCCACATCAGCCATTATGGATATCTTTGTCTTTGACTCTATCCCTTCGGTTATCCGCTTTATCTCATCATCGTCGCAAAATTTCCATAGGCCATACTCCTTTGGAGAAAAAAGCCTTTTAGAATTTTTATATCCCATCTCCATATAATCTACACCGGCAGCCGAGACTGCTTTATACACTTCGCGGACAAAACGACGATCAAAATCATGATTGTTGATCAGCCCGCCGTCACGAATAGTGCAATCCAATACCTTTATCTTTTCCCTAAACATCTCTCCTCCTCCTTTTTAAGCCTAATTATACACAAAACAAAAACCCCTTGCAACTTAAATAATTGCAAGGGGTTGAATAAGATAATCCACCGATATCCGCAACTTATATAGAATATCCTTTGATTAGGGCTAATTTCTTGTTCCTGGGCAAGGCTTTGATCTGGCTTTCTCTCTTTAATGCCTGGGATCTGGTGCGATAGTTTTCTTTATGCAGGAGCTTTACTGGGAGGTGACTTCTTGTGTAGTTGCCGCCCTTGGCTTTATTGTGCTCTATTATGCGACGGTTGACATCTGTGGTCGCGCCTGTGTAGAGAGAACCGTCACTACATTTTAGGATGTAGACATACCATCGCTTAGTCGACAATGCTTGCTTTGAAGTTCTCATCTAGCCATAATGCTATTGTCTTTTTTACCGGGAATCCCCACGAAACAATAACGTCTACAGCTTTTCTCAGCTGTTCCTTCTGCGTACCTTCATTTTCAGGACTGCCTGCACAATCATGGTGCGCTGCAACAGCAATAACCTGTGAACCGTGCTTTTCTACGGAAATCGCCACTCTTTTCTTTATTGAATCAATGATATTCGCAGCTTTGCCTTCGGATAATATCTTATTAGGGCCAGGCTCTGTAATCATATCGACATAATCGACCCTAAAATTCTTCTGCATATGCTCTATAACCGGTTTCTGAGCACGCCCATCCATACAATTTATAGCAGTAGCAAATTCTTTAGTCATGTATTTATTTCATCTTTCATCCAACAATACGCAACGCAAAATACGGGACAATGTTAAATACGAACACGGCTATTTTAAAAAATGCTATGCCGGCATAATGAATTGTATCAAAGCTTTCTACCGACAGCTTGAACCATTTGCTATGAAATCGATAGACCCAATCGTGTAACACCATAATAGCGAAAAACCACCACAGAAGCAATGCCATATTGATTATAGAACACCATCCTAATACTCCGCGCATCATTTCAATCGTCATGCGACACCTCCTCTTTTGATACATTGTATTCCAAATAAAAACCCCTTGCAACTTATTTTGATGCAAGGGGTTGAAAGTTAGTGACTCCCCCAAGACTACGAGTTTCGAAACTTTTTGGAGGAATTTAGGGAGTATTGTTTATCAGAAGAAAGTGGCAAGCTATTTCTCTGCGACAACAAGCATTTCGAAATCTTCCGGAGTTAATTTATCTTTTCTTGAGAATACTCCCAGTTTTGCGCCAAAAATATCTATTTTTTTATATCCAAGTGTTTTTAAAAGCCAGGTTATTTCACTTGGCACATAATAACGTTCATTACATTTTAGTTCTTTTTTATTTCCTGAATCATCCTCAAAAACAGTAGTATTG
>CAYULJ010000069.1:0-8879 GCA_964445715.1 uncultured Planctomycetia bacterium
TATATTTTATAGCATAATAGGCGGCGTATTACATTTGCTATACCCCGTAAAAATAAAACAAGGAGGGGACAGCGGTGATAAATAAAGAGCTTCTAGGCATACTAGCTTGCCCAGCGTGCAAGGCAGGAGTCGAATTAAAAGATAATAAGCTTCATTGCACAAAGTGCAAAAGAAAATATCCGATTAAAGACGGCATCCCCGTCATGCTGATCGAGGAATCCGAAGCCTAACTTTACATTTCAACAACGTTAAAATGTAAAGTTAGCTAGAAAAAACTACTATTTTTAGGAGGAAACATGACTAAGATCTTGGTTATCCATGGTCCAAATATAAACCTTCTTGGGAAAAGAGAGCCCAAGATCTATGGCAAGACAACAATGGAAGAGATAAATAAAAAGCTCAGGGTGCTCGCAAAAAAGAAAAGCACAAGCCTGGATATTTTTCAATCCAACTACGAAGGCGAGATCGTGGAAAGAATAGGAAAATCCAAAGGCAAATACGCAGCCCTCTTAATAAATCCTGCTGCGTATACGCACACAAGCGTTGCCATACGCGACGCGATATCTGCTACTGGCATACCAACAGTAGAGGTACACCTATCGAACATCTATTCACGGGAAGATTTTAGACACATCTCCCTGATCGCGTCTGTAGCAAAAGGTCAGATATCTGGCTTTGGCGTGGATAGTTATATCTATGGGCTTGAATCCGCAATAAAGCTGGCGAAGCGCAAATCTTGATCCTAATAGACTATATCTCCAGGCAAAAAAAATTATTAAAAATACTAGAATCCAAATCTCTGGACGCACTTCTTATAAAAAAGAAGCAAAATATATTTTACTTCACCGGGGCGAAAGGAGACGACGCAATCCTCTTTGTATCTCCCCAGAAAAATATCCTCATTACTGACTCGAGATATAAGGAAGAATGCTCTAGTTCCTTAAAAAAGTGTGGGTTAAAAATCGTAAAATATAGCGAGACAGCTTCTAGCGTTGGGGATATCTGCAAAAAAACCAGGTCTAAGCGCATAGGGTTTGAATCAAAAAGTTTCTCTTATGCTGAGTATGCTGCCATAAAAAAAGAATTGAAAAATAAAAGATTAGTACCGTCTAGAGATATAGCAGAATCACTTAGAATGGTTAAAGACAAGGAAGAAGTTAAATACATAAGAGCTGCCTGCAAAACCGGTTGCAAAATAATGAACCATGCCGTAAAAACCCTTAAGCCCCTTAACAGCGAAGAAAGAGTAAAAAACAATATAAATGCTTATATAGCGAAGAATGCATTTAAAAAAGCAGATTTTGAGATCATAGTGGCGTCTGGCAAGAGAGCATGCATGCCACATGCCTCTGTGTCAACCAAAATCATCAGAAAAGACGATATGATTGTAATCGATTTAGGCGCAATGAATTGCGGATATAATTCTGACTTGACAAGGACTGTTTTCTTAGGTAGAATTGAGCGAAAGTATCGACGGATTTATAGCATTGTATTGGACGCTCAGAAAAAGGCGATTGAGAACATAAGGCCGGGCATAAAAGCTAAATATATAGATTATATATCCCGGCAATATATATTAAATAAAGGGCTGGGAAAATATTTCATCCACAACCTGGGCCATGGCATAGGCCTGGAGATCCACGAAAAACCAGCTATTTCAAGAAATAGCAACGTCGTCTTAGAGGAAAACATGGTATTTACCGTAGAGCCTGGTATCTACATACCTGACTACGGCGGCATAAGGATAGAGGACGACGTGCTGGTTACAAAAACCGGTTGCGAAATACTGACAGCCTCAACCAAAAAGTAATATGCAGCCGTACTGTGCAACATCTGGAGCTAGGTTCAAAAAGCCTTTTCATTTTGCGCAACAGGGAATCTTGCATTACTTAAGGGCTTGCCTGTCAAAATAAACGGAGCGAGGCCCAACTCATCGCAAACCAACATTGGCCGAGCGTTTTTTTGAACCTAGCTCCAGATGTTTGAGATGTAGGAAAAATATTATGCAAGCACCGATTAATCAATTAAAAAAAGGTTCCTATATAGAATTGGGCAACGAAGTCTATCAAATCGTCGACCATAAGCACGTAAAGCCTGGTAAAGGTGGGGCGTTCGTCCGCACAAAATTAAAAAACGTAAAACTAGAGACGACCGTGGATAAGACGTTCAGGCCCAACGATAAACTCGAAGTAGCATTTATAGATAAAAGACAACTGCAATATCTCTATTCGGCCGGCGATACCTATGAGTTCATGGATCATGACACATACGACCAGGTAAGCCTGCATCGCGATCAGCTCGGTGAAGTAGTCAATTATCTCAAAGAAAACCTAGAAGTAACAGCCTTTGTATATAAACATAAGATTATATCTCTAGAGCCTCCTATTTTTATAAATATGAAAATAATCTCCACTGAACCAGGGATAAGAGGCGACACCTCTAGGGCAGGCACAAAACCCGCGACCACAGAAACCGGGATGAGCATATCAGTTCCTTTGTTTATAAACACGGAGGACATGGTGCGCATTGACACCAGGACCAAAGAATACGTCGGACGCGCATAGCTAAGATAAGGAGCAGGTTATGAACCTAAAAGAGATAAAAGAGCTTATAAATCTGATGAATGAAAATAACCTCATGGAGCTGGAGATCGAAAGAGAAGGGACAAAGATAAGGATCAGGAAATCAGCCTCAGGAAACTTTGAGGCAGCAACTGAAGGTCCTGATGCACAAAGGATAATCCAGACCGTAAAGACAGAACAGGCAGCTCCTGCAAAAAAAGAACAAAGGCCTGAAAAAAACCTGGTAGCGATAAAAACGCCTATGGTAGGTACTTTTTATAGAACACCTTCGCCAGATGCAAAACCATATGCAGAAATCGGGCAGGTAGTAGAAGTCGATCAGGTAGTGTGCGTCATCGAAGCAATGAAGCTTATGAATGAGATAAAATCCGAAGTCAAAGGCAAGATAGTAGAGATACTAGTAGAAAACGCCAACCCTGTAGAATACGGCCAGGCATTATTCATGGTAGAGCCTGTTTAATAAAATCAGACCCACGCTTATTGCTTAAGTTTACACTTCAACATTGTTGAAGTGTAAACTTAAGCAAGGTGGTTATCTAATGTTTTCAAAAATATTAATCGCAAATCGTGGAGAAGTGGCTGTCAGGATAATACGCGCCTGCAAAGAGATGGGCATCAGGACAGTCGCTGTATACTCAGAGACTGACGCACAATCCCTGCATGCCAGATTAGCAGACGAAGCAGTCTGCATAGGCTCTAACCATCCCTCTGAAAGCTACCTGAATATACCAGCTATCATAAGCGCTGCTGAGATCACAGACGTAGACGCTATACACCCTGGCTATGGCTTCCAGGCAGAGAACGCGCACTTCGCAGAGATATGTGAATCGTGCGACATCAGCTTTATAGGGCCCACACCAGAGACCATGAGGCTTTTAGGCGACAAGATGACTGCTCGTCAAACAATGCAAAAGGTAGGCATACCAGTGATCCCCGGAAGCAGCAACATAATAAAGACCAAAGAAGAAGCTCTTAAGGTCGCGAAAAAATTAAAATACCCTGTCATCATCAAGGCCTCTGCAGGCGGTGGCGGCAAGGGAATGAGGGTCTGTCATAACGATGTACGCCTCGTGAGTTCATTTATGACAGCTCAGCAAGAAGCAGAAGCGGCATTCGGAAATTCAAACGTGTATATTGAAAAATATATAGAAAGACCAAAGCACATAGAAGTGCAAATACTGGCTGATAAGTCAGGCCATATACTCCATCTTGGAGAAAGGGATTGCACGATTCAAAGACGACATCAAAAATTAATAGAAGAATCCCCGTCTCCTGCCATAGAGTCAAAATTAAGAAAGAAAGTAGGCGAGATGGCGATAAAAGTTGGCAAGGCATGTAACTATATAAATGCCGGCACAGTAGAATTTCTTCTCGATAGATATAATAATTTCTACTTTCTGGAAGTCAATACACGCATCCAAGTGGAACACCCTGTGACAGAGATGGTAACGGGGATAGACCTGGTAAAAGAACAGATCAATATCGCGTTTGGAAAAAAGCTTCCCTACAAACAAGATGATGTAAAGATAAAAGGCGCTGCCATCGAATGTAGGATAAACGCGGAAAACACAGAAAAAAATTTCATGCCAAACCCCGGAAAGATAGAGATATTTATCGCACCGGGCGGGCCTGGCATAAGGGTAGACTCGCACGCATATGCTGGCTATTCTATCCCGCCTTATTATGATTCGATGATAGCAAAGCTCATCTCTTATGGTAGGAACAGGCAAGAGGCGATCAGGATCATGAGGCGCTCTCTCGACGAATTTCTGATAGAGCCAATAAAGACAACCATACCTTTTCATAAACACGTCATGAGCGACATGTTATTCGTGCGAGGAAATTTTGCAACTGATTACGTAGAGAAAATGACAGGGAACGAATAAAGCCGGAGGTCCACACATGAAGATATTCAATATAGTAGCTATTTTTATTTATACCCTGATATTTTCAATAATAGGGGGTTTTCTTATCGCGCTTTCTCTTCGCACAGAGTCTCTCGATTCAATAATCAGCCTTATGAACTACCTATCACAAACAGACAATATCAGATTGACAATGGCTCTTATAGGCCTATTCCTGATCCTGGTAAATATATCCATTGCTCAGCTTTCAATAGGAAAACTCCGAAAACATAAGACCATTGCCTTTGACAATCCTAATGGCCGGGTAACCATATCGCTCGGCGCAATAGAGGACTACATAAAAAAATTGACACATAATATGACGGAAATAAAAGACATGAAATCAAATATATCCGCAGGCAGGGCAGGCATCGAGGTTATTACAAAGGCAGTGTTGTATTCGGATGCAAACATACCAGAGGTCACTGAAAAAATACAAAATGCGATAAAATACCGCCTGCAGGAAATGCTAGGCATAGAAGAAACTGTCGCAGTAAAGATCCATGTCACAAAAGTAGTGGAGAAGGGCAAAAAAACAGAAAAGAAAAACGCTGTAAGCCAGCCTGAACCTGGTGGTTTCAAAGGCGAAATAGAATACGGAAAATAGGAGGAGTGGGGAATGAAAAAAGTTGGAGTGTTAAC
Source organism: uncultured Planctomycetia bacterium (assembly GCA_964445715.1). Taxonomy (GTDB): domain Bacteria; phylum Omnitrophota; class Gorgyraeia; order Gorgyraeales; family Gorgyraeaceae; genus CAYPYS01. Next base: position 5,129 of record CAYULJ010000069.1, read on the forward strand.
TGGCGGAGGAGATTGTCCTGGTTTAAATCCGGTAATAAGGGCGATTGTCAGATATGCCCTTAAGGAAGGGTATCAAGTAATAGGGGTCAAGAATGGCTGGAAGGGATTGATTGAAAAAAATACCATGAAACTGGATCTCAATGCAGTCTCTGGAATATTACCTAAAGGCGGAACGATACTAGGGACATCCAGAACAAACCCCTACAAAAAAGAAGGCGACAAGGAAAAAGCAAAACAGAACTTTAAAAAACTAGGCCTTGAAGCCTTGATAGCTATCGGAGGAGAAGACACTTTAGGAGTAGCATCAAAGCTATGCAAGGAAGGATTGAATATAGTAGGCGCGCCAAAGACCATCGATAATGACATATCCTGCACTGATGTTACATTTGGCTTTGACACCGCGATAAATATCGCCACTGAGGCAATAGACAGGGTCCACACCACTGCTGAATCGCATAACAGGATCATGGTCGTAGAGGTGATGGGAAGGCACGCTGGGTGGATCGCCATAGAATCAGGGATGGCAGGCGGCGCTGATGTTATTTTAATACCAGAGGTAGCAATAGATATAAATGAAGTCTGTAAGATTTTAAAGAAACGCCACGATCGCGGCAAAAGCTTCAGTATCGTAGTCGTGGCAGAGGGCGCTAAATTCAAAAAAGGTGGCATGGTAAAACAAGAGGAAAAACTAGACGCGTTCGGTCACGTGCGATTAGGCGGGATAGGCCATATTCTCGGCGAAGAGATAGAAAAAAGAACCGGGTTCGAGACAAGGGTAACCGTGCTCGGACATATACAGAGAGGTGGTACGCCTACGGCATTCGATAGAGTGCTCGGCACTAGGTTTGGCATAAAGGCAATGGAACTCGTCCTTAAAAAACAATACGGAAAGATGGTTGCGCTACAGGGCAATAAAGTAATAGACGTGCCCCTGGAAGAAGCTATCAGCAAACTTAAAACAGTCGATATGGAACTCTACGATATCGCAAAGATTTTCTTCGGGTAAACTATGAGTACACAAGAAAAAATAAAAAATTTAATAAAAGAAGGCATAAAAGTAAAAGAGTCTCTTTCTAAGAACCAGATCGAGACAATAGAGACGCTTTCCAATCTAATTATTTCAACAGTGAAATCCGGGAACAAGCTCCTGGTATTTGGAAACGGGGGCAGCGCCTCTGATAGCCTGCACATAACAGCAGAACTGGTCGGCAGATTTCGCAAAGAAAGAGCTGCGCTTCCGTGCATTGCGCTGACAAGCAACGTATCTACGCTCACTGCACTTGGCAATGACTATAACTTTGACTCGATCTTCGAAAGACAGATAGAAGCGTTAGGCAAAAAAGGAGATTTAGCTATAGGCATATCGACTAGCGGCAAATCAAAAAATGTTATAAAGGCCATACAAAAGGCAAAGTCACTAGATCTAAAAACCGCTGTTTTAGCTGGAGAATACAAAGGAGAGCTTTCCAAAATAGCAGATATTGCAATAAACGTGCCCTCTAACAATACCCCCCGAGTACAAGAGGCACATATTACCATAGCTCACATTGTATGCGAAATCGTAGAAGATGCTTTGTAATAAGATAAAGACCCTGCCTAAATTAATAAAGACATTAAAAAGTCTCAAGGCCAAAAAGAGAAGGGTTGTATTTACAAATGGCTGCTTTGACATCCTGCACGTAGGGCACATTGAATATCTGTCAAAGGCAAGATCATTAGGGGATTTTTTAGTAGTCGGTTTAAATAGCGACAAGTCTGTTCGAAAACTAAAAGGGAGCAAAAGACCGGTAGTCTCTCAGAAGAATAGAGCCAAGGTGCTTTCAGCGCTATCAGCAGTGGACTTTGTTGTAATATTCAATGATCTTACGCCTATTGATTTAATAAAAACGATCAAACCAGATGTCCTGGTAAAAGGCGGGGACTGGAAGATAAAAGATATTGTCGGGTCTGATTTTGTCAGATCCTGCGGTGGGACAGTAAAAAGCCTATGCTATATCAAAGGTTTCTCTACCAGGAATCTGATTAAAAAAATAAAATCCGCTTAAGTTTACACTTTAACATTGTTGAAGTGTAAACTTAAGCGTTGAGCAGATGGACATTCGGTTGTTTCGAATCATAGATGCTAATTTAAATCGAGCAAGAGAAGGGCTCAGGGTCTGCGAAGACATAGTAAGGTTCTCTGATATCGAGGACAAGCGCATTGCAAGATCCTTGAAACTCATAAGACATAAAACTACCAAGGCCTTGCTCGATTCCAAAGATCTGTCTTTTAAAAAACTACTCAAGGCCCGCGATACAGAAGAAGACACCGAAAAATATAAGGATTTTAAAAAATCAAAAGGTAGCAGGATCAATGATGTCCTGATGGCCAATCTCGAACGCGCCAAAGAATCCCTGAGGGTACTCGAGGAATGTTGTAAGTTAGTCGACGCAAAGACAAGCCACAAATACAGAGAGATGAGATTTGATACATACGATGTTGAAAAAAGAATTATTAAAAAAAACGGGCATATATCTTGTAACAGATAGAGATGCCTTGAAGGATAAGGACATAACATCGGTTGTATCAAAATCATTGGACGCAGGGGCAGATATAGTACAATTTAGAAATAAAACTGCAACTGATGAAGAATTTCTCGAAACAGGCAAAAAGATAAGATCTTTAGCAAAAGAAAAAGGTGCTCTTTTTATAATAAATGACAGGATTGAGGCGGCGCTTGCATTAGATGGCGACGGCGTGCATCTAGGACAAGACGACATGTCAGTAGAAGCTGCTAGAAGGGTCTTGGGCAAAAATAAAATAATAGGCCTTTCAACTCATTCAGTGTCACAGATAGACGAGGCTATAAAAAAAGACGTGGATTATATAAGCGTAGGGCCTGTTTACTCTACGCCAACAAAGCCTGACTACCCACCTGTCGGCTTAGATCTGATCAGAACCGCGTCCCAGAAACTAAAAATACCATTTGTAGCTATAGGCGGCATCGACGATTCCAACATAAAAGAGGTTCTCGGAGCTGGCGCCAAAAGGATCGCTGTCGTAAGAGCTATCCTCTCTTCTGATAGCCCATTTGAAGCAACAAAGAAAATAATTGAGAAGATAAAAAACTGATTATGACACAAATAGAATCCGCAAAACACAATAAAATATCTCCGGAGATAAAATATATAGCCAGACAGGAAGGCGTCTCTCTAGACATCTTAAAAAAGCATATCAGAAATGGGACTGTGGTAATAATCAAAAGCTCTAAAAGAAAAATAAAGCCGTGCGCGATAGGAAAAGGTCTGCGCACTAAGGTTAACGCGAACCTCGGCACCTCGAAAGACAAGGCAGGTCTACGCACTGAATTAAAAAAATTAAAAGTCGCAATACAATACGGCGCTGATACTGTCATGGACCTGAGCACAGGCGGGAACATAAAAAAAATACGTCAGGCGATATTGAAAAATTCCAGCGTACCTGTAGGTACAGTACCTATATATCAAGCTGCTGTCAAGGCATGCAAGACAAGAGGACATATATCGCGCATGACCAAGGCCGACATCATAGAGACTCTTGAAGAGCAGGCTGCGGACGGCGTGGATTTTTTCACCCTCCATTGCGGTGTTACGCAAAACACCCTTTCTCGATTAAAAAGAAAAAAAAGACTTATGCCTATAGTCTCGAGAGGCGGTTCTTTTATAGCCGAATGGATGCTATTGAATAAAAAGGAAAATCCTTTTTATGAATATTACGATGATATCCTTAAAA
>CAYULJ010000070.1:0-3795 GCA_964445715.1 uncultured Planctomycetia bacterium
CAGATAATCCTTCGATCTTCTCGTCCAACAATCTAATCCCATGAAATTCTGTATCAAAAATATTTATCATATCGCCTAATCTAGTCACTAGACTACTATAGATATTCTGATTTAGGCGATCTTCTGTGTAATCTCCCGTCATCTCAAGAGATGACTTATCAAACCATGTCTTATCCTCTTTCTCTCCTTCAAACGGGCTTAATCTCAAGGCCTCGCTTATAAAGGTAAAAGATTCTATCCGTTTATTTATGATCTCCGCGTGTTCCTCATAAAGATTCTTTAGAAAATACAATTGATCAAATGCCTCTAGGCCCTTAGAATACACCTGTCCTTTAAGCGCATCGGCTGCAGCGTCTTCTTTATCTAAAGCATCAGCCCATTCAGATGTCGTTTTTGCCAACTCGCTTAACAAGTTAGCCGTCTCTCCAATGTCTTCCGAACCTGCATATCCTATCTGTCTATCTTCGTATTCCTGTTCTTTTTGTTCTGACTTTGTATCAGCCAACTCAGAAATAATCTCTGATAATCTATTATCTATCTCTTTAAGATCGTTGTGCAGCGCCAGGCTCGAAGCACCTTCTTCTAGTGCCTTTATGAGCTCGCCTGCCTTTTCTTCCATAGAATAAAGTTCGTCCTCCATGCTTCTAAGAGAATTTATGGTTTCTTGACTGGTATTAGGATCACGTATGAGTTCTGACATATCTACTAATGCACCAAGGACCAGGCTCTTTACTTCAAGCACCTGTTGTACTGATATGCCTTTTTTGGTCACTTTTTCGGTAGATGCTATTATATTTCCAAAACTATTGAATAAGGCTCCTGCGAATTCCGTAAAAACAGAATTTTTAATGCCGAAAGGTATAGAACCGGCTATCTCCTTTATAGGTATAAGAAGTCCTAGCATAGTCGCTATTAAACGCTCTGCTGATTTTGCCATTTCTTGGACTTTTTCATATTGTTCTTTTGCCGCATCCACAAGCGCTTCAATGCGTCCAGCCTCATCCTTTGCCTCTCTAGCCAAGTCTGACAAATCCTCGCTATTCGTCCATCCGCTCTTACTGGCAGCGCTGGCGAGATTCTCTAATTCCATGGCTTCAGTATCCGCATAAGATTTGAGGCTCTTAAGTTGTTCATAGGATACATTCAAAAGTTCTGCGCCTAGTCTTAAGTCACTCGCTGTCGCACTCTTTTCATCAGTAAACTCGTTTATTTTGTTAAAAATAACATCTGCAGACTCATTAGCATCATTGGATAGGCTATCTATCTCCTCCTGTGTTTTTTCTTCTATTAACGCATTCTGCAGCTTCTCAAAATCAGATATAGCATCTTCTGTGAGACCGATAAGTTCGTCGTAGACTGCTATTGCATCGACATCGCCTCTAACGCTTGCTTGTAAATATCTGCGGTTAAGCTCCTCTTTCAGTAACTTTGAAAGATGTAAAGCCCTCACTGCTCCTTCACTTGATACGCCAAGTGTTATCGACTCTTCTTCGTATCCGATTATTTGTCCCTCTGCATTATATTTTGTATCATACCTTATGGCCTTCTCTTCTGATGTCGCATCCAGAGGGATAAATTCTGCCAGATCTAGAGTGAGGCCCTCCAATGTTTTAGCCTCAGCAATCTCTCTGGCGGCATCATTTACTAGATCATTAAGCTCGACATTGACCGATCTAATCTCTGTAATCGCGCTATCCAAAGAAAGCTGTTCATCCTCAAAATTTTCTATGAGATTCGCTAAAGATTCTAATACCTCTGGTGATGTACCCGGGATACCTGAAAGAGTGTCATATAAATCTTTGGTCTCTTCTATGGATGAATCCAATCTATTTTCTTTCCCTTTCAATATCCCCAGATATTCATCTGTTGCCTCATTAAAAGCCTGAAACGCAACATTGAAATTATCCATGGCCTGCAAGGCCTCGGCCTCTCCCATGTCTTTCGCATCTACAAAATCCTGCGCAGCCTGTCTTGCTTCTCTGAGAAAGCCTAGTATTTCATTCATTGTCTCACTTGCATTTTCTGCCTCCTCAGCCTCTAACTTTAACTCTGATATATCAATGCCTTCTCCTGAGATTTCTTCTTCAACAGCAATCTCGTAGGCCTCTCTAGCTGCCTCAGCCACTTCTTCTAATCTTGCAGCTATATCCTCTATGTCGCTTATGTATATATCCAAAGATTCGATCACAAGATCCATGTCGCTTACATTGAGTTCAACGTATCTGACATAAGCTTCGCTAAAACCTACCATATCCCACAGATCTTCGTAGATCTTCTGTTGGGCGCTAACCAGCTCTTCCATATCAACAGCTGATCCCGCTGATTCAAATAGGGCAACTATTGCTTCTTTCACGTCACTTGCCATATCGAGAAGCTCGGCTAGATTAGTCTTCTTTTCCTCTAAGAAATCTATCTCCTGGGTAAGTTTTGCTACTTCGTCGACCAAACCATTAAACTCAGCTATGGCCTTTTTCTCTTTTAGCTCCTCTGTATCCCTGTCCGTTCTGTTAATGAGTACCTCTATATATCTGGCGTAACTTTCTGCGCTAAGCACATTGTCCCACATTCCACTAAAATCGCTGCCACTGGTGACAACGTAATCTTCATAGCTAACCAGTTGACCTAATTCATTGTATTCCATTTTTGAGCGCTCACTAACACTTGTTATATTCACCTCGAACGGCATATAAGAAACCACCTGATCGTGCTGCAGTCTATATTGATAAAATATCTTGATACCATTATCGGTTACATTCGACACATCTTTAATGAGCGCTATCTGAGTCTTTACTGCGCTCAGATCAGACTCATACCTAGACTCTACCACATTATCGATTCCTTTCTCTTCTTCTATAAGTACCCACTCTCCTTCTGCATCCTTTCTGTATGTCCCTACGTTAAACTTGAGCGCTATATCTGTATGGGCATAATCAAACACAAAACCGTCTTTAACAACTCTGAGTTTCTCTTCGAGCTGATCGTCTTCGTTTATTACGGAGGTTATAAATTCTCTTCTTATAACTCGTTCACTTGAGTCATAATCTTCAATCAAGGCTTCGATAACCCCCAGGGCTACACCATCCTTAACTATATAGGTCTCTGTAGTCTTTCTTGATAATACATCGTTCGCGTCATATTCGCTTGTAACCGTAGTCTGCCTGACGAACACCCCGCTTGAATTATAAACTTTATCAGTCTGAATCGTGATATTTCCCTCATCAGTAAATTCAGATATGATCTTCTCAAAGAATTCTGCATTCCCTGAAGAATCGACATTATATAAATCCTTGACCTGAGTCGCTAATTGCCCATTGCTGTATTCATTGAATGTCGCCTCTACACTAATAAGCAACTCTTGCGCATATTGGTTTACTTTATAGGTTTCTTTCTTGGTATAAGACACATTGCCATCGTTTGTATATTCATAGGTTAGTTTATCGCGAGACACTCTTGTCTTAGAATCTCCTATTACCCTATAATAATCTGTGACTTCCTCTATGAGTTGATTTGATCCATTATAAGAATAATAAATTTCCCTCTCGCCAACCAATATAGAGTCTGATTCTCCAGGATCCAAATCATCAGCTGTATATTCATATTCCTTTACGGTCTTCTTTACAAGAAGGGCTCCTGAATACTCTTCTTCAACAACTTCATAGTTTCCAGCAATATTGCCAAAGTCTCTTAGCATCTGCAAGGCATCGTTTAGCTCTGCCTCTATCATCCTGAGTTCTTCCACATCTTCTTCCTGTAATAAAAATCTGTCCTCTGTATCCCATGCTATGTCATCAAGTT
>CAYULJ010000070.1:3895-8710 GCA_964445715.1 uncultured Planctomycetia bacterium
CAGTATAACCTGTGATCTGACCTAGTTCATTATAGGTCATACCTTGTCTCTGGATCTTGGTCTCTACTTCGAGGATGGAAGAAAGAATTACAGTGAAGCTATCTACCTCTCTTTTAATATCAAAAGTTATACCAAGGCCCCTTTCTAGCTGCTCTGTTCTCCCCTCTGCATTTTCAAATATAGATTTTGCCAGGTCTCTTTCTTCTTCTAAAAGAACCAATGTTTCCTTTGCCTCAAAAAGAGCTATCCGTAAGCTCTCGATCTCATCTTCTCCGTATCCCTCCTCTATGGCCTCTATTAATTCTTCCTCGAGTTGCTCTACTAGTTCTTTAGCAGTAGCGTATTCTGCATTCTCAGTATTATACGCGTCCTCAACCACTGATTCGTCTGCGTCTGCAGCCCAAATCATGTCTTCGAACGCCCATGTAAATTCATCTGCTCCTTCCTGCAAAGACGCCAAAGTATCAAATATCTCTTGCTGAACTTCTTTTAATATATCCCCATCAGCCCCTTTGTTAACAAGATCATAAAATGCATCTATTGCAAGTTCTGCATCTTCAGCAAGAGGCAACAATCTCTCGAAAGCCTCTATCAATATTTCTGCATCTAAGATATCTTTGACTAATTTATCTTCATAGACTTCGTCTCCTGATGCAATAGCCTCACTCCTATATTCTTCCAGCAACTTTATCTTGCCTCTTAAAGATTCTATTCTTGCCTCGATCCAATTGACCAGATCATCAACAGCATCTGCAACAGACCATACAACTTCCCATGCAACTCCATCACTAAAACTGGTCTCTTTGTACGAAATCATCCTTCCGGAATCATCATAAACAGTCTCTTCTCGTACGTTGACCGTTACTGTATCTTTCTGCAAAGGCTGTGATTGCAAAAATACGTCTATGCTTTCTAACAAATTCTTATAACTATCTATCTTCCCTTCGAGAGAAAAAACGCGCGAGCCAGCATTTTCTGTATTTTTATCGGCCAGCTCTTCTGCTTTTAACAAACTGTAAACATCATCCCTCGTAATGGTCTCACTTTTTTCTAATTCTTCTTCATTTAATGCATTTTGCTTATATGCTTCTAGATCAAAACTGGTTAGCTTCTTAGTATGCTCTGGATCATAAATGAAATTGCTCTTTACAATTCTTTCAGTTGCGACAGAATTCAGCTCGTCTCCGACTACTTCATAAGTTGCTTTAACCTGGCTTACGAGACGTTCCTGATCATCGTATTCTTCTATTATCTCTTCTCTCTCGTTTAATTTGTCTAGGCTATAGCTATCAGTTACTATGGTCTTCTTTGTTAGTTTGCCCTCACTGTCATATTCTTCCTTTATGGTTTGCGATTCTTGCCTTTCGGCATCATCATATATAATAACTTCTTCTGTTTTTTCTATTAATAATTCAGCCTCATAAGTATTTATTATAGAGGCCTCCTTTACCAAATGCTCGATCTCATCGATTGTTACATATAACCGACTTGCTTCAGCTGTTATATTATCGCTTGCATCGTACTCATAACTTACGACTTTTCTTGATACTAGACCTGTCCCGGTCTCATCATATATAGAAATTTCCTCAGAGATCACGCGGTCCAATCCATCGTATCCATAAAGCACCTCTTCTTGCCCAACAAATTCTTCGACGCCATTAAGGCTATCTTCATATGAAACAACGTACATATCAGTAACGGTTCTCTGCTTCTCGCCATTATCGTAGTAATACGCTGTTGCCTCTCTATAGCTGACATCAAACTCTTTTATGGGATTTCCTTCTGGATCGTTCGGATCTACTTTATCTACCTCTTCATATATCGTCCTCTTCTTCTCAACAAGTTGGTCTTGCGCGTCATATTCATATTCAGTAAGATCTTGCCTAAGCAACGTATCTTCTGAACTATAATCCTCATCTGCAACGCTCCTCAGGAACCCATTTTCATAATTATATTTTAACAAGTTATATGAATATAACGCCTCGCGCTCTGATTCGTTATCTGCATCTTCATCTATGTTGTACAGTTCCTTCTTCGCCTCGACAAGCCTTCCTTCGCCGTCATAAGTATTTGTTATTTTTTCTACTGAATTAAGGACACGTTCGCCATCATTATTTAATATATACCGCTCTACTTCTTGATATATAACCCTATTTTCTCCATCCAGTTCGGTTAGCCTTATTATCTCTTCATAATAACCTTCGAAATCCTCCTCGAAATCTCTTATCTCATCAGCTGCCTCTCTGACTTCTTCAGCCAAAACCTTAAGCCTGTCATATTCGACTCCTGCTATATCAAACTCTGCCTCCATCTCTATAATCAAAGTATCTATCATGTCGCCTAAAGCATAAGAATTCTCAAATAAAGCATCCTGGAGCCCATAGAGCACCTCTTCTGAGGTGCCATTTTCAATCTCTTCTATTAAGTCAGCCGTGGCATTATATATATCCTCTGCCAATAAAGCTATCTCTAGCAGTTTGATCTTCTTTTCCTCTACCTCTTCAAGCTCAGCTGTTAGGTTGGCTTTCTCTTCCGGATCTTCTGCTTCAGCGATCCTTGCCCTGATATCTTCTGCTTCTATAAATACCTGATCAGCCATCTCCCAGATCTGGTCTACAGTCTCTTCGAAAATGCCTCTTGCTTCTAATAGCATTGTTGCAGACAACCCATGAGTAGTGACTGTATCAGAATAAGTAATGATCTGGCCTATGTCATTGTAAGTTATGTCTTTCCTGACAGTGATGATCTCTGAATCAACTGTTACGGGAAAGTCTTCGAAAACAGGGGTTATGGTTATTTCTTCATCGCCAACTACTATAGTAATAGATTCGCCCTTGAGTAATTGCCACCTTTCTTCTGGCGTCAACTCCTCGAGCCCTACCCCAAAGCCTTCTTTTGATGTTTCAAGGCTAACGAGCTTTTTATATACTGACTCGCCTTTTGCTGTCGATATTATAATCAGGCTAAGTTGTTGGCCTTTTAGATTATACTCTATGTCTTTTACAGTAGTTACCGTAGTAAGATTATCTACATTACTTGTCTCTGTATCGACATAACTCCTTATCCTGCCGAACTCGTCATATTCAATATCAGACCTAACGGTCTGCCTGTCTATCTCTATGATGCCTTCTTCGTCTCTGACGAAAGTATCCAAAACATACTCGCTATATTTATGATAACGGTCATCATAAATAGTGCCATCGCTCACCATAATATTTGTAACTATAAGACCGTTGGCATCATTTACAATGACTTCTTCATAGCCGATCACTCTGTTGTATCTGTCATATTGGATATCTCTTTGCGTGGTCACCTCTGTGATATCAAGCGCATATTGACCATCATTCTTGGTATTAGTGATCTGTGTATAGCCTATCAATCTGTTTAGATCATCATAAAGCGCGCTCCCGTCTTCAGCGATCGCAGTCCACTCTACAGTAACGACATTGCCGTTGTTGTGTGTCGTAACGCTGTCGTAGGAGGTCAACTGTTCGTCTTCATTATAAGAACCATTCCATATAGTAGTTTCTTCTACGTCAAGATAAGTCGTGACTTCATTGTAATAGGTTAAATTATTGTCCCTGTCGTATGAACTATCAATCCTATCCGTAACTGTCTTATAACCCTCTGGCTCTTGGGTTTCTTTATGGAACTTGATTACATTCTTGCTGCTATCATATTCTATGCCTGACCAGTCCACATAAGTGGTGTTCCCAAAAAGATCTGTGATCTCTTCATGATATGCCCTAAGAAGCTTACCATCATAATCCTTCTCATCTGCTGTCCAGTCCAAATAAGTAACATTGCCCAATGGATCTGTTATTTCCATATGGTAGTGAGTCAAAAGCTTGTTGGCATTTGTATCATCGCTTCCATAATGCACAGAATCTGAGGTATAAGTTCCGCCTGACCATTTAATGTGAGTAAGATTGCCTTGGGGGTCTATCGTATCTGCCTCATAATCTGTCATAAGTCTTCTATCATTGTATTTGTAGTTATACGAATTTTTGAATGTTACATTGCCAAGAGGATCTACTATTCTTTCGTTCTCAATTCTATTCACCAAGCCATCTTTGTAATAAACTGCCATCCCATCTTTATGCAGGGAGTAATAAAACTCTCCTGTAGCCGCAGCAGAGCTCATGGTCTCGCCTCTTGCCCTTATGACCTGTTCTGTTATAGATTGAAACTCTTGTGCCTTTTCCACAGCATCCATGTAAAGGCCTTTATTGATATCATAATCCATGGCCCTTCTTTTGGAGCGCTCTTCTTCTACCTGTCTGCGCCGCCTCATTTCATCTTTCTGTCGTTTCATCATTTCTTTGACAGACTGTATGCGCATAAAACCAGATTCTTCCCTGTATTTTTTCCTAGGGATAAGCTGGCTTCTAAAAGAGATCTCTGTCTCGCCTTCAGACTCTTCTAGCGTATATATATTATTTTTTGGGGATATAATATTAGATATAGAGATAGGGGAAAACTCAGTAGCCCAGCCTATGTCATAGGTGAGAAAGCTAAAGACTACTGTAACCGCGATTATCTTAATCCACTTTTTACTTTGCCAGTCTAACATCGCTTTGCCCCCTTAAAAAGAAAGCCGAGATGTCGAAGCTTTTTTCTCCTAGGCAACTCGGCTATCCTTATAAGGATCCGTGGTTTTGCGTCCCATAATCTCTTATGGTTTGCCCTTTCTTGAGATGTTGTAAATAAATTTCAAAGACTTTTTAAATATTCTTATTTAATGCGACTAATTCTCATCCTCTTTCTAGCTCTATATATAGTATATATTATATACAGAACCAAGTCAAGAGAAAC
>CAYULJ010000071.1:0-8597 GCA_964445715.1 uncultured Planctomycetia bacterium
GTCTCTGTGCGTTCCGGGGCCCGTACATCTGTGCCCGGGATGATGGATACCGTCTTAAATCTGGGATTAAATGATGGAACAATTAATGGCCTCATTTCTCAGATTAAAAACAAAAGGACCGCTTACGATAGCTATCGTAAACCTCGGATCTCTTCTTAATTTGTCGATGGAGTTTTTTACGGAGCGCGGAAACTTCGCATGCTCAGGTCTCTTGACAATTGGTGTAAGGGTACCGTCATAATCAAGAAATAAAAAAATATGAGGAGAGTTTTGTATTTTAGAAGAAAGCTTGTCCCAGTCGTTGAAAAGATATCGCATTCTATTCTTTAAACTCAAACTTCAAAAGCGCTGACAAAACCTTGCCTGCCCATTTATAGATATTATTCTTTGCCACTTGTTCACGCATCTTGAGCATGCGACGCTTGGCCTCTTTTTTGTCCATGGACAGGGCTTCTTTTATTTTATCTGCAAAATCGTCTGTATCATAAGGATTGATCATTACAGCATCTTCCAGTTCTCGAGCAGCTCCTGTAAATTGGCTAAGGATCAAACCTCCGGATCCATCTGAATGAGTAGCTATATATTCTTTTGCCACGAGATTCATCCCGTCATGAAGAGGGCTTACTATACACATATTCGCTAGTTTATAAAAAGCCACCACTTCAGCATAGCTCAGATGTCGCCTTACAAAGAGTATCGGCACCCAGCCTTCCTGTTGATGCTTCCAGTTTATCTCTTCAACAAGCGCATTTATTTCATCGTTGAGATTTTTGTACGCCGGGATATGCAACCTGGACAATCTACCCATCTGTATGAATACGAATCTTCCTTTATACTCCGGATATTTCTCAACGAATCTATCAATGGCTCGTAATCTCTCAGGTATACCTTTTGTATAGTCGATTCTATCCAGTCCTAATATGATGAATTCGTAATTGAGCAAAAATTCTTCGTTGAGATTCTGTGTGTATTCTTTTATCTTTTCAGACTTTGCAAGATTCTTTACATACTCATAGTCTACGCCTATAGGAAACGGCCTTATGATCGTCTCATGACCTCCTCTTATAACAGAAAACCTTTCGCGATCAACACGCGCCTCGATTTCCTTTTCCACAGTAGCTATAAAATTCTCACAGTGGTACCTTAGGTGAAAACCAAGGAGGTCATTTGCCAAGAGACCCTCCAGGATCTCGGTCTTTTTAGGGCAGATCCTAAATACCTCCGGATTAGGCCAGGGGATATGCCAGAAATGCGCTGTAATGATATTATTCCCTTTAGCCTCTTTTAAAAATTTTGGGAGGAGCGCCATGTGATAATCTTGGATCCATACAAACGCTTTTCTGTCGCCTATTTTTTCGAGTATGGCATCTGCGAATTTCCTATTGACCTTCTCGTACATCTTCCAGTCTATCTCTTCGAATTTCGGACGAGTGTAAGATATGTGAGCCAATGGCCACAGCGCTTCATTGGAAAACCCATAATAATAACCGTCTTCTTCTTCTTTCGTGAGCCACACGCGATGGAGCGTATACTTTGGATCATCCGGAGGCACCTGAATCCTATTGTCCTTATCTACTGTTTTCTTATCCGCATCTCCACTTCCATGCGCAATCCATAGGCCATTGCATGCCTTCATAACAGGGTCAAGTGCTGTAACGACACCACCTGCAGAGCGCTGCCATACAATTTTACCTTTTTTGTGAAAATGGATATAGGGCTCCCTGTTGGAAACAGCTATCAAGAGATAGTCTCCTAATTGTTCCTCTATAACCTTTTTAAGTTCTTCTTGTGTCCACATAGAATCTCCCTTTTCTTAAGTTCACATTTCAACAATGTTAAAGTGTGAACTTAAGATTCCAGAGTATGCTATTACGGCGTCTATCTTAACCTTAGGCTTATATCTAAGAGAGTCCTGACTAAAAAACTCTTTAAAAAAATGAGTATTAGAAAGGCGATTATCGGTGATATATCGATGCCGATGCCAAAATTCAAAGGCAACATCTTTTTTATTGGGTATAAGATCGGCTCTGTGGTTTTGTATAAAAATTGGACTATTGGATTATACGGGTCAGGGTTCACCCAGCTTATCAATGCCCTGATCAATATAAGCCAATAAACTATAGTCAATACTACATTCAATACGTTCGCCAAAGCTTGTAATAAATTTGACAATATAAACATTACTTTGCCTTTTCCTGGTCGTAGTTAATCGCCCTTATCGGATAAGGAATTATAATACCTTCTTTGTTGTAACGTTCGTGCAGTCGCTTTATGAATTCATGCTTGATCAAATAATTATCCACAAACTCCTTGGCCCGCAAAATAACTGTAAAATCTATACTGAAATCATTGAATGTGTGATAACGAATAAATGGCTCAAACTCTGGCACACCACCCTGTACCTCTTTCATGACCTCCTTGCCAACATCTATCGTCACCTTCTCGACACGTTTCAAATCCGCTTCATAATGCACACCCACCTGAACCAGTACTGCCATCTCGGTCTCAGGATAATAATAGTTTACGATCTTGGAACTGACTAAGATCTTATTCGGTATGACGACAACGTTGTTTGGGAGCATCCTTACCCATGTAGAGCGCCACCCGACTTTTTCGACATAGCCTTGTTCCCCGGAATCTAGCTTTACGAATTGGCCTATCTTTATTGGCTTGTCTACGATAATCTGTATGCCTGAGAAAAAATTCTCCAATGTAGGCTGGAGCGCAAGCGCCACTGCCAATGAACCTATTCCAAGGGACGCAAGAAGCGGCGTAATAGACACGCCAAAACTATCCATTAATATCAGCAGGCCAAGGCCTATTACTGCTATCCTTACAAATGTCCTGACCACGCCACCCGAAGTCTTTAATATGTCGACCTTATGAGAATAGACCTGAATAAGGTTATTAAAGAGTCTATCCAAGAATATCACAATAGCGATTATTGTGGTTGTCCTAAGAGCTACGAAGAAATATCTGGATATCTCGGAATCCGTAAGAAAAGGGGAAAAGCGTTCCAAGATAAATACGCCGCTTACGAATATCAGTAACACCAATGGGAAATTCATGGCTGAGAGCAGGATATCGTCTAACTTTGACCTGGTACGGCTGGCAAATTTCTCTATGCGTCCAAATACGATCTTTTTAGTGAATAAAAGGATTGTAACCCAAAGAAAGTACATGACTGGAGCATATATAAAGGCCGGGATCTTCATATTGAAGAGCATTATTTCTTTCATAATATACTCATAATAAACGAGTTGCCTCAATTTGTCAAGGAAATTAGCAAGACAACTGTCATTCCCGCGAAATCGGGAATCTTAAGTTTACACTTCAACAATGTTAAAGTGTAAACTTAAGGAGAAAGAGAGGGAATAATAAGGCAAAATTCGCCTCTTGGTGGGTTTTTAGTGAAATGTTGTATCACCAGAGAGACCTTGGAGCGCAAGACCTCTTCGTATATCTTTGTAAGCTCCCTGGTAACAGCAACCTCTCTATCGCCTAATATATCCAATATATCAGCCAATAGTTTAAGAAGCCTGTGCGGAGACTCATACAAAATAATAGTTTTTTGCTCTCTGCCTAAGAGCTCCAACTGTCTGCATCTTTTGGCTTTTTTATGCGACAAGAACCCCTGGAATACAAAACTATCTGTGGGCATGCCTGATAAAACCAGGGCTGACACAAATGCGCAAGGCCCGGGAGCGATTGTGACTGAAATGTCATTTTCTATGGCGCGCCTGATAATATTGAAACCTGGATCGCTTATGCCAGGCGTGCCGCTGTCAGAAACAAGAGCAACTTCCTTCCCCTCTTTCAGAAGCCGCACTAGATACTCGCCTTTCTTGACCTTATTATGTTCAAAATAACTTGTGGTCGGGGTTGAGATTTGATAGTGCGAGAGCAATTTTTTTGTATGGCGGGTATCTTCGCAGGCAATAAGATCCACTGTCTTAAGTGTCTCAATGGCCCTGAGCGTGATATCTTTCAAGTTGCCTATGGGCGTGGATACTATATAAAGTTTTCCTGGCATATTAATTCGTATATAGTATATAGCATGTCGTATATCGTGAAAGTTGGGATTTATAATCTTTAAAAACGATATACTATATACGACATACGATATACGGTTTTACTCCACAGTAACACTTTTTGCTAAATTTCTGGGCTGGTCTACATCGCAGCCTCTTTTGACAGCAATGTAATATGCAAGAAGTTGCAACGGTAGCACTGAAACAATCGGAGAAAAAAGCTCGTCTATCTTCGGTATATACGCGACCTCTTTTGTAAACCTTTTGATCCTAGCATCGCCTTCAGTTGCGACTATAATAACCTTTCCTTTTCTAGCGCGTATCTCTTGAATATTAGAAAGCATCTTGTCATATGTTCCAGATTCTGGCGCAATGCAGACGACTGCCCTGTACTCGTCTATTAACGCAATCGGCCCATGCTTCATCTCTCCCGCAGCATAACCCTCTGCAGGTATATATGAAATTTCTTTGAGTTTCAGCGCGCCTTCCAAGGCAGTTGGAAAATTTAGATTTCTACCTAGATACAAAAACGACCCAAAATGCAAATGTTTGACAGCTATCTTTTTAATAAGATCCTTTTTATCCAATATCTTCTGCAAAATCACAGGAACCCTTGCAAATTCCTTTATCACATATCTCTTGAGCTCCTTTTTTAACAAAGATCTTTTCTCTGCAATATAAAACGACAATAGATACAATATTGCAAGCTGAGCAGTGTATGCCTTAGTCGAGGCAACACCTATTTCTGGCCCAGCGTATGTGTATAACACATCATCCGATATCCTGACCAAACTCGATCCTACGACATTGCATATAGATAAAATCCGGGCACCTCTTGCCCTTGCCTCTTTAACAGCAGCTAAGGTATCTGCCGTCTCTCCCGACTGACTAATGGCTATAACGAGCGTATTTTTGTTTACAATAGGCTCCTTGTATCTAAATTCCGATGACAGATCCGCGCATACAGGTATACGCGTAAATCTCTCTATCAAATATTTACCGACCAGGCCAGCGTGATAAGCAGTACCGCAGGCAAGTATTAGTATATTGGAAATTTTAGTTATGTCTTTATCGCTTATATTCAACCCTTCCAATGTAATCTTAGAATCTCTCAAGCGCGAGCTGATTATCTGCTTCAAAACCCTGGGTTGCTCGTGTATTTCTTTCAACATAAAATGCGGATAACCTGACTTCTGAGCGCTAGAAACAGTCCATTTGATGGAATCTATTTTTTTCTTCCTCTCTTTGCCACTCGAGTCAAAAACCTTTACCTTATCTTTTGTCAAGACTACTATCTCTCCGTCATCGAGATATATAACTTGCTTCGTATGTTTTAATACAGCGGGTATGTCTGAAGCGATAAAATTTTCATTCCTGCCCAATCCCACAATAAGCGGGCTTTCTCTTCTTGCGCCTACTAGTTTATGAGGTTGATTTTTGCATATAATACCAATGGCAAAAGATCCCTTTAGTTCTTTTATTGTCTTTGAAACAGCTTTTTCTAGATCTCCTCTATAATATTTCTCAAGAAGATGAACTATGACCTCCGTATCCGTCTGTGATTTAAATATATGGCCTTCCTTAATCAACCTCTCTTTTAATTCGTTGAAATTTTCTATTATCCCATTGTGCACCACTGAAAAATTCCCTGAGCAATCAACGTGTGGATGCGCGTTTATGTTTGTAGGGACACCATGGGTTGCCCAACGACTATGCCCTATACCCACTCTGCTGCCAACCAAAGCCCTTTTCCATTTTATAGAAGCAATCAAATCCTTGATCTTGCCTGATCTCTTGGCAATATTGATCTTGTCGTCTTTTATCACGCTTACGCCTGCTGAATCATAACCGCGATATTCAAGCTGCTTAAGCCCATCTAAAAGAACAGCCAACGCATCCTTCTTGCCAATATACCCTACTATGCCACACATGCTCTATGCGCCCCTCTCCTTAAGTTTACACTTTAACAATGTTAAAGTGTAAACTTAAGCTTTCAGCATAATATTCCAACATCTACGACTACAACCTCTCCTGCATGCTCTGGGCCTTTATTGATATAAAATCCTTTTTTTGGACATTGCATCGTCACGGTCTTTTTGGCTTTTACAGCATCACCTAAAACTTCACCTGTATCAGCGTCGAGACCAGATGGAACATCAACAGAAAGAATCGGAATACCGCATTTATTTAAGTCTTTTATTATATCTTTCGTTGGTCCTTTGACTTTGCCTTTTAGCCCTATGCCAAATATAGCATCTATAATTAACTCATAGTCTACTCTAGGAAGCGACAAAAGCTCATTGGCCACAATTCCCAATTTTTCCAGTATATCCAAATTTATCTTTGAACCGTTCTTTATTCTCGACTTCTGTCCAATTATATAGACATCTACTTCGATATCTTGCCTTACAAGATACCTCGCAGCTACAAATCCATCTCCTCCATTATTGCCTGGCCCACAGAATATTGCAACTTTTTTCCGCAAGCCTCTTCCAAGCATATTCAGCGCTACATCCTTCACGCCTCGACCGGCATTCTCCATAAGCACAATAGAAGGCACGCCAAAATCTTCTATTGTCCTGCGATCCAGTTCCTGCATCTCTGACCGCGAAACAGCCTTCATAGTGCTATATATTATAACACCTGCTGCTTCCTCCTTCAACCCCGTCCTTTTTTCTTAAGTTCACACTTTAACATTGTTAAAGTGTGAACTTAAGCTAGGAAGGTTGAAGCTTTATGGTTATTATGCTAAACTTATATGAAATGAACGCAAAGTATAGGCTAAACACAGCTGCCTTTGTCTTAGGTCTGACCTCGATGATAGGTCAGATAATTATCATAAGAGAGCTTATGGTTGTATTCTATGGCAATGAACTCTCGCTGGGAGCCATACTCGCAAGTTGGCTATTCTGGACTTCATTTGGAAGCTATGCGCTAGGCAGGCTGGTCGATAAGCTCAAATCCAAAGAAAAACTCCTCTCTTATATGCAACTACTTATCTCTATCGCTCTCCCCGCAAACATATTTATTATACGCAATATAAAATCGATACTAAATATAGCGCCGGGCAAGATCATTGGATTTGTGCCAATGCTTGGGTCGTCTTTTTTATCGCTATCCTTTATATGCATGCTTCTGGGATTCACATTCATATTGATATCAAAGATCTCAGCTAGAGAAAGCAAGCTCCCTTCCGCCGAGATAGGAAGGATTTATTTTTTAGAAGGCGCAGGGGCTTCTATAGGAGGCTTGTTATATAGTTTTTTTCTCATCAATACCCTTTCTCCTTTCCAAAATACATTCATAGTAGGCAGCGCAAATCTTCTGATCTCGCTTTTATTTAATAAAAATATACTGCAGATCCTCTATTTATCCTTTATATCAATCACCTTTATCTCTAACTGGCCAACCTACTTAGAGAAATACTCGAGGAAAATGCAATTCAGACCATTTGAATTAGTGGAAAGCATTGATTCTATATATGGGAACATATCTGTTACAAAGATAGCGGAGGAATTCAGTTTTTATGAGAACGGTCTTTTGGTTTTTACGAGCGGCGACTTATTGACTAGCGAAGAATCCGTGCACTATGCGATGCTAGAGCATCCTTCTCCGAAAAAAGTGCTCCTCATAGGCGGTGGTACCGGCGGGCCTCTAGAAGAAATCCTAAAACATCCTGTAAAAAAAGTTGACTATGTAGAGCTGGATCCTTTGATCATAAAGCTTTCTGAAAAACACTTGCCTCTTATAGAAGACAAGAGAGTAAATGTCTCGCATGTGGACGGAAGATTCTTTGTCAAATCTCTTGCTTCAGAAAATTACGACGTAATAATACTGAACCTTCCTGATCCCTACAATGCAATGCTAAACAGGTTTTACTCTCTGGAATTTTTTGGAGAGATCGAAAAAATACTAGCGCCAGATGGTATATTTTCTTTTTCGCTTGCATCATCTGAAAATTATCTAAATTCCGAACAAGCGCATTATCTTGCCAGTATTTATAACACTCTGGAAAAAGAATTCAGTGATATAAAAATCTTTCCGGGTGACAGTGCGACTTTTCTTGCTTCCAATAGCACTGATGTCTTGACGTATTCACCTGACATCCTGATTCAGAGATTAAAAGAAAGAGGTATAGATACAAAATTTGTCAGGGAATACTACTTGCCTTTTAAACTCGATCCCCTGCGTATTAAATATATAGAAAATACTATAAAAGAATATAAAAAAGCAAAAATAAACCAGGATTTTAAACCCATTGGCTATTTTTATCACGCCTCGTTATGGATGACCTTATTCTACGGCGGCAAAGGCATTTTGCCATTTTTTGAAAAAATAAATTTACCTCTATTTATATCGATCCTTATTATTTTATTCCTCCTCACCTTTTTAATCCAGAAATTCAGGAAAACAAAAACAAGAATGCCCGTGATTCTATCCATAGGAACCACTGGTATGAGTGAAATCTCTTTCCAGATAATTGTCATATTCGCCTTTCAGTTTTTATATGGATATATGTATTACAGAATAGGCCTTATCTTGACCTCGTTTATGATAGGCCTTGTA
>CAYULJ010000072.1:0-8588 GCA_964445715.1 uncultured Planctomycetia bacterium
CATATATATTGAATCTTGACAATCATATAAGCTTCCTGTAAACTTATCCTATATGTCAGAGCAAATCAATGAAAAAGATCTTAAAGAATTCTTCGATAAAGGCGTGCTTGCGTTCGAGAAAAAGAACTATGACTATGCTGTTGAGATCTTCTCTCAGATAGTTTCGTCAAAATACGACCATCTGGAAGCACGACGCTATCTCCATCTATCCCTAAAGAATAAACTCGGAAACCACCCTGTCTCTTTCGTGACTAACGCAGTAAATTCTATCAATAGAGTCTTTGGCGCCATATGCGCTGATACGTTTCTGAAAAAAGGCAATATCTCTAGCGCGCTTGAAAGCCTTGAAAAGATAATCGCCAAAAATCCGAACGACACAGAGGCCCTAAAAAAGATAGCGGAGATATTCTATAAAAAAGGCGAGGTCTCCCATGCTACGCAAAACCTCGAAGAGGCAAAATCCATAAATCCAAAAGACATAAGTATTCTGAAAAAATTAGGTGAGATATATTTAAGGAAAGAAGACTATAAGAACGCAAAAACCAACTACGAACAAGCCCTCAGAATAAGTCCCAAAGATACAGAAGTCCTCAAGGCTCTCAAGAATCTAGACGCCCTCGGAACGATCCAACGCGAATTCGGTTCTTAAGTTTACACTTCAACAATGTTAAAGTGTAAACTTAAGATGGATCTATATCCACCGTAACAAGAACGCCTTTTTCTCTTCTTCGATTGCCTAAGGTTTCTTTTAATAAAGCTACTATATCTTCTGTCTTCTCCGTTTTTAAAAACAGATTCCAGCGATACATGCCTTTCATTTTTGAAACAGGCGCCGGAGCAGGCCCAAGGATCTCTATTTTTTTGTCCTTATCTTTTTTCTCAAATCTGTCCTTGCAAGACTCACTGAACTTAAACACCTTTTCGTCTTTTCTGCCCCTAAATGTCAAGCACGCCATATGGCGAAAGGGTGGAAGGCCCAAGTCCTTGCGATATGATATTTCTTTACTGTAAAAACTTTGATAGTCGTGATTCTTTGCGGCCTGTATGGCATAGTGGGCAGGAGTGTAACTCTGTATTATGACCCTCCCGCCAAGATCCCCTCTTCCCGCGCGGCCAGCTACCTGTGTCAATAAATTAAAGGTGCGCTCCCCTGACCTAAAATCGGGAAGGTTCAAAGCAGTATCAGCGGATATGACCCCTACCAGCGTCACCTTTGGAAAATCAAGGCCCTTGGCTATCATCTGCGTTCCGACCAGGACATCGATCTTGCCTGCCTTGAACTTTGACAGAACCTTCTCGTGCGTCCCGCGCTTGTGCGTCGAGTCGGTGTCCATTCTGGATATCACTGCACTCGGGAAAAGCCTGTTTATCTCGCTCTCGACCTTCTCTGTCCCTATGCCCCAATTTTACATAGGAAGAATTGCACTCCGGGCAAATTGTCGGCGGATCCATGGTAAATTTGCAATGATGGCATATTAGTTTTTTTGCATGAAAATGATAGGTAAGGCTTACATCACAACGTTTACACCTAAGCACATAGCCGCACTTCCTACAGCTGATGAATGTCGAGAAACCGCGTCTATTTAGAAAAAGTATGATCTGTTTATCTTCTGCCAGATCCTTTCTTATCCATTCTTTTAAAGATTGAGAGAGAAGAGGGATTTTCTTCGACCGGGTCAACTCTTCTCTCATATCCACGATCTCGACTTCAGGTAAAAGTTTAGAATCTATCCTCTCTGGTAGTTCAACAAGCGTATAACATTTTTTTTCTGCTAAAAAGAAAGATTCTAATGACGGGGTAGCGCTTCCCAATATAACCACTGCGCCTGATATCTCTGCTCTCTTTATCGCAACCTCTCTCGCATGGTAACGAGGAGCATCTTCCTGCTTATACGTATTCTCATGTTCTTCGTCAACAACAACCAGGCCTAAATTTTTAAGCGGCGCGAATATTGCAGACCTCGCCCCAACTACGATCTGCGCCTCGCCGGATATGATCCTTTCCCACTCGGAGGTTCGTTTGGAACCCACAAGCTGCGAATGTAAAATTGCTATTCTTTCTCCAAATCTAGCCTTGAAGCGCGCCACAGTCTGGGGCGTAAGCGATATCTCAGGTACAAGTATTATGCTAGAGTGTCCTGAATCCAAGGCATGCGAAATAGACTGCAAGTAGACTTCTGTTTTCCCGCTACCTGTCACGCCGTGAAGCAGAAAGACCTTATGGATTTTATCATCTATGCATTGTTTTATTGAAGCAAGCGCTTGTCTTTGTTCATAGGTAGGCAGTAAATGCTTATTCGAACCATCTATGTACTCTGCTTCTGGTTCCTTGAGCCTTGAGCCTTCAGTCTTCAGCCTTTTTTTTCTCGGCCCCCTCTTTAAGACACTGGGAACAGCAGCTGAAATAGCCTCTCCCCAAGTAGAGTAATAATAATCCGCGATCCATTTGGTGAGCTTGAGTATCTCATCATTTATAGCAGCCTTCCTATCTAGTAAGCAAAGCAATGGCTTGATATTTTTAAACTTGCAATCCGAGGGAAAGCCAACGACATAACCTACCACTTTCTTTTTCCCAAAAGATACTTCTACGCAACTGCCAATATCAACAGGGCCTTCCAGATCCTTAGGTATATAATAAGTAAAAGGCCCTTCTATAGGCCGGTTTATAACTACATCTACGAATTTAGTCATTGTAATGTTAAGCTTAAGTTTACACTTCAACAATGGGAAAGCATGTGCCACGAAGTGGTATGTAAACTTAAGCGTTATAGATCATAGCGCCTTCATGATTTCCTTCATATCCTGCCAGACGAGCTTTTTGTCTTTGGGATTGCGGAGGAGATATGCGGGATGGTATGTCGGCATGAATTTTATACCTCTGAATTCCTGCCAGTTGCCTCTTAATCTAGTTATTGTCGTATTTGTATTTAAAAGCGCCTGGCTGGCAATTTTCCCGAGACCGCAAATGACCTTTGGCTGGATCTGATCTATCTGTTTATAAAGATATTTTATACAAAGAGAGCTCTCTTCGGGTAAAGGATTTCTATTGCTGGGTGGGCGGCACTTTAAAACATTACATATATAGACATCCTCTCTCTTGAATCCCATAGCCTCTATGATCTTTGTCAATAGCATTCCGGCCTCGCCGACAAAAGGTACCCCCTGCCTGTCCTCATCATAACCAGGCGCTTCTCCGACAAACATAAGCTTTGCGTTTATATTGCCATCTCCGAATACGACTTTGTTCCTTGTTTGGGACAGTTGACACTTTCTGCATTGTTCGACTTCATTTCTAAATGACAACGGCTCTCTATCTTTTAATTTCCGAGAAAAAAGATAATCGAACACACCGCCTTCTCTTTCCATCTCTAAATAATTTCTTATATCCCTAGCAATGTTTTTCATTGTCAGCCTTCAGCCAATTACGGCCTCGGATGAAATTTATGATGTATGGATTTAAGTCTTTCTTTATTTATGTGCGTATATATCTGCGTGGTCGAAATATCAGCATGCCCCAGCATCTCCTGCACGATTCTCAGGTCAGCCCCTCTCTCGAGTATATGAGTCGCGAACGAATGCCTCAAACTGTGAGGTGTGATATCTTTTTTAATCCCAGCTAGCTTAGTGTATTTCTTTATGGTCTTCCAGAATGTCTGACGCGACATCGGTTTGCCCAGCCTGGTAAGAAATAAAAAATTCGAGATCTTTTTCTTTAAGAACTTGGACCTTGTCTTATCAAGATATCTTGCCACGCTCTCTTTTGCCTTTTTCCCAAAAGGCACTATCCTTTCCTTATTGCCCTTTCCAAAACATTTGACAAAGCCAACGTCCATATTCAAATCATTCATTTTCAGATTTATAAGCTCTGAGACGCGCATGCCCGTAGCATACATCAACTCCAGACAGGCCTTGTCCCTCATTCCCATAAACTCTCTAAGATTAGGCGTCTTCAGCAATGACTCGACTTCTTTGACGCCCAATGTATCTGGTAACTTTTTCCATAATTTCGGGGATTCGATAACGCCGGTCGGGTCTTCTTTTATCTTGTTCTCCCTCACGAGGAATTTAAAAAAGGTCTTGAGACAGGCAAGTGCCCTTGAGACAGAATTAGCAGAAAGTCCCCTGTCTTTCTCAGAGAACATAAAAGAAGCTATAGTCTGTCTGGTAACTCTTTGGACAGAAGCGATACGCCTGGTCTTGAGATATTCAAAAAATCTCTCAAGGTCCAACCTGTAAGAGGAAAGCGTATTGTTAGACAATCCTCTCTCTACTGAGAGGTAACTCAAGAATTCATCTATAAGTTCTTTCATAATATCTAACTAGTAGGGGACTCTACTAGTCGTAACACTTATCCACAATGTAGGGGACGTTTAAACGTCCCCTACATTGTGGATAAGTATGGATTTAAGTTATGCAACAAATGGGTTATCGCTCTTTTCGCGTCCTATTGTGGAGCTTGGGCCGTGGCCTGGGTAAACAATATAACTATCATCGAGGATCAGTAATTTTTCTTTTATAGAACTAATAATATCATCCTCTGAGCCATACGCAAAATCAGTCCTGCCTATGCCGCCGCAAAAAAGAGTATCTCCAGTAAAAATTACTCCTCCCCCTTTCAGACATATACAGCCCGGAGTATGGCCTGGGGTGTGAATGACTTCCAAGGCAACTTTTCCGACTTTCAAAACGTCGCCTTCTTCTAAAAGCCTTGAAGCTGGCTTTGTCTTAAGTAAAAAACTAAATGCGCCTGAAAGATTCTTTAAGAGATCCTGCAGAAAACCAGCGTCCAAACGATGGATCCAGATAGGCAAGTCAAATTCGCTATTTGCTCCTATATGATCGCCATGCCCATGTGTATTGATAATAGCCTGAGGCTTGAGATTATCATTATCTATCGCCTTTTTTATCTTTTTATAATCTCCCCCGGGATCTATAACAAACACTTCTTTTGTGGTTTCATCTCCAACAATATAACAATTCGCCTCCATCATACCTGCAATAATAGTCTTAATTATCATCTTCTTTTCTCAATTCTAAAAATTCTTCTACATCTGAAAAAGAAAAATTCTTATTTACCTGGCGTTTGATTTTCTCAAGCGCTTGCTTTATATTATATTTCTCGCTCCTGGTCAATCTGTCTTCTTTTATATCCTTATCGATATCTATCATCTTCTTTATATAGAGGTCCAACTCTTCTGCCTTAGGACTAGCCAGATATTTTCTCATCTCTATCATATTTTCAAGCGCACTGTCAAAACACGCAACGCGCTTTTTATGTCCCGCATCCATCCTGTTTATTAATTCATCATGCCATGTTCTCCAGAACAAAAAACGCTTTTTGTACAGCTCTTCTACCCTCAGGTCTTTTGAATAATCATATGTAGTTATAACAGGTACGACTCTCCCCTCGTCTTTTTTCTTCTTGCGCGTAAATTTCCTCTGAAGCGCAGCGCATCCCGTAAAAGATAGAAGCAGCATTAATGCAAAAATTGAAATAAAAAATCTTCTTCTAATCATAATCTCCACCTTTATGCTTCATCGCTTAAGTCCACACTTAACTTTACACTTTAACATTGTTAAAGTGTAAAGTTAAGTGGTCATTTTTCTGAATTCCCTTTCGTCTATGATTCTCACGCCCAGTTTCTTTGCCTTCTCAAATTTTGAACCTGGTTCCTTGCCCAGAATCAGATAATCTGTTTTTTTGCTAACGCTGGAAGACGCATTGCCTCCTAATCTTCTTATGAGCTCTTCTGCCTCCTGCCTGCTAATGCTTTCGAGCGAACCAGTTATTACAAAGGTCTTGCCTTCCAACGACCTTGTCCCTTGTTTCTTGTTTCTTGTCACTATATTCACGCCGGCCTTTTTTAATTTCTCTATCACTTTTTCGTTCTCTTTCATGCGAAAGAAACCATGTATGCTTCTGGCCACGATCGGACCTATCTCATTGATAGCCTCGAGCTCCTCTATTTCCTGACCAGCTATTTTATCAAGCGACTTAAATCTAGAGGAAAGGATCCACGCAGCCCTCACGCCTACATGGCGTATGCCAAGCCCATAAACGAGCCTGTTTAAATCATTGGCCTTGCTTTTAGTAATAGCCTCTATCAAATTTGAAGCAGATTTGTCAGCCATCCTTTCAAGCCCTGCGACCTCATCGTGCTTCAAATAATATATATCTCCATAATCCTTCACCATTTTTTTATCTACCAGTTGAATTGCCATAGCCACTCCCATACCCTCTATATCCATGGCGTCCCTTGAAGCAAAATGTTTGATTCTCTCTTTTAGCTGGTCAGGGCAGCTTAAATTCTCGCATCTCAGCGCTACCTCGCCCTCGATGCTTTTTACAGGAGAATCACATACAGGACACTTTCCAGGCATTAAAAATTTCTTTTCCTTGCCTGTCCTTTTATCTTTTAATGCTTCGACTACCTGCGGAATAATCTCGCCTGCCTTCTCTATTATTACATGATCGCCTATCCTTATATCCTTGCGCACGATCTCATCCTGATTGTGAAGCGTCGCGCGGCTGACTACTGAACCTGATAATTCTACGGGCTTCAGCATAGCCACAGGCGTAAGCGTGCCGGTCCTGCCGACCTGCACGATGATATCCTCCAAGACAGTCTCTTTTTTCTCTGTTGGAAATTTATAAGCTATCATCCATCTTGGACTCTTCGTAGTCTCCCCAAGATTCTTTTGAAAAGAAAACGAATCCACCTTTATGACCATTCCGTCAATATCATAATCCAGGGGATCTTTTCTGCGCTCCCATTCCTTGCAGTATTTAATGACTTCTTCTATTGAATGGCACTTTTTTATATGGGGATTAGTGCGAAATCCAACCTCTCTTAAAAAACACAAAGCTTCGTGTTGCGTCTTAAATAAAGGCTCGTTGATATAGCCGACCCCGTAAATCCACATATCCAGATGCCTCTTTGAGGCCAGCAAACTATCCAAAAGCTTTAAAGAGCCGCTGCAGGCATTTCTAGGATTGGCAAAAAGTTCTTCGCCGTCCTTTTTCTTTTGCCTGTTTATCTTTTCAAACGTCTCACGAGGCATGTATATCTCTCCTCTTGCCTCAAATAATTTCGGGAATTTTATGTCTTTTTTTGCGCTCAATCGCAGAGGCAGGCTTCTGATCGTCTTTAGATTTACTGTGATATCATCTCCCTTGAAACCATCGCCGCGCGTGGCGCCTCGTATAAATCTGCCGTTTTCATAAAGAAGGGATATACTAACGCCATCTATCTTTAATTCAATGACATAATCCAACTTATCCGTTTCTAAATTTTTCTTAACCCGTTTATCAAACTCAATTATCTCTTCTGACGAATACGTATTATCCATACTGAGCATAGGAACCCTGTGCTCTATGGTATTAAAACCTTGTAAAACTTCTCCGCTTACTCTCTGTGTAGGGGAATCAGGGGATATAAATTCGGGATGAGTTGCTTCGAGCTTTTTAAGCTCTTTTATCAAGCGATCGTATTCCTGATCCGAAGCCTCTGGCTTGTTCTCTACATAATACTTTCGATCGTGATGATTGATTAAATCTCTGAGCTTCCCGATTTTTTTTTCTATATCTTTGTCTTTTTTCATTTTTACTAGAATTTTATATCGAAGTCATCAAATTCGTTGGTAGGCTCTTCCCAATTGATATCGGTATTCTTAATATACCGCCCTATAAAACTATTCGCTATATTACTTACAAAGGCCTTGAGCTTCTCTTCGGTTCCTTCGCAGACGACCTCGACCTTGCTATCTCTAAGATTTTTAACCCAGCCTTTCAGGCCTAATTCAGAAGCAATATCCTGAGTCGTAAACCTAAATCCAACCCCCTGAACATGCCCTGAATAGAATACATGGATCCGCTTAACTGCCATACTAATCCTTATCAGGCTGTACAGAAAATATTGTAGTTGCCCAATTTATTGGGCACTCTATGCTGTGCCTGATAAATCAGGCAACTACATTGCTTAAGTTTACACTTCAACAATGTTAAAGTGTAAACTTAAGATTTTTTTATAGCTTTTTCTTGAGGTCGGCGAGATATATAATATGCTGCTTCTCTTCGCTGATAAGAGCCTCGACCACATCCTTATTGGCCTCGCCCATATACGGCTGAACCTCTCTAAAAAACAGGATAGCGTCCTTTTCGAAACCTATGCCATACTGAATAACAGAAAAAGGGTCCTTTATATTTTTGCTAAATTCCTGCGGGGAGACCTTGTTGTATAAATGATCATCTATCAAGGCCTTACAATAAGCCACGAGCTCTCCTGGATATGACTCTGTCGCCTCGGATTCTTTTATTGTCTTTCTTATCTCAGTGAATTTCTCTATGTGCTCCTCTTCCCATTTACTCAATTTGCCAAAAAGATCTTTTATTTCTTTCTCCTTGAACTTCTCTGCGACAAGGGCATAAAAATCCCTTCTCTTCTTCTCCTTCTCAATACCTATATCAATGATCTCAGCTGCGTTAAAAAGATTACTCATAACCCTCTCCTTTCGTGTTGACAATTGGTCGGGAAGGCGGGACTCGAACCCGCGACCTCTTGCTCCCGAAGCAAGCGCGCTAGCCAAAC
>CAYULJ010000073.1:0-8576 GCA_964445715.1 uncultured Planctomycetia bacterium
GTATGACTTTCCCATTGTTCAAGGATTTTTACATGATTACTGTCTTTACCATTTTCAAAGAGGTCTATCAGGCAAGTTCTTATCTCTTCCAATAATGCATATGCTTCTTCAGCATACGATTCGCCTTTTTGCAGATCCTTTTGCAATATTATATCCGTACTATCCACTGCAATCGACATATCGGCTAACTGTGCGCTATCTCCGGTATCAAGAAAATATTGGTACGCCAGAACAAGCTTAAGATCATCCCTCGATAAATGTCCGTGAATGCGTTCTCGTATTTTTCTAATCACTGAGGAATCTATAGAATCACCCAGGGACTCTGAGCTTCCCCAAAGATCTTGCAGGGCCTCTTTCCCTCTCACGGCATAAGGCAAACTCATCGCTAATTGTCGCATCAATAAAGGCTCATCTTTAACTCCTTTTGTTATAATAATAGAAAGGGATCTCAGAATATTGTCATACAGGTCTTCTGCGTTAGAAGTATATTTTCTCTTTCTGATATTCTTGCTCTTTAAGACAGTGATTAACGCTATAATCAAAGGTTTCGCTTCCACAATATCCATATTTGATATGATCTTTAAAGCATCAGCTACTTCTTCCCAAGACGATATCTTTTGTATTTGTATGATTCCTGCATGAGAAAGCCTGATTGCAGCTAAAATCCTTTCTTTCCTGTGTCCATCTATAAGGTAGTCGATTAATAACTCAAACATTTCCTGCCTGCCAAACAAAGCTCCGCTAACGCCACTTCTGATCCCTTCTCTGACACGACGATCAGAAACAGTTTCATAATAGGCCATTAACTTTTCAAAAAAAGATATATCCCTCTCTAGATTTACGCCCATAACACTTATGAACCACCTGTTTCCCGTTTTATCATAATCACCTTGCACTACGTAACTTTTAAATAACTCAAACTGACTATCGCTTAACAAAAGAGACTTATTGTTAAAAAACACAGAATAGATAATGTATGAGAGGTCTTTCCTGTATTTGCCGGATGTCTCAGGAATATACTGTATGAGAATATCGGCTTGAGCAGACGTTAATACAACTTTACCGTCTGCCGAAATAATACCATGAAGAGTTCTTATGTATTGATTTTTGACGTCCTGCTTTATTCCGGGATCTCCTATGAGACCAAGAGCGAGCTCAGCGGCAAACTGCTGGTCCAGCACCTGTGCCTCAGTCAAATCATTAATATATCCTGGATCAGAGTGCTTCTTCCTCGCTATCTTAAAAAGCCGCTTCATGTCTCTTGCCCTATGCAGTGCTTCTACCTCTTCGTTGAACTTTTTATATTGTTCAGGAGATTTTTTTAGCTCATTTATGACACTTAATATATGCGTGTACTTTGCGTCACTCCTTATCTTGCCCCATGCCAAGAGCACCTCTTTCTCATACACCAATGCCTCATGCAGGAGTTCATGCTCAAGCCCCGCTTGCAGCAATACGCTTCCTGCGGGCCTCTCTAACTTCTCATATACATTGTCAAAAGCCTGGTTTATATAAAGAACTCGATTCGATACGCAATCACCAAATAGTCTATGTGAACGAGTAGGCCTTAGGACAACATAAGCGCTCCAGTCACCTAAGTCTTTTAGCTCGTCTCTCTTTAATGCGTAGGAAAGTTGTTTGCGTATCTCAGGATCAGGCAATGCCTCCTGACCATTAGGGTTCTCCTGGATAAAGAACGGCTTATCGCCAATGTTATAAAGCCTAAATCTATAAGTCTTTTCTCTAACGGTTATTTCTTTTGCTATAAAACGAGCAGTATTTTTTATTTCTGCAAATTTCTTTAGGTCTTTGCTTAAGATTGCATCTGTCTGCTCGCTGATATAGGAGAAATCTCTTTGCGCAAGAAGCGTCTCTTGTTTCTCTCCCATGTATACCCCGTTCTGCCACCCTTCAGGAACTCCATGACCCTCTCTGAATTTTTCCGGAATATGTAGAGACTGGGCATGAGCAATAGGTGCATCACTTATCGCAGCATGACCAGGATCAGCCTCAGTCTCAGGCACCCCATGTTTCTTCTTGAATTCTCCTGCATTAAGCCTTCTCATTCTCTGGAATGAATCCATATATAGATCATGACGGCTCAATGAACGCCTTGTAACTAGTTCCATTAAGTCTGACCTATCATTCAAAACTTCTAATACAGCATCCCTTGAAGAGCCATCAATAGTTGAAGGCAATATATTTCCTACATATGGCCAGTCGAATTGCTCTAATTCATCTACGGGGATGATAACTACACCGACATCCTCAAACTCATTCATCCTATCCTCTCTCATCATAAATTGATCACCTGAAAGCTCTAATACAAAAGGTACGCCTAGAAAATTAAATATAATATAAAGGTGGACAGGCATGTCAGTCTCGTCATAATCGCTCCAAATCATATCGATTGCAAGATGATAGGGGTAAAAAGTGGTTACTTCATTCATGAACCCTTGCTTCACAGCCTGTATATTCGGAATATTATAATCTGACAATACTCGTCTGGCTCTAGCGCAAACGTCTATGCATACATTTGGACGTCCTCCGCGAGCAAGCATATCATTTAACCTGCCTACAACATCTTCTTCTGTCCGTATTTCTTGAAATGCTTGTATTAAGTCAACTGCTGCTGTCCTCTCTTCAGTATTAAGAGTCCCTCCTATCTTATCTTCTACTAATTCAATAAATCTTTCTGGATCCATATTGCAGTAATAGCCACGCCTTTCTTCAGCTATCGCATCAAACTCATCTATTCTTTTTTCAACCCTAGCGTCGATCCCCATCATCCATTCACGACTCGATGAATTCAATAAAGCCTCTCTTGCATAATTGAAGCTCACTGAATACGACAATGCCTTTTCTAAGCCATTAATACCTGCCTCTCCTCCTAGCTCATTATAAAATCCAATGATTACAAAAATATCTAGGGGCGAATAACTGGCAAACCTTGCCCTTGCTTGACGGTCTAGCATGTTAAGATATCCGTCCACTCTATCAACTACCCTGCTCGCTTCCTCCGGAAATTCCCTAAGGGCTGCTATAAGCTCTTTGCTCCGATCTCTTTTTTGAGCGCCGCTTGCCGATAAAAATTCCTCTAAAATCAAATCTATCTCATTGCTAGACATTGATTCATCCTGCAATGTATTAACCTGGTAAATTTCATAACTAAAAAATTTATCAGTGTCTTCTAAAACAATTTCCTGTAATTTTTCAATCAAAGGGAATGTAGAGCCTACGGCTAAATGGAAATTCTCGTCAACTGCAGCATAAAACGCATCCTTCCAATCTATTGTTACCACTCTAAAGTCTTCATCACCAGGCAAGCCTTCCAATAACACTAATCTCCCTCTTTCATTTAAGAGAGTACGAGATATAAAAACAAACATGTCCTCTTCTGACATCGATAACCGCTCAGATACTTCTTTTGGCACTTCCTCTAACACAGAACGTGGAAACGGATGCGAATGGATAAACAAGACAATATCGCCTGATTCAAACTGTTTTCGTTCTCCTTTTATAGACCCTCCTTTTAGCTTTACAGTCCCGTCAGGTTCGATCAACAACCTAAAATTAATCATTTCTGAAGGCTCTTCTATCACCCAGTCACTATTTCGCTTTGTTATTATAATACTGCTTTCTCCGATTAATTTTAGACGCTTCATTTGATCAACGAATTTATACGGTAAATCATATTCCTGTGCTAAAAATTCTGCCCAATACAATGGTTCGCCTACAGGATCGATCATAATAGCTCTGCTTGGATCTATTGCGTCGAGATCTGACAATCGATAGGTCCTTCTATTATCAAAATAATCTGATTTATCCTGCCGATTGACTCCTATTGTAATTTCCATATTATTGGGGTCGAGATATACAACTATTAACTTGTCTCCAAAGGTTAAAAACAAGCCGATAATAGATCCTTCAACATTTCCTTGGTAACGAGCTATCAACCTGTCACTTGTGTGGTCAATAATTTCAGCTGGGGGCTCAGCTAATCCATTGAACCCGGCACGAACAATTTGATGAATTACATCAGCTTCATGCCATATAGCTTTGGCCTCTTCTTCTGTTACCTCGCCCCCTTCGTAGCTGGGGCCAGAGGCGAAAAGGTCATCGTTCTTGAGTTCAGCCAAGAGTTCAGGATAAAATTCAAGTTGCGTGACTACGTGAATAAAACTCTCAAACCTTTGTTCCTCATATTCTGAAAACTCTGAATAGGCTTCTAACCCTTCAAGAATTAAAGCTTTTATTTTATCTAAAGGCAGTCTCCTTACAAGATAAAAACCAAATCTCTTGCCAACTAAAAGATCTCCTATAGATAAAGTATCTATATAAATAGGGGTGAAGCTTACCTGCCCATCTTCAATCCTAATGCCTATGCCGCTGTTCTCGATAATCGACATAAGACCGGCTCTTTTCAAATCATCCAAAGCTACTTTTGGATCTTTAGCATACCTAAACGTATCCCTTATCAAAGATCCTATAATAAAAGGATCATCTGCTGTAGCAGTTGAGAACTTGCTCCGCTCAAGCGGAACATCTATTGAATAAGACCCGGTTACAACGGTTTTTCCATTAAGCCAGTCGTGCCATTCTTTGCTCTTAATATAGCGGTCAGGTTCTTTAAGAAAATTAAAAACAATCCTTTCTGTCTCAGGCGTAAATTCGAATCCGAAACGATACTGGGCAATAATTGTTCTCCAAATAGCACGCAACCCAACATTTCTTTCTATATCCTTACCAATAAACCGCAATTTTCCATCCCTTAAATCTTGAACGCCCCCGTCTGGATCATAAACTCTGCCTAAGCTAGAAATCCCTATGCGATTTATAGATATCTCTGGCGTAATATCAAGTGTCCACGTCTCAGCAGGAGTCCTTGTATCATGATAAGCGCCTGAATCGTCAATAAAAGCTGCATAATCTATAAATATGCCCTCGGCCGTCTTTGCTTCACGATTTACTATCGAACCGGTTTCCAGGCCAAGGGCTACCTCGATCCTACCTACAATAAGAGACGCTCTTTTCTCTAAAAATGCTGTCTCTTTACTATTTAACTGCCAAGAGATATAAGAATCTATCTGTTGCCTGCTGCCTGCAAGATCTCCTGTTATAGAAAACATGGTTGTCTGCGTATAATACGCTAAGGTACCTCTTAAGGCTTCATATTCTTTTGTACCTTTCTTGAGTCCATAAAGAACTCTTTTTAATCTAGAAACCTCTCTTTCTAAACCCTCCTCAGGCCATTCTTTAACAGGACGCGCATACAAGGTCCTTCTACGCAAAAGTCTATTTAATCTAGTCGGTTGCACTCCGCTTTGAAACGCGATCTCCATGTTTGGATAAATAGCTTCATATAATACCTGCCATTCAAGTTGTAGCTTTTCTAAGCGACTTATATTAGGTCTGACAACGATATCTATATCGCTGTTTGAAGAGAGCCTAACCTTGCCTAATAGTAAATCCCTTACTGCGCCTCCAAAAACAATAACCTCGCCTAAATCTGGAGGTACGACTTCTGATGCTGTTTGCAGGAAATCTTTCACTGTCCCTTCAGGTAGATCGCTAACTTTCATTTCTCCTTCGATAAGAGAGATCTCTTTATTTCCCACTAAAGTCACAGACCCTGCCCCACCAAAGACATCCGACAGGATATATTCCTCATCGCCTGTTTCTCGAAGTATCTCTCGTTCTTTTAGTAGCTCGATTACTATTTCTATCCTGACTTTATCGACAAAATCAGGAAAAATTTCTTTTATATCTTCGATAAAAAATGGGTCTTTTCTGCCCCTAAACTCTTCAACCATCTTCCCAGCCGTTGCCTCTGTAAAATCGTTGCTCCATCTTCTAGTTGATTCTTTAATCCTATATAAAATGTTTTTAGGTTGCTTTCTTTCGCCGGTTTGAATCATATAATCAACCATAAGAGAATCTACTGATGTAATTAAGGCATGGATCTCTCCCGTTATTGGATTCAATGATGTTAACGCTAGATCAAAAGAATCTCCGGGCAACAACTCTACCTTGCTAAGCTTATCATCGATTTC
Organism: uncultured Planctomycetia bacterium; assembly: GCA_964445715.1. GTDB lineage: Bacteria > Omnitrophota > Gorgyraeia > Gorgyraeales > Gorgyraeaceae > CAYPYS01. The sequence continues at coordinate 6,054 of CAYULJ010000073.1, forward strand.
TGCCATTAATGTCTCGATATTAGAAAGCAATTCACCCGCGACTCTCCCCTTTTCTGTCAATCTATAATAAGCCCTTTCTCCAGCAGACTCAATCCATCCCTTATCTCTTGCTTTTTCTAAATCATTATATGCGGTACGTTCTGGTAGTTCTTCTTCATGTATACTTACCCAAAGCCCTCTGTATTCTCTGACAGTAAAAGGTTTATCTCGATATTCGCTGTCATACAAGATCCTCACCATATCCTCTGGACTCTTGCCTTCTTCTTCGTCAAACCGTCCTTTTTCATCTCTATTGCGAGAGGCGCTTTTGGGATCAGCCGAATTTTCATTGTGGGCACGATAGAGCTCTTCCATCCTTCTATGAGTCTCTTCTAGATCCATCTGGACCCTTAGGTGGGATTTCGGGGGCAGATCTATGCCATAGCATGTAGATGTAAGACATAAGGATATAGCTAATATTAGGGAGATGATTTTTGAAATAAAAAGTTTTATAAAGTTTGTCATAATAGTGTTAAAAAAAATAGACCATCTTTTTTCTACAAAAAACTATGCCTATGGGCTATATGTATACAATATAGATTATACCATATATAGGGGAAAAATTCAAGGCAAATTGGCAAAAAAAGTAAAGGTTTTCTGTTTACGTAACTCTAATAATACCAACTAGTTCTAAGTTTACACTTCAACAATGTTAAAGTGTAAACTTAAGCCCAGATAACGTTTACCCTCTTCTGGCTTGCCATGCTTCAAACAACCATTTCCGTATACCTGGCATTTCTTTTTGAGTTCCTGAACCGCAAGTCTTTTTTGTGCATTATTAAGCATGCCTGATTTTAAGACTTTTGCTATTGCCTGTATCCTGAAACGGTCTATGCCTGTTGCATAGACAGAAGACACCTGATCTGGTCTACCGCCGTCTTTTAATGTCAAAGGCTTGCCTAAAAGATAAAAAGAATGCTTTACGCTCGCCCTTAACCAAAAATCATAATCTTCACAACAAGGAAGCCCTTCGTCGAAGAGTCCTATTTTATCAAAGAGCTGCTTACGCACCATTACCGTGGACATGCTAACGACGCATAGAGGCAGACATTTATCAAAGATATAGCCATGAAATTTCCTGTGCTTTTTCTTTTGATTTAAAAACTCCCCGTTTCTGTACCATATCTCCTGGGTATGAGAGATAAGATACTGGGGATTTTGTCGCATCGCCTCTATTTGCAGCACGAGCTTTTCTTCATCCCACCAATCGTCTGAGTCTAAAAACGCTATAAGATCACTCTTGGCATTTTTTATACCTAAGTTTCGAGCTGACGCAGGACCTTTGTTTTTTTGCTTAATATATCTTAGGCGACCATTGAAACTAGATACTAGATCAGATGTATCGTCTTCTGAGCCATCGTCGACTACAATTAGCTCAAAATCCTTATACGTCTGCGAAAAAACAGATCCTATGGCTTTTTTTAAAGTAGAGGCGCGATTAAAGGCAGGGATGACAACGCTGACCATTTATTTTGCAGGAATAGGTAGTCTATCTACAACGCTTCTGTATAAATAATTTAGATAACGGAAAAAATTGTCCCAGTTAAGCCTGTGCTCTATAACTCCATACTCTACTCCCATTCTCGTTTCTGTTTTTCTGCGGGTCTCCCACGTATTGCTCTTGAGAAAAATAAAAAGGAACGCAGTCAATATAATGATCGATAAAAGCGTTTTTTTCATTTTTTTCTCCCCCTCATTCTATCCTGATTTTGCCTGTGCTTCCAATGATCGAGATGGTCTTTGAGTTGCCTTGTTTATCGCTAATAGTTATTGAACCACTCCCTCCTTCTATTGCGCCAGTGGAATAGAATACGACTTTATCGTCTTCAAAGGTTATAGGATCTGTGTCTTCGCTGTCAGGGTTTTTAAATTTTATCGATGGAGGGAGATCGCGTTTTCTTTCAAAAAGCCTTCCTTCATTGTCTTCTATCCAATACGCTTCATTGTCTTTATCAAAAAATACTATGTATTTTTCTCTATAAGTAATAGCATTGCTCTTCGCGACACGCAATGTGCCTAAAATAGCCCTCGCAGATGTCTTTAACCGAAGTCCTTTGCCAAACCCGGATGTAAACGGAATAGAAAGACTCAGTATTAATGCTATGACCGCAAGGACCACGAGCATCTCGACCAATGTAAACCCTTGCTTCTTCATAATCATCACTTTCTCATCCCTTAAGTTTACACTTCAACAATGTTAAAGTGTAAACTTAAGCGCCATGGGATGCTGCCTACCAGTTATTAATGTCGTCTCTTTCTGTACCGTCACCCTGGCCATTCGGACCTAGAGAATAAAGGTCATACATGTATTCATTGTGCACTCCGGGGTTTACATATACAAAGGCATTGCCCCACGCATCCATGTATTCGTTGTTTTCATTGCGCTCCTGTTCTCTTATCTTAAGATATGGACCGTTCCAGTCAAGATCCCCTGGATCCTCAGTAAGCGCGGCTACAAGATTGCTATTGCCAGAATCAGGATAC
>CAYULJ010000074.1:0-4015 GCA_964445715.1 uncultured Planctomycetia bacterium
CTCAAGGGCTTGAACATCGCAAGAAAAGATGGATCGAGTATTTAAATAATATAGATGTCTTTAAGGCAGATTGGGATTATATGATAAAGATGAGTTCCCGAGTGCCAAAAGAGGCCATTACGCAGGGTTCAGGAGATTCTTTGGACAGGGCTGGTATAGAAATAGTAATGGCAAATAAGCCTCATAAGGCCACACCGGTTTGGAGGGCCATAGAAGGAGAGATTAGCGATCAGACTACAAGCACCAGTGTGCAGTTACATCCAAACACTGTATTTGTCCTTGATAAACCAGCTGCTGCAAAGCTCCAACATACAGAAAATTATTTCGAGCTTAAGTTAAAAGGACCAGAGGCAGGGCTTTCAGAACAATTCAGCGAAGATACTATAAATGAAGCGTATACCTTAAGGGCTATTGAAGAGGGTATGACACCCTGGCAGGTAGCTGCAGAGACAGACATACCTCTTGTAGAGATCGAGAAGGTGTTTGAGCGATTGCTGAAAGATGGAAAGATAGAGAACATAGGCCTGACAATGGAAGACGGCACTATAAATTTTGAGCGCCCGGTTTATAAGCGCGTAGGAAGAGAAGGAACTAAACTCAGCAATGCTTATATGGATGATGTATTGTATTTTGATGGCGCAGAGGTTACGAAAAAACCATCCATCTTTGCCCAGATATACGGCAAAGTAAAGAGAGACCGCGAGATATACATAGTGGTCGCTCAGAACGAAAACGAGAAACAAGAACTTGAGAGGACATTAGAAAACTTAAGATTGTCTCCTTCTGAACTGGACGATCTACGGGTCGAAGTCCTTTCCGGAGAGACCCTTACGCAATATAACGAGCTACAAAAAAGCAGAGACATTGCAGAGATATTCGACGGTTTCCATGCAGAGATATTCGACGCAGAGATATCCGACCGTTTCCATGTGATGCGCGCCAGCAATATTCCTAAAAAAACAAGCCCTGCTTTAATAAAAGCTGCGCGTAGCAGCGTATAAAGCGTATAAATTATACCCTACTTTAAAAAATCCCAAGAAAATATACTTGGGATTTTTTATTTTAAGGGTATAATCTAGTATATATGAGTAAGATAAAATCCAATTCCCTAATCCTGTCCTGGGCATTGTATGATCTGGCGAACCAGTTTTTTGCGTTGAATATAGTGAGTCTGTATTTTCCGAGGTGGCTGACGCTTGAGAAAGGGGCACCTGAGATTTTGTATAGCTTCGCATTCGGTGTCTCTATGTTTTTTGTCGCACTATGCGCGCCTATCCTGGGCGCGATCTCAGACACAAAGGCGTCTCATAAAAAATTCCTCGTCTATTTTACATTGGTCTCTATTATATTTACCATGGCATTGGGATTTTCTTCAAATCTCTTTTTAGTGCTGGCATTTTTTGTCATTGCGAATTTTGGATGCCAGGGCGCAGTGGTCTTTTATAATGCGCTGATGGTAAGAGTCGCGCCCAAGGACAAGGTCGGCATGGTCTCTGGCCTGGGCAGGATGTTTGGCTACACAGGCGCGATTCTCGCGCTTTATATTACAAAGCCGGTGATATTGGAGATGGGGTATCAGCCTACCTTTATTATTACAGGCATTTTATTTTTGATATTTTCTTTGCCCTGTCTGATATTTGTAAAAGAGGCGCCGTCCAATGAAAGGCCAGGGATTTTAAACAGGAGAGAGATAGTCGAGGCCTTTAGACGATTAAGGCGCACCTTGTCCGACACTCATAGATATGGTAGCCTTAAGGATTTTTTAAAGGCAGCCTTCTTCGGGCTATGCGTCGTGAATACCATTATACTTTTCATGGCTGTCTATGTTGGCAAGGTGTTTGGATTTAAAGAGGCTGATATAATAAATCTCATCGCGTTTTCTACTATATTTGCTATTCTGGGTAGCGTCATTTCTGGTTTTATAAGCGACATCATAGGTTACAGGCGCTCGCTAATAGGCGTATTTTTTCTCTGGCTTGTCTGTCTTTTATCAGGCGGCCTTCTTTCTCCGCCGTTTCACTGGATTATAGGGGCGTTGGTGGGGCTGAGCCTGGGCTCTACCTGGGTAATAGCCCGTGCCCTTTTAGTAAAACTCGTGCCTAAAGAAAAGATAGGGGAGGTCTTCGGGCTTTTTAACATGGTAGGCTATATTGCAGGCATAGTCGGGCCCTTTTTCTGGGGCATTTTGCTATTATATTTTTCTTCTTTAGGGGCGTGGGGCTATCGCCTGACCCTTTTGAGCCTGAGTGCATTTATAATAGTTGGCATTTTCTTTCTTTTTCGGATACCAAGACTAAGGTATCAGACTACGTAATCAGTGATTCTTCGAATTATAATTTTATGCTTGGAATCCGTGTCTTTACCGTGTATAATTTCTTATTGACAATATAACAAAGGAGGCCGGCGTGATTAAAAATTTGGTAAAGGCAAGGGAAATCAGTGTGGTGACTAAAGATGAGATCGGGGCATTGACGCGGATGATGTCGTTTTTGGTCAATCACGGTATAAATGTGGAGACAGTAGCAGGATACTCGAATTATAGAGGCGACCAGGGGAATCTTATATTTATAACTAATAACAATACCGAGGCAATTAGTGAATTGATGAGTAATGGATATGAGGATATTACTGAGAACGAGGTAATGGTTATGGAACTTGAAAATAGGCCAGGGACATTAAAGAATATTTCCGAGATCCTCGCCCTTAATAAAATAAATATCAACTATATCTACTGCACAACCTGCTCAGGTGGCTGCCCGGCCAAGATAGTCCTTTCCACCTCTGATAATGATATGGCATTTAAGGTCCTGTCTTCGCGATAAAAAAAGCACGGTCTAGCATGAAAGAGCGCGTTTTATTTTTATGTACGGGTAATTCTTGCCGCAGCCAGATGGCAGAAGGCTTTTTGAGACATCTGGCAGGAGACAGGTTTGAGGTATCTAGCGCAGGCGTTGAATCGACAAAGGTGAATCTCTTGGCTATAAAGGTTATGAAAGAAGAGGGCATTGACATCTCTGGACACAAGTCAAAATCCATAAAAGAGTTCTTAGGCCATGAATTTGATTATGTTGTCACTGTGTGTGACAACGCGAAGCAAGCCTGCCCTGTGTTTTTGGGTGTAGCTAAAAAGATCCATTGGGACCTCAAAGACCCAGCCATAGCCCAGGGTACAGACGAAGAGCGATTAAAGGTATTTAGAAAGATACGAGACCAAATCAAGGCCCATATTTTATCCTTCCCAAATTTACCCTAAAACAGTTTGCGTTTGGTTTGGGGGTGTGGTAGTATAAAGGACACCTCAGGTTTAAATGTATAGCCTAAGAAATATAAGAGGGAAAGTAGCATGGATGAGAAATTACTTCAAGAAAAATTCGGAAAAGATAACTATAAAAAGCTAAAGGCGCTGAAAAATCAGAAGCTCATGGATTTTGTCAGCAAATACGTGGAGCTCTGCAATCCTGACTCGGTTTTTGTGCGTACTGATTCAAAGCAAGATGCAGACTATATACGCAAGAAGGCTGTTGAAAATAGAGAAGAAGTTAATCTTGCCACAAAAGGCCATACTATACATTTTGACGGATATTTTGACCAGGCAAGAGATAAGGCAAAGACAAAGTATCTTCTAAGGCCTGACGAAGTCTTGGGCCCTGATATAAAGTCAGTTGATAGGGAAGAGGGGCTAAAGGAGATACACGGACTTTTTAAAGATTCCATGAAGGGTAAGGAGGCCTATCTATGTTTTTATTGCCTTGGCCCTACTGGTTCTGAATTTTCTATTCCAGCTGCGCAGATAACTGATTCGAGTTATGTTGGCCATTCAGAGGATATGCTCTACAGGAGTGGCTATGAGCAGTTTAAGAAGTTAAAGTCTGAAGAAAAATTTTTCAGATTTGTGCATACTGCAGGGGAACTGGAAGGAGCGGTGAGCAAAAATGTAGACAAGCGCCGCGTGTATATAGATCTTGAAGAAGAGATGGTGTTTAGTACAAACACGCAATATGCAGGAAACACTGTT
>CAYULJ010000074.1:4025-8381 GCA_964445715.1 uncultured Planctomycetia bacterium
GGCATTAAGAAGCTTTCCATGCGCCTTGCCATTAAACGCGCGTCAGAACAGGGCTGGCTTACAGAGCACATGTTTATAATGGGTGTATATGGCCCCAAGAAAAAGCGCGTCACGTATTTTACAGGTTCTTTTCCATCTGCTTGCGGAAAGACTGCCACTGCCATGCTCGGAGGCGAACAAATAATAGGTGATGACATCGCGTATTTACGAAGTATTAATGGAGAGATTCGTACGGTTAATGTTGAGAGGGGTATTTTTGGGATTATACAGGATGTAAGCGAGAAGAATGATCCTACTATATTCGAGGCATTGACTTTACCTGGTGAAGTTATTTTTTCCAATGTCCTGGTAGATGAGAATAATAACCCGCGCTGGCTGGGTGACGGGAGATCTAAGCCCAATAAAGGCGTGAATTTTTCAGGCGAGTGGGTACCTGGTAAAAAAGGGCCTGATGAAAAAGAGGTCCCGTACGCTCATAAGAATGCGCGTTATACAGTACGTCTGAAAGACTTGAAGAATTGTGATAAAAATTTGGAAGACCCAAAAGGCGTAGAAGTAGGCGGTATTATATACGGTGGACGCGATTCAGATACAAGCGTTCCTGTTGCCCAGGCCTTTGACTGGCAGCACGGGATACTAGCACAGGGCGCGGCAATAGAATCAGAGACAACATCGGCAACTCTGGGTCAGGAAGGCGTGAGAAAATTCAACCTCATGGCAAATCTGGATTTTCTTTCAATACCAATAGGTAGATATATACAGAATAACCTGGATATAGTCAAGGGTGTCAAAAGGTCGCCGCTTATATTCCATGTAAATTATTTTCTTCGGGACAAAGAGAAAAATTTCCTCAATGGCATCAAGGATAAACATGTGTGGATTAAATGGATGGAGCTGCGAGTCAATGGTGAAGCAGAAGCGATTAAGGCTCCAGTAGGATATATTCCTAAATATGAAGACCTAAAGCCTCTCTTTAAATCAGTCCTTAATAAGGAATATACAGAGAAGGAATATAACGAGCAATTTAAGATTCGCGTCCCAGAACTTATTGCCAAGATAGAGAGAATCAGAGAAATATATAACACCAAGGTTTTTGACACACCTCACATTTTAATAAAGACTCTTGATGAACAGAAAAAACGCCTGGAAGAATGTAGGAAAGCACATGGCGATTATCCTGTGCCTGGTGTTTTGGGAGAATGATATGTCAGTTAAAAAGCATTTTACCAATGAAGAAGCAAAGGCAATCGGTGAGAGATTAGGTCTTAAATGGGACAAGTTTGACGTTGACCAGTTCAGGAGAGGTATGGATGTAGAGTTGGAGCACGGCCTTTGTGAGGCCGTCACCAATGTAAGCAATGACGATAGCCTCACTACCGGAAAGATTGCACTGGCTCACCTAAACGAATTCCCGGATTATTACGACCGTTTGGAAAAAATGGAAGAAGAAGCAGAAAAGTTCTGGGAAGGCAAGTGAGGTCTGGCCTCGGCTTTTTATATATTATTTACCAGGTCTTCTACGTATTTTAAGATAGGTAGCATTGGTTCAGTTCTTTTTACAAATGCTATCCCTACCCCGCAGGTGTCGTCTTCGTTGTCTTCTATTCTTACGACCCTTCCTACGAGTTTGTTGTCTAATATAAGAGCACGTTTTTCTATTTCCTGGCACACGCTGGCTGTCCTGTAGTCAACGTCTAAAACAACCATGCTGGCAATATCAGGGACCTTTACAACATTGGTTGTAAAGAGTATGCCCGATGCGCTCAGGTTTTTGGATACAGCTGTCATGAATTTAGAAGCAAAACTTTCATTTTTAGGGCCACCTATTACCCTATATGTCAAAGGCTTGTCGTAATTGACCCTTAAAAACTCCCTTTTTTCTTTTTTCTTGGATTTTTTAGTGGGTTTAGCCATCTTTGCCTCCTTTGGGTGGGTATATATATTATAAGTCCAAATCCGGATTTTTACAATTGAATAATTATTCCTTTGGAAGCGGTATTTTATACAAGGATTAGTTTGGCAGGGGGGAAGCCGTTGAAGTTTGGGACAGCGCTGGCGCAGGAATAGGCGCCGATATTTTTTACGTACACGACATCGCCTACATAGAGTTCAGGGATTTCTTCATTCAGCGCAAGCGTATCAAAGGAATCGCAGGTTGGGCCTGCGAGCGTACTTAGATATTTTGGCCCGCGCCGTAAGGTTTTGAATTCATATTTGCAATGGTCAAAGACCATGCCTGAGAAGTCACCGTAGATCCCGTCATTCAGGTAGTAGTAATTTTTATTGTTGCGAAAGGCCCTTCCTATAACCTGTGTGACAAGGATGCCTGCCGGCCCTGCGAGGAACCTGCCTGGCTCAGCAATGAATCTGACATTCCTGTCAAAGAGTTCTTTTTTCTCTCTCCTTATCTGCGCAGCCATTCTTTCAAAATTCACGCCTATCTCATTGTCAAAGTGCTGGATCGGGAATCCTCCGCCAATATCCATTATTTTTAAAGGAAGGCCGTTTTTCTTTGACTCTTTAAATATCTTTGCTGATATCTCAAGGGCCTGTATGTAATTTTCAACGTTTTTAGACTGGCTGCCGACATGAAAACTAACACCCATGGGTATAAGTCCCAGCGCCTTTGCCTTTCGCAGTAAAAAGAATGCCTGCTCAGGGTCAGCGCCAAATTTAAGAGAGAGTTCCACCTGACTACCCTCATTGGCTACTTTTATGCGCACCAGAACGCGCGAACGCGGGGCGTACTTCGCGATCTTGTAAAGTTCTGGTTCATTGTCAAAGGTCATCAGCCTCACCCTTCGACGCCTGGCGATCTCTATGTCTTCATGAGATTTAATGGTGTTGGCAAATATGATCTTTGAAGGGGAGGCGCCCAGCCGCAAGACTTGCTTCATCTCAGTAGCGCTTGCTACGTCAAAACACGCGCCGAACTTAATGAATGATTTAATGATGCCAGGATGAGGATTTGCCTTTATCGCATAATAAGGCGTAACTTCAGGCAGGTATTTACGAAAGCGCCTGTACTGTTTTTCCAGTATAGAGCGCCGGATCAGCATAAACGGCGAGCGATGTTTCTTCAGCATCGCCCTTATGAGGTTTTCAATGCCGCTAAGTTCGGCTTTATGCTTTTGCTGCTTCAAGTGGTTTTGCACTTGTGTCATGGGCATGTTGTCTTTCCCTCAGGTCAACGAGAAATGTCGTAAATTGCCACACATCCTCGTCTTTTGGCCTGGATATGTCGAACTTTGTAAATTTAGTGTTAAGATTTTTTAATGGCGTCCAGTCAACTGCCTCAGAGATGAAAGGTTTTATATAAGGGGTGGCGACTTTCAGGATAAATTCATGATCTACATCGTCCGGCAATAAAAATCCCCTCTTTGGATTTTTTATCATCCACATGGCAGCAGCCACTACTGATATGGCCACCTGAAGCGTGGTGGCCTGTTGATGGGGAACAAGTTCGCGCGCGGTATCTATATCCAATATGCTTCCGCACCACCATGAATTAAAATCATGTCCCATAAGGAGGACACCTAATTCATCCCTTCCGCTTATGATCTCGTCGCTCATTATCCTTTGTTTTTCCTGAAGCTTGAATTGCATCATCTCGAGTTCGTGCAGGGAATTGATCGCGGCATTAGACGGGCAGTACGCGTAATGCACAGTGGGCCTGTAAATAGCCTTTTCATTTTCCCATACAGTGAGCCTGTCTGAAATACTGAATGCCTCTCCGTGACGGATCACCATACCTGTTATTTCACCGCAGGGCACCCACGAACGCACCCATGTCTTCATGCCGATCGTGCCAAGGCATATCTGGTTTTTAGGCCCGACTTTATGAAAGTACGCATTTTTAGGGACGTAGCGTTCGTGCGTACCCCAACCTAATTCCGAAGGCGCAACACCTTCTTCAAAAAATCCCTCAATGCTCCACGTGTTGACGAATTCATTTACTTCTTTTGGTTGATTGGTTATCTGGGTGTCGCGTTCGCTTATATGTATTGTCTTAACGCCTGTTAGCTGAGCGAGCTTTGCAAAATTCTTTTCGCTTAGATATTTTTCCAATTCTTTTTTTCTCGCATCCTTTGATTTTTCTTTTAAGATTTTTTCGCTGATTCCTATAAGGGCGTGTTTTGTAAAATGCGACACCAAACCCGGATTGGCGCCATGGTCAACAATAGCAGAGATGGTACTTCTATCATCCCACCCGGTTATTTTTTGTCGCAATTCCATGTGTCTGGAGTACAGCGTATATTTTGTCGCGTCATTACGCTCTATATCTTTGTATGGATCCCATTCTTCAACAGAGGTGTTGACGTATAAGACGTTATTGTCGCGGCACCATTGGACAAT
>CAYULJ010000075.1:0-8288 GCA_964445715.1 uncultured Planctomycetia bacterium
ATCTGGGTCAGCATCAATAGCTATTACCTTGCTACCCTGTTTTTTAAAAATAAGCGCAAGGCCTGCTGAAACCGAAGTCTTGCCAACTCCACCTTTTCCCGTAATCGCTATCTTCATATTCTTTGTTTTTGTTTAAGTTCACATTTTAACATTGTTGAAGCGTGAACTTAAGTCTTATAGACCAGCTGCATCCAAGACCAGAGGTACTTTTTTATCCCAGCCTATGGGCATTATATGGATACCCTGCGACATGGGCTTGAGTTCCTTTATCAGCCTGGCTGCGATTTCTATGGACTTAGCGGCTCTATCTTGGGCTTGGGCTTTATCCATTTCCTGGATCAAATTATCAGGCACAAATACACCTGCTACGTTTTTATTCATATATTTAGCCATGCCAGCAGATTTTAAAAGCACAATACCCGCTATAATAGTGGTTTTTAAGTGTTTTGCTGAGTCTAGAAATTTTTTAAACAGCTCTACGTCATATATTGCCTGTGTCTGGAAAAATTGGGCACCGGCGTCTATTTTTTTCTCCATCTTGATTATCTCGGGCTCTATAGGGTCGGCCCCGGGATTTACAACAGCGCCTGTGCAAAATTCCGGCTTTCCCTTTAATTCTTTCCCGACCATATCCTTTCCTGATTCCAATGTATTGATCGCTTCGAGCAGCTGTATAGAATCCAGGTCAAAGACAGGTTTTGCCTGCGGATGATCTCCTAGTGCAGGATGGTCTCCGGTCAATGCAAGGATATTCTTTATGCCAAACACTGCTGCTGATAATAAATCTGACTGCAGCGCCAGTCTGTTTCTATCTCTGCATGTGATCTGAAAGACAGGTTCGATACCGCGCTCCATCAGAAATTTGCATACAGCCAGAGAGCCTACTCGCATGACAGAGCTCTGTAGATCCGTTACGTTCACAGCATCAACTCTGTCTTTTATAAGCTCGGCATCTTTTAACATCTCTTCGATATCAGTCCCTTTTGGCGGACCGATCTCAGAGGTCAAAATAAATTTACCAGTTTTGATTTTATCGCACAAAGACATGCTTACCTCTTTCTCTCTTTAAGTTCACATTTCAACAATGTTAAAATGTGAACTTAAGCTTTTTGGAGCTTAAAGGCTTCGACAAGATTTTTCATTAACATCGCTACTGTCAGAGGACCGACGCCGCCCGGCACAGGAGTAATATAGGAAGCTTTTTCCTGCGCCTTGTCGAATTCTACATCTCCGACTAGCTTTCCTTCGATCCGATTTATGCCTACGTCAATTACAATAGCGCCTTCTTTTATCCAGTCGCCTTTTACGAGTCCGGCCTTGCCTACCGCTACTATCAGGATCTCAGCTTTTTTTACGAACTCCGGAAGCGTTCCCCTTTGTCCTGTAGCTATATGACACACGGTGGTCGTTGCAAATTTATTCAACAGCAATAAGGACAATGGTTTTCCGACTATTTCACTGTGACCGACAACGCAGGCTTCTTTTCCATATAGTTCAAGTGATTCTATTGAATTCAATAATTCCATACATGCGGCAGCCGTACAAGGCAGGATCTTGGCGTTCCCGAATACTATTTCTCCCATATTCTGAGGATGCACTGCTTCTACATCCTTTAGAGGTGCGATATAGCGCGAAATCACTTTTGCATCTATCTGAGATGGAAGCGGCATCTGCAAGATAATGCCATTTACATTTTTATTAGCATTAAGTCCCTCTATTGTATTTATCAGGTCACCCTGAGAACTTTTTGCGTCTAATTTTTCAAGCTGATATTCTATGCCGAGATTCTCAGCATTCTTCTTCTGAGACTTTAGGTAGACTTCTGAAGCAGGATTTTCTCCTACCTGAATACTTACTAATCGTGGTGCGGTTTTATATTTTGTTTTTAGGTTTTCTATTTCACTCTTTATGTTTTCTTTTATGCTGGCAGAAAGTTTTTTGCCGTCCAATAATTGCGCAGCCATTTTTATTCCATCCTTTCGTTTGTTTTGGTAATCGTCGTTTTATATAAATCTACTGTTTCTTTTTTTAGCTCGACCAGTCTTTGTCTTTCTTCTTTTACAAAATTAATGTCCGCTATTCCTTTTAGATTTATTTCACAGTTGAATACACCGGAATTAAAAGCTGCGTTTAAAAGCTCTGCTCCGCAACCAACATCCGTGATCAGATTAAGATTTCCTTTTTCTGAAAGATCTAAAGCTATTACCAGTCCGCTTTTTGCTGAGCCGCATATTTTTTGACAAATATCATAACCGTTTTTTAAGGCGTCTTCAATGATTTTTTTGTCTTTACTCTTAAAGGCGTCCCGTATAGCAGAATAGGCCTTTACGTCTTCGTCGGTCAATGCGCTAAATTGCTTCCGAATATCTATTAACAAGGTAAGGTCTTTCGTTATATCTTGCTCAAAGTCCTTGTATTTTTCCTTTCCAATCGTAAAATTGCCTACCATCTCCAACAGGGCTATACCTAACGCTCCGGTAAAAGCGGCTGCGCTTCCACCGCCAGGCGCTGGTTTTTTGGCCGCAAGATCTTCAAGATATTTATTTACGGGCTCATTGATATACATTTCTTCTACTCCCCCTCTTCCTTAAGTTCACACTTTAACAATGTTAAAGTGTGAACTTAAGGATTAGAATAGGCCTTTTATTTTTCCGTCTTTGTCGATGTCTACCTTTGTGCCGGCCGGGACTGATGGTAGCCCTGGCATGGTGCGCATCGTGCCGCAGAGTGGATATAGAAAGCCTGCGCCTGCCGATATCCTGATGTCTCTCACGGGCAACGTAAAGCCTTCAGGCCTTCCTTTTAATTTAGGATCATGCGAAAGCGAAAGATGTGTCTTGGCCATATTTAAGGGCAGTTTATCGTAACCCTGCTTTGTATAATAATCGATCTTCTTTTCAGCTTCTTCGGAATATTCGACATCCTTCGCGCCGTATATATTTTTTGCTATTGTCTCTATTTTTTCTTTTATGGGAATATCCAACGGGTATAAAAATTTAAAGTTTGATTTTTTCTCGCACATCTTTAAAACGGCCTGCGCCAGGTCTTTCCCGCCTTCCCCGCCTTTTTCCCATACCTCACTTATCGCTACATCTGTTGCGCCTGCCTTTTTGGCAATATCCTTGATTGCATTTATTTCTTTTTCAGTGTCATATGTAAACCTGTTTATGGCCACGACTACAGGCACGCCGAATATCTTGAGATTCTCGATATGTTTTACCAGATTCTCCGAGCCTTTGATTATGGCTCCCACGTTTTCCTTTTTCACGAGGTCCATGTTCAGCGGTTTGCCTGGGATCGCCTCAAAGCCTCCACCATGCATCTTTAATGCCTTTACTGTGCATACCAGTACCATGCCGTCCGGCGGCTTAAGACTTTTACTTCTGCATTTGATATCTACGAATTTTTCTGCCCCGCAGTCAGCTCCAAAGCCACTTTCTGTGACAACATAATCGCCTAATCTCAACGCGATCATATCGGCAAGGACAGAATTATTGCCATGCGCTATGTTTGCAAAAGGGCCTGCATGCATAATGCAGGGTGTGTTTTCTGTCGTCTGTATCAAATTCGGCTTAAGAGCATCTTTTAATAGAACCGTCATTGCGCCGGCGCATTTTAAATCTTCAGCAGTGACAGGCTTTCCATTGCGCGTAGAGGCGACGACCATCCTCGCAAGCCGTTTCCTTAGATCAGCTAGGCTTTCGGCGAGCGCCAATATAGCCATGACCTCACTCGCGACCGTTATATCAAAACCAGTCTCTCTCGGCATGCCGTTTTCTTTCCCGCCAAGACCTACCTTGATCTGCCGCAACGCCCTGTCGCTGATATCAACGCAGCGTCGCGTTACTATCGAGTCGGGATCAATATCCAGGGTATTGCCTTTTGATAAATGATTATCAATGAATGCCGCCAAGAGATTGTTAGCAGCTCCTACCGCATGGATGTCTCCCGTAAAATGCAGGTTGATATCCTCCATCGGCAATACCTGTGAATAGCCGCCTCCTGCTGCGCCGCCTTTTATGCCAAAGACAGGCCCCATGGAAGGCTGCCTCAATGTCGTGATGACTTTTTTTCCGAGCTTTGCAAGCCCCAGGCTCAGCCCTATAGTAGTTACGGTCTTGCCTTCCCCTAGAGGCGTCGGCGTGATCGCAGTGACATCTATGTATTTTCCTTGTGATTTATTTTTGAGGCGGTCGAGAATGGAAAGGGATATCTTGGCCTTGTATTTTCCGTAGAGCTCTAATTCGTCTTCTTTTATTCCTATCTGGCGGGCGATTTCAGTGATGGGTTTTAATTTTGCGGCTTGGGCTATATCAAGGTCACTAGGAACTTTTTTCATGTATTCCTCCCTCGTATCAACTCTTTGGGTGGGGGCTTAAAAAGACGCTCGGCCAGTGTTAGTTTGCGATGAGCTGGGCCCCGCTCAATATCTATATCGTTCGTTTAATTCAAAAGCGTTTTTTATAAGACGGACTTTCGGACTGTTACTGTCTGCATCTTCGACGCTTACCACGTCAAATCTGCAATCCTTATTTTCTAATCCCTTTGTTTTTATATACATCAATGCTGCTTTGGCTATCTGGTTTTGTTTTCTTCTATTGATAGAATGTTCTGGTAGTCCGAATCTTCCCGAATTTACCGAACGTACCTCGACAAAAGAAATGCATCCGTCATCAGCTATTATGTCTATCTCTCCGTGCCTTGTCCTAAAATTCTTTTCGATTATCTTATAACCTTGGATTTTTAGAAAGGAGACTGCGGCTTCCTCCCCTTTTTTACCAGTTGCAATCCTTTTAAAAGTCATTTTTTCTTCACAGGCGCGAAGCTTTTTCTGTGAATCGCACAAGGGCCATGTTTTTTTAATGCATCGATGTGCGATTTTGTCCCGTAACCTTTATGCCTTGAAAAACCGTATTGCGGAAATAACCCGTCACAAGAAACCATTATTCTATCGCGCGTGACCTTTGCAACAATAGACGCTGCTGCGATCGAAAGACTCTTTGAGTCTCCCTTTAAAATCGTGACTGTCTTATAAGGGAGGTCCGGGTTCATGTTGCCGTCTATGAGGACGCAGACCTTTTTTCTTATTTGTTTCTCTTTATTTTTATTTAAACGGCAAAATTCTTCTATGAGTTTCTCTACGGCTTGTTTCATGGCCGAGAGTGTAGCGACTCTTATATTTTTCTTGTCTATAAAGTTATGATTTTTTAACCCCAGTCCAAAAATAGTCTTTTTTGAGATCTCGCCAAAGGCTTTTTCTCTTTGCCTGGGAAGTAACTTTTTGGAGTCATCCACCCTCTCATTAAAACGAGGCAAGGAAAATCTTTTTAATGGGGACGACTTGAGGACGACAGCTGCTGCTACCACTGGACCGGCAAGCGGACCTCGCCCTGCCTCATCCACTCCGATGATCACAGAAGCACCGTCAAGAAATGCCCTCTTTTCACAAAGGAGCATCCTCTTTTTTGTCAAATGATTGTTCCTCTTCAATCTTTGTGTGCTTTCCCACTTTTTTGCGCAGGTAATATAGTTTAGACCTTCTGACTTTACCTTTTTTTACGATAGCAATAGAGTCTATCGAAGGCGAATGTAGCTGGAATACTCTCTCTACGCCTTCGCCATACGATATACGTCTAACAGTAAAGGTCTCTCTGAAGCTGGAACCTTTTCTGGCTATGACTATGCCTTCGAAGGCCTGCAGGCGGGTCTTGTCGCCTTCCTTGATCTTTACAAAGACCTTCACAGTATCCCCGGATTTAAAATCAGGGATATTTCTCTTTGCAAATTCCTTTTCGAGTTCACGAATCTTACTGTTCATTTTTCCTCCTTTTTCCTTATTTTATTAGATCGGGTCTTTTTCTTTTTGTTACCTTTAAAGACTCTTTTTTTCTCCACTCTTTGATCTTTTTATGATCTCCTGATAAAAGCACCTCAGGGACCTTCATGCCTCTATAATCAGCTGGCCTTGTGTACTGAGGGTATTCCAATAAATTTTTTGAAAAGGATTCTTCGTAATGAGAATCCTCATTACCCAAAGCGCCTGGCAAAAGTCTGGCTACGCTATCTATCATGATCATGGCAGCAAGCTCTCCGCCTGTCATGACGAAATCCCCTATTGATATCTCATCGTCTATCAGACACTCCCTGACCCTTTCATCGATACCTTCATAATGTCCACAGAGCAGAATCATATGCTCGTATTTAGACATTTTCTTTGCCAGTTTCTGATTAAAGGTCATGCCTTTCGGGCTCAATAAAACAGTCCGGGTCTTCAGTCTTTTATCCTTGGTCTTGAGCCTTATGTAGTTTACGGCTTCAAAGAACGGGTCTGCGTTCATGACCATGCCTGGCCCGCCGCCAAACGGTTTATCGTCCACTTTTTTGTGCTTGTCTTTTGTGAAATCCCTCAAGTCCATGACGTTTATCTCTATAACGCCTTTCTCTAGGGCTCGTTTCACAATAGACTCTCCGAGCACAGCATCAAACATTTTTGGAAATATAGTCAGTACATCTATGCGCATAAAAGAGTACGCAGATTATACCACGCCTTGCTTTTTAAGCAGGCTTTTTACGATCTCGGACGGCGTCGCGCCATTGGATATCCAATATTGCGCGCGCTCCTTATTCACAACGATAAGGGACGGCGTCTTTGAAGGATCGTAATAACCAATCTCTTCAATGGTCTTGCCGTCTCTGGCTCGTTTTTTGTCGCACACGACTATCCTTTGATGCGGCTTCTTCTTTGTCCCAAATCTTTTCAATCTGATTCTTACTGCCACTTTATTACCTCCCTTTTAACTTTACACTTTAACAATGTTAAAGTGTAAAGTTATTCTTCTTTTTCTCGTTTTATCTTCGCGCCTAATGTTTCCAATTTATCTTCAATGCCATGATAGCCACGATCCAGGTGATATATTCTAGATATCTCAGTCCGGCTTTTAGCAATCAGGCCTGCCAATATCAATGCCGCGCTAGCCCGTAAATCCGACGCCATAACAGGGGCCCCGCTCAAACGGGAGACACCTTTGACTATTGCCATTGATCCCTCGAGCATGATCTGGGCGCCCATCCTAGCTAGCTCGCTCACATGCATAAATCTCTCAGGGTAGACTTTTTCGCTGATTACGCTTATTCCCTTTGTCACGCACATGAGCGCCATCATCTGTGCCTGCATGTCAGTGGGAAAACCCGGATACGGCAGAGTAGTTACATCGACTGGTTTCAATGCATAAGGCCTTCTTACCCTTAATCCGTCTTTTACTTTTGTGACCTTGGCTCCTGCGTTATGTAATTTATCCACTATTGCCCCAAGATGCTCTATATTAGCGCGTTTAATCGTTATGTCGCCTCCTGTAATGGCTGAGGCTACCATGAATGTCCCAGCCTCTACCCTATCATATATGACAGAATGCTCTGCGCCATGAAGAGAAGCTACGCCTTCCATTTCCATGACAGGCGTGTTACGACCTTTTATTTTAGCACCCATTTTAATCAAAAAATTTGCCAGATCGTTTATCTCTGGTTCGCAGGCAGCGCTTTCTATTACAGTCTTTCCTTTTGCGAGTGTCGCAGCCATCATAAGATTTGCGGTTGCCAATACGCTTGGACCAAAATTTCCGCCTAGATACACCCTGCCGCCTTTCAAAGTCTTTGCGTCAGCGACTATATAACCGTGCTGGATTTTTATGTCCGCGCCTATGGAACGCAAACCTTTTATGTGTAAATCAATGGGTCTGGGCCCGATCACGCAACCTCCCGGCATGGAGACTTCAGCATGTTTTAACTTAGCCAAAATAGGTCCTAACACGCATATCGATGCCCTCATCGTGCTGACAAGCTTATAAGATGCTGTGCAATTAGAGTACTTGCCCGGCTCTACAGTGACGACGTCGTCTTCCATGTTGACCTTGACACCTAATGCCCTCATTATTCGGAGCATCGTGTAAACATCTCTGAGCGGGGGCACATTTTTTATTACAGATTTAGACTCTGCCAAGAGCGTCGCAGCCAAAATAGGAAGCGCTGCGTTCTTCGCCCCGCTTAACTCCACGGCCCCTTTTAATTTTACCCCACCCTCTATAATAAACTTATCCATATTACCCTATCCAAGCCTGAAAAATCTTTTGTTATCTTATGTATTTTGAATGATCCGGTTGAATTAAAAATAGTTTTTACGGCTCCCGATTGATTAGCCCCCATTTCCATTAATAACACCCCATTTTTTCTTAAATAACGTGACGCATCATTTGCAATGTGCCTATAGAAATCAAGGCCATCGCGCCCTCCAT
>CAYULJ010000076.1:0-8185 GCA_964445715.1 uncultured Planctomycetia bacterium
CGACGGCCGCGGCATACCTGTGGATATGCATAAGCCCCAGAAAAAACCTGCTGTAGAGGTCGTGCTTACGACGCTGCATGCCGGAGGTAAATTCGACCATCGCTCATATAAAGTATCAGGCGGTTTGCACGGCGTTGGCGTGAGCGTTGTGAATGCCTTAAGTGAATGGTTGGAGGTGGAAATAAAAAGAGACGGTAAGATCTACCACCAAGAATATGAAGGAGGCAAGACTGCTTCCAAGCTTACCGTAGTGGGCAAGGCAAAGACAACAGGCACGGCAGTCACCTTTAAGCCTGACAAGGAGATCTTCAAGGGGGTTCTGGAGTTTTCATTCGAGACGCTTTCCAACAGGCTTAGGGAGCTCGCGTTTTTAAACAAAGGCTTGAAGATATCATTAGAGGACGAGAGAAAAGATAAAGAGGCTGAGTTTTATTATTCCGGTGGCCTCCTGTCGTTCGTAGAGCATTTAAATAGAAACAAAAACGCGTTACATAAAAAGGTCATTTATTTTTCAGGAGAGAAAGACGGCGTTTCATGTGAGATCGCGCTCCAGTATAACGACGGATATTCCGAAAGCATATTTGCATTCGTAAATAATATAAATACGACCGAAGGCGGCACGCATCTGAGCGGGTTCAAGTCTGCGCTGACAAGGACAGTCAATCAGTATTGTAAGAACAAAAACATGCTGAAAAGTTCTGATGTATCGATTTCCGGCGACGACATACGTGAAGGGTTGACATGTGTAATCAGCGTCAAGGTGCCAAACCCCCAATTCGAAGGACAGACAAAGACAAAGCTTGGCAATAGCGAGGTAGAAGGCATAGTCGCTTCTATCGTAAATGAAAACCTCAGTTCGTATTTTGAAGAACATCCTTCAGTCGCGAACAAGGCGATTGAAAAGGCGATACTAGCGGCGCGCGCAAGAGAGGCTGCGAGAAAAGCAAGAGAGCTCACCAGGCGCAAAGGCGCGCTGGATTCTACTTCGCTTCCAGGAAAACTGTCGGATTGCTCTGAGCGAGATGCGAGCCTGTGCGAAATTTATATAGTAGAGGGAGATTCAGCGGGCGGTTCTTCCAGGCAGGGTCGTGACAGGCGGTTCCAGGCAATACTCCCGATAAAAGGAAAGATATTGAATGTAGAAAAGGCGCGGCTTGACAAGGCGCTTGCCAATGAAGAGATCCGCACGATTATAAGCGCGCTTGGTTCAGGCGTGGGCGAGGAATTTAATCCAGAGAAACTGCGGTATCACAAGGTGATCCTTATGTGTGATGCTGATTCTGACGGATCGCATATACGCACGCTTCTTTTGACTCTGTTTTTCAGGCAGATGCAACAGTTGATAGAAAAGGGCCATATCTATATAGCCCAGCCACCGTTATATAAAGTAAAGAGGGGCAAGCGCGAGGAATACATAGAGACTGAAAAAAAGATGAATGAATTTTTGTTCGACCTTGGCACAGATGGCATGACCCTTACGCGGAGGAAGAATAAAAAGACCTTCAAGGACAAGCAGCTCAAGGAGCTCCTGCACTTGGTTTCAGAATTTGACAGGTTGGCATGGGCTATAGAGCGACGTGGAGTGAAATTATCAAAATACCTTGGTTTTAGACACAAGAAGACCAAAAAACTCCCTATTTATATGGTCAAAGTGGAGGGAGAAGCCCAATTCTTATATGATGACGATGAGCTGGCAAAGGCCATAAAAAAGCTTGAAAAAGAGCTTGGCAAGGATGTTGAAATAGGCAAAAAGAGCGGTCATGTTGTTGAATTTTATGAGGCAAGGGACACGGAAAAGATCTTCGACAAGATAGACAAGCTGGGTTTTGACATCGAACAGGTCTTCCAGTCTGATGCAGACTCGAAGAAAAAGCCTTTCAAGATGGAGTCCGAGGACGACATAAAGGAGCTGGACACTCTAAAGGAATGCCTTGATTATGTAAGAGAAGTCGCTAAAAAGGGCCTGCACATACAGAGGTATAAAGGCCTGGGTGAGATGAACCCGACGCAGCTATGGGAGACAACCATGGATCCAGGGACGCGCACGCTTTTAAAGGTCGCCATGGAGGACGCGGTTGAGGCAAACGAGATGTTCACTGTGCTCATGGGTGACCAGGTCGAACCCAGAAAAGCGTTTATAGACAAGTACGCGCTAGAAGTCCGCAATCTCGATATCTAATTTCTTAAGTTTACACTTTAACATTGTTAAAGTGTAAACTTAAGAGTGGGGAAGAAGGCGCATGGCAAGAAAAACATATGTTGATGTATGGCTTGAGTGGGAGACCGACCACAAACGGAAAGCTCTTGAAAATGCCTCGCGACATTTTGACGAGAACGATCAGCGTTTCGATATTGATTATGCAGCCTCAGCAGCAGCGCGATATCTGAAGGATCTCAATAGTATTTTTAGTAAAACAACGACGTTGTCAGAAGACCTGAAGAGCATCCCGGTAAAAAATATATCTGAGCGCAAGAAATTCATTCTTGGTGCCTATAATGGCGGTCAGGGTCGTATTGCTGGCGCCCAATATGAGTCTGAACAAGCTGGGAAGAATCCGCAATTATGGAATAATATAAAGGATTTCCTCGAGATAGCAGGTGCCACTAAAGCTAAAGCAGCAGAAATAAGAGAATTTATACAAAAAGTCCTTGCTTATGAAATTGAGTTCGCCAAGAAATCCCCGGCAGATAAGACTCTAAAAGAGAGAAAACCAAAAAAGGCGGATTACAGATGCACAGAAGAGCATTGGGTTACTATTGATGCCCGTCCTGTATTCATATGCGATTAGAAGATAATATTATAAAAATTTTTGTTGTTTTTTGTCTTGTTTTTTCGAGTGCTTTTGTATCTGATGGTCACGCAGAAAGCCCAGACGAGCTATTTGGCAATATGACATACATGATTGGCAATGAGCATTATGCTGACAGAGTAACATTGACAGGGGGCCAGTGCGAGGTGCCTAGATATATTTATGTCTATTATGAAGATAAATATGTTTATGGGGATTTTAATAATGATGGGCTAAGAGATGCAGCTGTTATTATTGCTGAAAGCGGAGGAGGTAGTGGGCATTTTCGCGAGCTAGCGTTTTTGATAAACGATGGCACTAAATTTGTTCATGAGGCCTCGTGTTATTTGGGAGACAGAGTGATTATTGACTCGCTAAAAGAACAGAAAAGCAAGGTTGTTATTGAGATGTTGGTTCGCGATGAAGAGAGGTGGGCCTATGGCGTGATGAAACGTGTAAAAAATACATATGAATATTCTGGTCCTCAGGCATGGGGCAAAGGAATGGATTTGCCAGACGAAGACATGCAAGTCGCTTTAAACGCCCCTGAAGATCCGCAAGAACTTTCCATATCTGATTTGCACGAATCTGGTATTGTCGATGAAATTAAACGGAATTTAGTAGGGGCTTCTATGCCGATTGAAAAATGCTCAAATTGCAAAACGCCAGAACAGCCTTTCTTAAATTCACAGGAAATTATAGAATACAAGTTTTTAGTGATCGATCAAGTTTCAGAATCTGATGGCGCAGAAGATGTTTATATAGCCATAGATTCAAAACCAATGCGCTATTTTAAATTATCCATGTATCCAGAAGGCGCGGGGGCTTATAAAATACGTCTTTTAAAAGAAGCGGCTGTAATGGCACAAGAAGAATTTTTTGTTTACATCAGAACTGACCTTAAAGATCTCTGGGAAGATTTTTATATCAAAAATACTTCTTAACTTTACACTTTAACATTGTTGAAATGTAAAGTTACAAAGCAGAAAAAAATATGTACACGCAGAATGAAAAGCTGATCCCGATTAACATCGAAGATGAGATGAAGAATTCCTATCTTACTTACGCCATGAGCGTAATCGTAGGAAGGGCCCTGCCTGATGTCAGGGACGGCCTAAAGCCGGTTCACAGGCGCATACTCTATGCCATGATGGACCTCGGTCTGGAACACAGCAAACCATACAAAAAATCTGCGAGAATAGTTGGAGAGTGCTTTATAAAGGATACGCTTGTGTTGACAGAGAAAGGCTTACTTCCTATCCAAGATATTGGGCAAGGAGATAAGGTATTCACGCAGCGAGGATTAAAATCTGTTACCCAGTTATATGAGATGCCAAAAAGAGAACTTTTAAGGGTTTCTTTGGACAGCGGTGCTTATAATATTGTTACGCCTTCGCAGAAATTTAAAGTATTAGACAAAAATTTAGAATTTGCATGGAAAGAGGCGAAAGAGCTAACCCTGGAAGATTATATTGTTACAAGAGCGCATTATCCTGAAATTAAAAATCCTATCAGACTAAAGAAACCAGTTGGCACAAACTGCCCTGCTTATCTTAACGAAAATATAGCGTATGCATTAGGGCTTTTGTTGTCAGATGGGTCGATTGAAAAGCCAAATGGAAGACAACGCAATAGGATGTGTTTTTTTTCTGCTAATAAAGGTATTTTAGAAAAAACATGCTCCATTTTTAAAAAGGAATTTGGCTATGAACCGAAGATCGAGGAAAAAATATGCGCAGGATTAACTATTCACGGTAAGCCACTTAAAAAGAGTTATTCGGTAAGGATTAACAGAAACTTCATAAATGATTTCTTTATGCTGAATTTCCACTTGGAGGGGCGTAAGGCAAAAACAAAAGAGATCCCGACGCATATATTCAAGTCTCCCAAGAACGTGATATTCGCTTTTGCTTCAGGGCTTCTTGAAGGCGACGGCTCTATTCATCGCAGAAGAAATGTTATTCACTATGGCTCGATTTCAGAGAAACTGATAGATGGCTTGCTAATACTTTTACAGCATCAAGGGATTTTTGGCAGTAAATACACAACAAAGCAAAAAAAATCGAGTTTTGTATTAGGAAGAGAGGTAAAGGCCAGAGAAGTTTTTTATGATATAGAGTTTAAAGGATCTAATGCATTGTTGTTAGCGTCCAAAGTTAATCTTAGAGACGCTAGAAAGCATATTAGGTTATTTGGCATGTCTTTCAAAAGGGCTTTTTCAACCAAGCACGACATTATTCCTTATGCCGGATCAAATATCTTCGGAGAATTAAGTTCGATGCACATCGGCGCAGGGTGGTATAAGGATATTGGCGGTAACAAATTTAAGATGGGAATAAAATATCCAACAGGGTGTAAGATTAGATATTCGAGTGACCTTACTGAGAAACCATTGAGAAAAGAGCAGATTCTAAATTGGGGGATTGGAGAAAAATTAAAAAAGATAGGTTCGCCTTTGTCCGATTTTATTGATGGAATAGTAGAAAATAAGATTTATTTTTCAAAGGTTGTTTCGATAAAAAAGTCTCCGGCACAAGAGACCTATGATATACAGGTTGAGGGTGAGCATGAATTTATTGCTAATGGTATGATTTCGCATAATTGCCTTGGCAAATACCACCCACATGGGGACACGGCTGTCTATGATTCCCTTGTCAGGATGGTGCAGGATTTTTCTCTCAGGTATCCTTTGATAGACGGCCAAGGAAACTTTGGTTGCTTTACGAAAGATACTAAAGTTCGGCTTACTGATGGCAGGGCGCTTGATTTTGAACAACTCATAAAGGAAGCCAAGAAAGGAAAGAGAAATTACGCTTTTACTTTTGATCATGTCACTCAAAAAATAGAGATGTCGGAGATTAAAAAACCAAGACTGACCAGAAAAAAAGCAAAGATTGTAAAAGTTATTTTAGACAATGACGAGGAAATCAAATGTACCCTGGACCATCCTTTTATGTTAAGAGACGGCACTTATAAAAACGCCAAAGACCTAAAACCTCAGGACTCCTTGATGCCGTTGTATATAAAGCCTTCGAGGTTTGGTGATGATGCAAATATCACAGACTACGAGATGGCTTCTCAACCATCTTTGTTGGGCGGATTAAATCATAAGGCTGTAAGTGTCGAGGAGTTGAATCAACAAGAAGATGTCTTTGATTTGACAATAGAGGATACTCATAATTTTGCTCTAGCAAGCGGGGTCTTTGTTCATAATTCAGTAGACGGAGATGCGGCAGCAGCGATGAGATATACAGAATGCAGAATGGATTCCATAGCAGATGAGCTGTTAGACGATATAGATAAGGATACAGTAGACTTTGTCCCGAATTTTGACGAATCTCTCCAGGAGCCCAGTGTATTGCCGGCGCGACTGCCTAATCTTCTCGTAAACGGCTCAAGCGGCATTGCAGTTGGCATGGCCACCAATGTTCCGCCGCATAACTTGACTGAAATAGTGGATGCTGTTGTAAAGGTGATTTCTGATCCGGATGTTTCCATAAAAGATCTGATGAAAATAGTAAAAGGCCCGGATTTTCCAACAGGTGGTATTATCTGCGGCAGGGACGGGATAAAAGAGGCGTATGAAAAAGGGCGAGGCCGACTGAAGCTCCACGCAAAAGCAGCTGTAGAGCAGCAAAAAGGAAACAAGGAATCCATTATAATAACAGAGATTCCTTACCAGGTAAATAAATCAAAGCTAATAGAAAACATTGCTGATCTGGTCCAGGAGAAAAAGATTGAAGGCATATCAGACATAAGGGACGAGTCTGATAAAGAGGGCATGAGGATTGTCATAGATTTGAAGCGCGACCAGAATGCCCAGGTTATATTGAACCAGCTTTACAAGCGCACGCAGATGGAGACCACGTTCGGCGTGATCACGCTCGCGCTTGTCGACGGAAAACCAAAGGTTTTAAATCTAAAAGAGGTCCTGGAGCAATATATAAAACATAGAGAAATAATAGTAAGACGCAGGACGCAGTTTGAGCTGAATAAAGCAGAAAGACGCGCGCATATATTAGAGGGTCTTAAGATCGCAGTGGACGCGATCAACAAGATCATAAAGACGATCAGGGAATCAAAGGATGCCAAGGTAGCAAAAGACAGGTTGATGAAAAATTTTGACCTGAGCGATATCCAGGCTCAGTCCATATTAGAAATGCAGCTTCAGAGACTCACCGCGCTTGAAAGAAATAAAATAGAAAAAGAATACATGGAGTTGATCAAGAAGATAGAGATGTTCAAGGCTATTCTAAAAAGTGCGAAAAAGATTCTGGAGATAGTTAAGGATGAAGTCGTGGAACTCAAGAAAGAATACGGCGACGAGCGCAGGACAGAGATAGTCGCGCAAGTAGAAGAGATGGAGATAGAGGATTTGATCGCAGAGGAGGATATGGTCATCACCATAAGTCATGCTGGTTACATCAAGCGTTTGCCGATAGCTGCATATAGGCGTCAGAAAAGAGGAGGCGTGGGCGTCACAGGCATTGACATGAAAGACGAAGATTTTGTGGAGCATTTATTTGTCGCCTCCACGCACGAATATATACTTGTCTTTACAAATACAGGCAGGGTGCATTGGTTAAAGGTATATGAAATACCTCAGGCAAGCCGCTCAGCCAGGGGCAAGTCAATAGTGAATCTCTTGCAGCTAGCTCAGGGCGAAAAGGTTTCTGCGTGCGTGAGGGTCAAGGATTTTGAAGAGGGCAAATTCCTTGTGATGGCGACCAAGAAGGGCCTTGTTAAAAAGACAGACCTGATGGCGTATTCAAATCCGAGAAAAGGCGGCATAATTGGCATTACCATTGAAAAAGACGACGAGCTTATAGAGGTAAAGTGGACTGATGGCAAGCAGGAGATAATTTTCGCGACCAACCAGGGCAAGGCCATTCGTTTTTCAGAGTCGCAGGTCAGAGATATGGGCAGGGGCGCAAAAGGCGTCAGAGGAATAGGCCTTGGCAAAAAAGACGAAGTAATAGCAATGGAGATCGCGAGAAAAGACGCGACGATTCTTACGGTTACATCGCAGGGTTTTGCAAAGCGCACCACTGTCGATCAATATAGAAAACAATCCCGCGGCGGCAAAGGCATAAAGAACGTAAGCGTTACAAAGAAAAACGGAGAGGCAGTGGGCCTTAAGATAGTCAATGATAAGGACGAGCTCATGGTTATGACTGAAAAAGGCATGATCGTCCGCTGTTCTGTAAAGGATATACGCACTACTGGCAGGGCTGCTCAGGGTGTCAGGATAATAAAGCTTGATTCAGGAGATAAGGTTTCAGCAGTCGCCCGCGTCATACCTGAAGAAGAAGAATAGACTCGCGCCTTAAGTTTACACTTTAACTACACTTTAACAATGTTAAAGTGTAAACTTAAGATTTCATTTCTATGTCCCC
>CAYULJ010000077.1:0-8150 GCA_964445715.1 uncultured Planctomycetia bacterium
GTTACAGATATTTGGCAGAGGAAATCATAGTCTGTTTGACCAAATGGTCGCTGATTTTAATATAGGAGACTGGGTGCATTTTTCAGGTTTTGCAAAAGATGTGAGGGAGATTTCGCTGGGCGCTTCTCTATTTGTTCTTCCTTCAAGAAGAGAAGGTTTATCTAACTCGCTTCTTGAAGCAATGTCTGTTGGCATGCCATGTATAGCTACAGACATATCAGGAAATCAGGATTTGATTCAACATGGCAAAAATGGGTTACTTGTGCCAACCGAAGACCCAAGGTCATTGGCAGGTGCGGTTGTCTATATGCTTGATAACCCTGACAGGGCCAGGGACATGGGCGAGAACGCACGAAGGACTATTGAAGAGAACTATTGCATCTCTACCATTGCCGACAAATACGTGGAACTCTATAGGGGGTTAGTCAAGAATGATAAAGAATGAGAATATAATCTGTATATCGAGTATTGATTGGGATTTTGTATGGCAGGGGCATCAGGAGATAATGGCCACCTTTGCCAGAAACGGTAACCGTGTGCTCTTTATTGAAAATACCGGGGTGCGCATGCCAGGCATAAGAGATGTGAGTCGCCTAAAGCACAGGATCGTGAATTGGCTGAGGGGTGTAAAAGGCATAAGGAAGGAGATGGAGAATCTTTATGTGTATTCGCCTCTGGTCTTGCCTTTTCCTTATTCAAGGATAGCCAGGTGGATAAACAAGCATCTGATGCTACCTGTTATAGAAAAATGGATGAGGGTCATGGGTTTTAGTTCGCCTATTGTATGGACATTCCTCCCCACAGGCACGGCATTGGAGCTCGTGAACGGATTAAACAGTAAACTTATTGCATACTACTGCATAGCTGATTTTGCAGAGATAGTCAAACATCCGCATAGAATAGACAGGACAGAAAAAGAATTGTTGGGCAAGGCAGATATAGTGTTTGCCCAGGGCACAGAGATAAAGGAGCGCTGCAATAAATGCAGCAATGTGCATATCTTTCCGTTCGGCGTGAATACGAATATCTTTAAAAAAATTGATACAGGCTCAAAGAAAAATGTTGCCCACGATATAAAAAATCTAAAGAGGCCTGTATTTGGGTATATCGGAGGCATCCATAAGCATATGGATTTTTCATTATTGAGATATCTCGCCGAGCAAAATCCAGATTCTTCCATAGTGCTTGTAGGACCTATTCAGACAGATATCTTGGCTATAAGAAGGGTAAAAAATATTTTTCTTTTAGGGAAAAAGCGTCACGTAGATCTGCCTTATTATGTTTCGGAGTTTGATGCGTGTCTCATACCTTATTCTAGGAACGATTATACTGCTACTGTTTATCCCACTAAGCTGAATGAATATTTTGCCATGGGAAAACCTGTAGTCTCTACTGATTTGACTGAGATAAAAAGATTAGACGACAAACACGAGGGTATTATTTATACGGGAAGCGACCATGAGGGTTTTAATAAGGCTATGCACAGGGCGCTGAAAGAGGATAGCAATGTTTTAAAGGCAAGACGCCGTGCCGTAGCTAAAGAAAATAGTTGGGAAAATAGGATCGAAGAAATGAGTGATCTCATAGAAAAGAAGATAAGAGAAAAGGAATTGACGCGCGAGTCTGAGTGGAAGGAGAGCTTGATTTATTTTTGTAAAATTGCGAGGCGGAAAATATTAAAATTCAGCGCGATTTGTCTTTTGCTGTATCTATTTTTCTTCAAGACGTCTTTTGTCTGGTTTTTGGCCAATCCTTTGAAGCTTTCAGAAGTCCCGAAAAAGGCAGATGCCATTGTGGTGTTTGGTGGCGGCGTAGGCGAAACAGGAAGCCCAGGCAAAAGCACCATAGAAAGAGCGCGATATGCCTCAGAGCTATATCATGAGGGTTATGCAGATAAGATAATCTTTTCATCAGGATATACCTATATATACAACGATGCAGAGAATATGAAGATTCTGGCTTTTTCTATGGGTGTCCCTTTAGGTGATATTATTCTCGAGCAGGGAGCAAATAGTACGTATGAAAACGTGCTATTATCAAAAAAGATCCTAGATGGTCATAACTGGGATTCGATATTGCTGGTTTCTTCGCCATATCATATGCGTCGTGCTCAATTGGTATTTAATAAATGGGACAGAGAGAGAAAAGTTATTTTTTCTCCTGTTGAAAAAAGCGAGTTTTACGACAGGCAGCGCGGCGTGACAATAGAACAGATAAGAGCTATTATGCACGAGTATCTGGGGGTGCTGTATTATTGGTTTAGGGGATATATCTGAGGAGTATTGATGCTGTACAAGTATGACAAGATGTACAAAATACTTTTAATTTGTTTCGGTGTTCTAGTAGCCCTGTTTTTGAGTGAGATAACTGCCCGTATATATTATTATAAACAATATTCGGATAAAACACTGACCTTGACCGATGGTGCAACTGTTTATACACGCAAACCATCTATGAGATTTACGAATAGACATGGTGTCCAGGTTGAGTATAATTCTTTAGGTTTTATAGGGAAGGAAATACAGCCAAAAACCGAGGACAGATTTAGAATACTTGCTATAGGGGATTCAATTACAGAGGCTGTGTTTCTTGCAGAGGAGGAAAGGTTTATCAATAGATTGGCTGCGATATTATCAGAAAAAACAGGCAGGACAGTCGAGGCTGTAAATGCAGGGATAGGCGGGTATAACACGTGGCAGGAACTGGAGCTACTCCGGACAAAAGGCTTATCAGTCAGACCTGACCTTATCCTCGTTGGTGTGTGTTTAAATGATTTCTTTGGTAAAAGACCAGCGCTCAAAAAAGGGCTGTTTGGCCGTATCGTTGAAAATTACAGGGATGGATCTCGGGCCAGGTATTTTAATTTTATATATCAGCGAAGTGATCTTTATAAGCTTGTATATGATTTTTTTGCCACCAGGCGCAGGGACGGACTCGATGGCGAGAGATACCTCCATTACCTTGAGGACTACGAATACCTGATCAAACCAAAGGATTTCGAAAAATGGAAAGGACCTTTTACGGAGATGTTGTCACTAGCAGAGGATAATGACACAAGGATGGTTTTTGTCATCTTCCCGCTTAAAAACCAGGTCATCAAAGGTAAAGATAATAGCTATAGTCCTCTGTCAGATTTTTTCAAAGAAAACAACGCCTATCATATAGATCTCATAGGGTATTTCAAGGATCATATCGCAGGCGGCCGGCCTTTATACAAGAAACGCGATATCATCCATCCATCCAGTCTGGGACATAGAATAGTAGCTGAGGTAATAGCAGATTATATAATCAAAAATGGGCTTATGTAGTAGCTCAATAAGGAAGAATAATATATGGGGATTTCTGTAAGTGCTGTAATGCCTGTTTATAATGGCGAGAGGTATTTGAGGGAGGCGATAGAAAGCATCCTCAATCAGACATGCAGGGATTTTGAATTTATAATAATCAATGATGCCAGCACGGATAAGAGCGAGGAGATAATAAGATCCTTTAATGATCCAAGGATCGCCTATATCAGGAATGATAAAAATTTAGGCCAGGCAGAATCCCTGAACAAAGGTATTAGAAGCGCAAAGGGTTTATATGTTGCCCGCATGGACCAGGATGATATTTCTCTGCCTGAGAGATTTTCTGTTCAATTAGCATATATGGAGACCAATAAAGAAGTGGCTATTTTGGGAACATGGTACCAGGAAATAGATGAAAAGAATAATGCAATACGAAGACCTTTGTTTCTAGTCTCTCCCTGTATAAAGATAAGGCTTTTCTTTGCTAGATTAGCAGGGTGGGCTTCTATAGCACACCCGACTGTTATGATAAGAAGATATCTTTTTGACAAGGTCGGTTATTATGATCCTAAATACCGTATTTGCCAGGATTATGACCTGTGGCTCAGGGCTGTCAGAAATTACAAAATAGAAAATATTCCGAATGTACTCCTGAATTATAGGGTTCACGACTTATCTACCTGTCAAAAAAGATGCAGAGATACTGTGAAAGAAATGGAAGGAGTTATCTCTTCTAACATAGATTTCTATATGCAGAAAAAGAGCAAAGAAGAAAAGGATATGGTGCTGAGGATACTGACTCTCAGAAAACAAGTCAATTATAATAATGGCAAAAGAGTTTTTAATCTCTTCGATTATCTTTATGAAAGAATTTTCGAGAGTGAACTTCACGAACTTGCTGATTCCGAGTATTATCTGAAACTAAGAGAAGAGTTGAAACTGCTCTATTTACCGCAGCTTTTTAGAACTAACTTTTTTTTCTCCTTGAAGACATTTCTTGCATCTTTATTTAGATATCCTTATGTTATTTTTTCAAAGAGATTTATTTGGGCAATTAGTAGAATTCAACGGGGTACGATGTGGAAGGGAAGAAGAACGAAGATATTGTTTATACCATCAGGCGGTAAGCTGGCGCCAGCGACCAGGTACAGGATCTATCAAATCCTGCCTTTTTTGAAAAAGGAGGGGATCGATTATAAGATATATTCTATATTATCAGAACGCATGACTGCCCGTACCATAAGTTCTTCTACATTCAATAGGTTGCAAAAGATCGCGTATTATATCCATGTGACTGCAGAAAAGTTTATAAGGGCCTGGGTCGCGATTATTCTGGCAGCCAGGTTTGACCTGGTTTTTCTACAAAGGACAACGTTTCCATTCGGCATGGAAAGGCTACTCAGGGCTGTAAACAGTAATATCATATTCGACATAGATGATTCCGTATACACTCCGGATAAAGAAGAGCATGGTTTGATAGGATGGTTTAAAAGGTATACAAAGAAAAAAGAGGTAATTTCCATTCTACGGGTCAGCAGGTGCGCGATAGCTGAAAATAACCACATAAAGAATTTTATCCAGGACTATTGTAAGAAGGTCTATCTCATAACAGGGCCTATAGATAGTGTGAAGAATTTTGCAAAAGAGAACAAAAGTGATTCGGAAGAAATTACAATCGGCTGGATCGGTTCACCTTCGACCACGCCGTATCTTAGGACAATAGACAAGGCATTAAGAGAACTAGCCAAAAGGCATAAGATCAAACTCAGGCTGATCGGCGCCAGCGCTTATTCAGTAGAGGGGGTAAAGGTAGAATCAATAAGATGGAGGGAAGACACAGAGGTCCCTGAGCTCCATAAATTCGATATAGGTGTCATGTCCATGCCGGATAATGAATGGACAAGGGGAAAGGTTGGATGTAAGATGTTGCAGTATATGGCAAATGCTATCCCTGCAGTAGTTTCCTTTACCCCGACCACTGCAGAGATAATCGAGGATGGTGTGAATGGCTTCCTGGCTAATTCAGAAGAGGAGTGGATCAATAAGTTATCTCTCTTGATCGAGAACCCTGGTCTCATGGAAAAGATAGGCAGGGCAGGAAGAGAGACTGTTGAACAAAGGTTTGCTGTTAAAGCGAATATCCCAAGATATCTGGAGATTTTTCGGAATTGCGTAAAGTAAAGGGGTCTTGTGTATGTGCGACATATGCGGTAAGGTTAGCTCGAATACCAATACTAATATAAATGAGGATTTGATCCGCAAGATGTGCAGCGTGCTTGAGCACCGCGGCCCGGACGACGAGGGGGTGTGGGTCAGAGATTGCTTCGCTTCGCTCGCAATGACACGTGTGGGGTTGGGGCATAGAAGATTGAGCATTATAGATCTTTCTCCTGCTGGACATCAGCCGATGAGTAATGAAGACGGTTTAATCCGGATAGTGATGAACGGGGAGATCTACAATTTTCTGGAACTAAGAGAGACCCTGGAGAAAAAAGGCCATATTTTTAGGTCTCATTCGGATACAGAAGTAATCTTGCATTTATACGAGGATAAAGGCGTGGATTGTCTCGCAGAATTAAGAGGTATGTTTGCATTTAGTATCTGGGATGAAAAGAAGCAGCGCCTATTCATTGCCAGGGATAGGGTAGGCAAAAAGCCGCTTCATTATGTCTATAGGAACAATACGCTGATATTTGCTTCTGAGATAAAAGCCCTTCTTAAGGATCCAGAGGTTTCAAAGGAGGTCAATAGGTCCAGTATATCAGATTATCTGACATACGGCTATATACCTACGCCGGAGACTATTTTTAATAATATCATGAAATTGCCTCCGGCGCATTTCATGCTCTATGAAAAAGGTGCCATAGAGATACGAAAATACTGGCAGCTTGATTTTTCAAAGAAGATCAAGTTGTCCGAGCCGGAATATTGCGAAAGGATCATGGATCTACTTGAAGAAGCTACGCGCATAAGGTTGATAAGTGATGTGCCACTTGGCGCTTTTTTGAGCGGAGGCATAGATTCCAGCGCTGTGGTATACATGATGAGCAAGTTTACATCGGATCCCGTAAAGACATTTTCCATAGGTTTTAAAGAAGAGACCCATAGTGAACTGAAATACGCCAAAGTCATAGCTGACCGTTTTAAAACAGACCATCATGAATATATCGTAAAGCCGGATGCAATAGAGCTATTACCGAAACTTGTCTGGAATTACAATGAACCATATGCTGATTCTTCTGCACTACCAAGTTATTATGTGGCTAAGATGACAAGGCAAGAGGTCAAGGTCGCTTTGAATGGAGACGGAGGCGATGAAGGATTTGGCGGATATGAAAGGTTTATGGCGGCAAGATTTGCCGAACTTATAAGAAGAAGGTTGCCATATGGCTTTAGAAAGTTTGTAATGAGACCCGTTGTCAATAAGATACCCGTGTCCTTGAAATACAATAATTTTTTCACAAAGCTCAGGAGATTTGTATTGATGGCTGAAAGGCCATATAGCGAAAGACACTACAACTGGATGAGTATTTTTAGGGATAAAGAAAAAGAAGAGCTGTTTACGGATGAATTCAAAAAAGAGACAGGTAGCAGGCATTCATTTTTTTATTTAAACAATGCCTTTCGAGAGTGCTCTTCAGAAGATATCATAGATCTTGTAATGTCTACTGATTTCAGGACATATCTATTAGATGATCTGCTGGTAAAGATGGATATTGCTACTATGTCGAATTCCCTAGAGGGCCGCTCCCCGTTTCTTGACCACAAACTCTTGGAATTCGCGGCATCTATACCGAGTGACGTAAAGATAAAAGGCAGGAGATTGAAATATATACTAAAGAAGTCGTTGCGAGGCAAGTTGCCTGATGAGATATTAAACAGGGGCAAAATGGGTTTTGGTATACCTGTAGATAGCTGGTTTCGTAATGAACTTAGAAATTATTCTTATGATATATTGATGAGTGAGAGTTTTATAAAAAGAGGCTATTTCAGAAAAGAGGTTGTCGGGAAACTTTTGGAAGACCATGTCAGGGCCAGGGCTAACAATGGCGCCAGGATCTGGGCACTAGTGAACCTTGAACTCTGGCACAGGATATTTATAGATGGATAGAAAGGAGTAATTATGAAGTTAAGTATTGTGATCCCCGCGTATAATGAAGTCAATACCATAGCCCAGACGATAAATGCCGTCAAAGGCGTCAATATAGAAATGGACAAGGAGATAATAATAGTCGATGATGGGTCTACGGATGGCACCTCGCAGATATTAGGGGCTATGAGCGATAACGAGATGGTAAAGGTTTTTCGCCATGAAAAGAGTCAAGGCAAGGGCGCGGCTTTAAAGACCGGTTTTAGCCATGCCAGCGGCGATATAGTCATTATACAGGATGCTGATCTAGAATATGACCCGAGAGAATATAAAGCCCTGCTGGACCCTATTATTAATCACAGGGCTGATGTGGTCTATGGTTCCAGGCTGTCCGGAGGCAGGCCACTCAGGGCATATATGTATTGGCACAAGGTAGGGAACACCTTTTTGACCTTCCTGACAAATATCCTTTATAATACAACGATCACTGATATGGAGACAGGATATAAGATGTTCAAAAAGGAGGTCATAAAGAACCTTAATATAAAATCAAAGGGCTTTACGGTCGAGCCTGAAATTACAGCAAAGATCTTTAAAAACAGGTATAAGGTTTACGAAGTGCCG
Organism: uncultured Planctomycetia bacterium; assembly: GCA_964445715.1. Taxonomy (GTDB): domain Bacteria; phylum Omnitrophota; class Gorgyraeia; order Gorgyraeales; family Gorgyraeaceae; genus CAYPYS01. The sequence continues at coordinate 8,002 of CAYULJ010000077.1, forward strand.
ATTTCTTATTATGGAAGAAGTTACTCAGAGGGTAAAAAAATAAGATGGCATCACGGGATAAGTGCAATATGGGCCCTCATAAAATACAGATTTATAGATTAATATGAGATTCGCTAAGTGTGAATGTAATAAATGTAATAAGGAGTTCT
>CAYULJ010000078.1:0-8077 GCA_964445715.1 uncultured Planctomycetia bacterium
ATCAGCCTCTTCCGGGGTATTGAACCATTCTCTATTAGCCTTGTCTATCAACCAATCAATGGTCTCGGCAACAAGTGGATTACTGTATCTTGTTTCTACTATTTTATGAAATAAATCAAGGATATCAATGCTGCAATGTCTTAAGTATTTCATCAGCGAAAGATGTTCACCTATTGTTATGCTTCCATAAAAAATGGCCCGCAAGACCCTGAGTCTTATCATTTCCTCTTCTGTCATCCAATTTGTCGAGCGAATGACCTCTTCAAGTTCAAAAACAAAATTCCCTTTATACATTCCAAAGCCTTCCTGCACTAATCTGTATTTTGTCTTTAAGCCAAAGCGTTTTCGTGATTGGCCTGTCTCCAGGTCGCTTCCTAATAATAGACGGATCTCTCCGCCGCCGATACGGTCAAAACCAAGATTAAAAGCTGTGCTTAAAGAACGCAAGTGGCTCTCCGCTGTTTCACCTGGAAGACCTAATAAAATATCTGTACTAAATTTTTCCGAATCCGCATATAAAGATCCGAATGCGTTCTTGACTTTATCTATGGGAATATTCTTACGATTTATCATATTTAAAACTAGTGGGTCAAATGACTGAAAAGCTATATAGGCATTGGATAGACCCTTGAAGCTTTCCGCTATTTCTTTCATGTGTCCTTTAGCGCTTTTATCCCACCATATCTCAAGCTGGTTAAAGGGCCTTAGCCTATTATACAATCTGCGCAAATGACGAGCTATTTCAACATCGCGTTTAAGGATGCCGAAGTTTGCATCTGTAAACGTCCAGCAAAAAGAAAAAATGCCTTTAGCGGCGACATAATCCACCTCTGACTTCACGCGTTCCATGCTGAATAATTTCATTTTTTTTCTAGCTGCTGCGCCCCAGTTACAATAGGAACAAAAATAAGGGCACCCTCTATTGGTTTCAAAAAGCATCATTAAATCCTGCTTCAAGAAGCGCTCTAAAATACCGCTCGTATATGGAGAAGGGATATAATCTAAAGTTTTTTTGTTATTAAATACATAACGGCCTTTTAATTCACCTGATAAAAAAGAAAAACATGCGTCCAATTCCATGCTTCTTAAAAAGTCGGCTGTTCTGTCAGCAGCTGGCTGATTCAGTAACGTCTCTATAATATGTGAGAATGGAATCTCACCTTCTAACATACAGTAGATATCAACATAACTATTATTTTTGAGGAAAGAAGCGATTCCATCTCTCTCAAAACGGATATTAGGCCCTCCCATAACAATGGGTATTTGAGGATAACTTTCTTTAATATATTTACCTACAAAGGCATTCAACCTATAATTCCATATGTAATTAGAAAGACCTATAAGCGAAGGTTGCCTTTTATCAATGGCATCAAGAAATTCATCAGTGTATTTAAAAAGTTGTATCTCTACATCCTTACCGAAACAGGCCTTTGCATATGCAGCAATATAACCAATATTCAACGGTACTGTATTCAATCCTGGGAAATAATCATGGACTAGATCTGCAAGATATATTAACATTTTCTCTGAATATCCTATATCTTTCTCGCCACCATCCATAAATGCGATGAAAGACTGTTCTCTGCCAAAAAATGCTGAAAATCTTCGCCAGCGCTTTCCCACTTATCAATAAGAACCTGCTTTAAAAAGGGGTGAACTGAAACATCTAGTTCGCCGCTTAAGATCTTATTCCTTACAAGTTCTGCATCAAGCTTGCCAGGTGTTAGCACCTCGAGCACTTCAAAACCAGTACTCTGCAGGAGATGACCGAGCGAACGGGAATGAAAGTAGTTGAGATGCTCAGGCCCGCCAATATTATCTGAGGATTTACCTAAAACAGCTAAATCAAACCCCTTGATATTTGGGGTCGTAAGGATAAATAAACCTCCTTTATGGAGCGTCTTTCTGCACGCAAGCAGGAAATCTTTTGGCCAATAAAGATGCTCTAATAATTCGAAGCTTGTAATCACATCTGCCTTACCCATATCAACTTCTTCGATAGACTTCTCGATTACATCAAGGCCTTTAGTACGGCAAGTCTTTGCCAGGATATGCGAAGGTTCAATGGCGATGATTTTATCGAACACGGCTAATTTATTGGCCTCTTCGCAGAATGTCCCAAAGCCAGCACCGACATCGAAAAGGACCTCGGTTTCAGAATTGTATCTCTTGCATAAATCAACAACCATTTTTGCCCTTGGCGCAAAGATCTGGCTTCGCCTTGAATCTTCAGTAGCAGGAAAAATCTCGTCATTCCAATGCTTCATATGCTCAGAGATTACATAGAACTCCTTCAGTATCTCAAAAGTAGGTCTTGGATTAACAAAAACGGTTTCACATTTTGCGCAGATAACAAAAGTAAAGGAGAGTTTCTCGAATAGGACTTTATAACTACTGGACTCGCACGCAGGGCATGCTGTTTCTATAAATTCTTTCCTTCCTTCAAGCAGGCGCTTGACAGCTTCAGCGTGCAGTTCAGCATTTTTACGCATCAAGCAGTCTGGCCTGATGTTTTTCTCTTGCATCTTATCAATTTTCCTATTTTATTAGGCTTATTAAGAGCGGCTTGCGAGGTTACGATGTCCCGTCACGCAGCCTTGACCCTTTTCAGGTCTTCGCCTACCATCATCTTTACAAGGCCTTCGAAATCCACCTTTGGCTTCCATTTTAATACTTTCCTGGCTTTGGTGTAATCGCCTCTTAATTCATGCACCTCGGCAGGACGGAATAAAGTCTCATCGACCTTGACATGATCCCTCCAGTTCAGCCCCGCGTGCTTAAACGCAAGCTCCACAAATTCCCTGACTGTATGGGTCTCGCCTGTAGCAATCACATAGTCATCCGGCTTATCCTGCTGGAGCATCAAAAACATTGCCTCACAATAATCCTTAGCAAAACCCCAGTCTCTCTTGGCTTCTAGATTGCCAAGGAACAGCTCTTTTGAAAGCCCGGCCTTTATCCTGGCAACACCTCTTGATATCTTACGCGTTACGAATTCATATCCACGATACGGGCTCTCATGGTTGAAAAGTATACCGTTACACGCAAAAAGCCCATATGCCTCGCGGTAATTACGCGTGAGCTCAAAACCAGCCACTTTAGAAATCCCATATGGAGAGCGTGGATGAAATGGCGTATTTTCAGTTTGTGGAGTTTCTCGCACCTGACCAAACATTTCGCTACTCGCAGCAAAGTACGTCTTACACTTAGGCGTTCTGTTTTTTATTGCCGAGAGCATGTAATGGGTCCCGTTTATATTGGTGCTGATAGTGGAAAACTCGTCTTCGAAGGAATAGCTTACAAAACTCTGCGCGCCAAGATGATAACATTCACCCGGCTTGACCTTTTCCACTATATCAAATAAACTCGCGTAGCTCTCAAGGGAACCAGAATGCAGCTTAATCCTATCCAAGACAGGCTTCAGGCGCCAAAGGCGATGCTCTGGATCTTCGAGCGCGACCCGCCTTACAATACCATGCACTTCATATCCTTTATCCAGAAGCAATCGGGAAAGATATGCCCCATCCTGCCCGGTGATACCCGTGATCAATGCCTTTTTCATAATTCTCCTTTAAAATATTCTATTGTCTTTATAAGGCCTTCTTCAAAACCTATCTTTGGATCGAATTTTATAAGCTTTTTGGCTTTGCTTATATCAGCGAGCGTATTTTTGACATCCCCTGCCCTCGGTGGGGTAAATCTCGGCTTTATGTCCTTTTTCAGGATCTTGTTTACGTATTTAACGATATCTAATACGCTGTAGTTTTTACCACACGCAACATTAAAAACTTCACATTTTATACCAGGTGCTGTAGCGGCTTTGATGTTAGACTGGACTACATTTTCCACATATGTAAAATCGCGCGTCTGTTTGCCGTCACCATGTATAGGAGGGTTCTCATCCTTGAGCATGCATGTTATGAATTTAGGTATGACTACGGCGTATTGATTCTCGAGGCTCTGCCTGGGGCCAAATACATTAAAGTAACGCAGACTAGCCGTCTCTAAACCATATATCTCGCTAAAAATCCTGCAATAGTACTCGGCTGCGAGTTTAGTGAGGGCATATGGTGATATCAGAAGTGGATAAAAACTCTCTTTTTCAGGAAGCCTGTCTGTTTCGCCATAAACTGAACTGGACGAAGCGCATACCACCCGCTTTACCTTTGCCTCTTTTGCTGCTTCTAATATATTAAGCGTCCCATTTATATTAACATCATTGTAAAGCTTTGGATTCCCTAGAGATTTTGGCACGCTCCTCAATGCTGCCTGATGAAGAACATAATCAACGCCCTGCATGACCTTATTAACAACGTCCTTGCTTCTTATGTCTCCTTCTATAAACTTTATTTTATCTGCTGCTCCTTCTAAATTCTCGCGTCTGCCTGAACTCAAATCATCAAGCACACAGACCTTATCTTCGCTCTTCACAAGCGCATCCACGATATGCGATCCAATAAATCCTGCTCCACCTGTCACGAGAAATTTCATATCTGTCTCCTAAATTATAATCTTACTATGTTCTTGTTTTCCCTGAAATCCCTAAGGGCATTTCGCGTATCCAGTATTAATCCTGCATTGTCCACTATCAGCCTATAGTCGACGGAAGAATGGTTTGTTATTATCGCAACACAATCACTCGAAGTGATATTTTCTTTTGTTAAATCTACAGATGTAAGCTTTAGGCCGTCTATTGCAAAGCTTGGCGCCAGTGAATCATGATATTGGACCTTTGCCTTTTTCTCAATAAGGGCATTTATTATAGCGAGAGCGGGCGATTCTCTCATATCATTGATATCTTTTTTATATGTAATCCCTATGATAAAAACCCTTGAACCTTTCAGTGCTTTCTTCTGGCTGTTCAACGCATCGCTGATCTTCTCTACGACATAATGCGGCATAGATGAATTTATTTCGGATGCTAGTTCGATAAGCCTGGCTTCAAAACCATGCGCCCGCGCCTTCCAGGAAAGATAAATAGGATCGCAAGGTAAGCAATTATGAGAAATAATCCCATAGGAAGAAACGAAAGTATTCGTACCCTCTACTTCGAGAGAATATACCTTATTCATTTTTCTAGAAGTTATATTTTTTATCCTCGAAGTCGCAAAGCCTTCATAATTTCTTAAGACTCTACTCTTTATTGATCTAACTTTATTTTTAAAATATAAGTCTATTTTTTCTCCCTTATCTCCGTTTATCAATCCTCTTAATTTAATGATATTATCGAAACCAAATATAGTAAGCAAATTTTTTCTCTTCTTAAAAGTAGGTATTATTCCCAAACTATGCAAAAGGAAAATTACCTGATGAAAAAGAGTCTCGCTGATAGAAAAATAATTTATAGAAAGCGTATTATGTTTATGAACATAACATCTATTATTTTTCTTGTACTTTCTTGTCCCTGTATAAAAATCAACACCTCCGTCTCCTCTTAATAACCCAGCCAATATATTTTTTCTGTATTTCTCCTTTGATCCCAATAAAATATCAGGCACTTTCATAGAATAGGAATCTACGCCGCACTGCAAAATATCTTTTAATAAAATACCAAATATTTCGGACGAGACTTTGATACAATTTGTATGCCATTTCTTGGACTGATATTCGGAATAATCAAATCCAATATTTTCTAAAATATTTTTAACATCCAATATATACGCTTTTTCATCTCTATTAAAAGAAAATCTTATGCGAGTAGAACTATCTACAGTTATGCACCCTTCGCTTAAATAATACCCTATTAATCTACAAAAATCTTCATTGATATCTATATAGGCCGACGCTTTAACCTGCGACGGCCCTCTACCCGTACACAAATATAACCTTTTTGAATCAATGCCCATTGCGCCCAACTTGTCTTTCAATAATGCGTAATATTTAAAGGGGATCTGGTTGTTTCTATAATAATCATGGTAGTATTCATAATCCTCCTTGACTATCGGCGTAATTATATCTCTAAAATCCTTCCATTGAAAATCCTTTGGCTCGACTCGAATCTTTCTCCTAAGAGGGCTGTTGACTTCCTCTAAATACTCCCCTATATCTATTCCCTTAACATCATACAATTCCTTATCTTTGGGGAAAGAGTGCATTAATGGGATCTCATCGCCTCTTTTTAAATCTTTGGCAAATTTTACAGACATCTTCCCGTTCTGCATCAAAAGCGGGTGTTTATCCGTAACTTTAATAATCCTCCCTCCATCTATTGCAAGCTCTAAAGATTTACCGCTATATCCTCTCTCTGTAAGGCAATTAATATTTTTAAAACACATCTTATTGGAAAGCATATCAAAAGAAAGTATTTGTAAACTAACAGGAAAAACAAAAAGTATATTTTTATAGTAAACTTTTTTTAGTTCGGGTTTTTCCTTTAATTCCGAAAACAATTCGCCTATTTTTACAACTCTAAGTCTATCAAAATATTTAACCACAAGATATTCTTTGTCGCTTAAGCAGTGGCCTCCCAGCCCCGGACCGGGATAAAATGGCATAAAACCAAATGGCTTTGTCTTGGCAGCGTCGATTATCTCCCAGATATCCAGATTCATCTTATTGCACATAAGCGCTAATTCATTTATAAGCCCAATATTTACGGCGCGAAAAGTATTTTCTAAGAGCTTTACCATTTCTGCGGACCGGGTACTGGATACAGATATAACATCCTTGACTATCTGCGAATACAAAAGCTTGGAAAGCTCTGTGCACGTCTCAGTAACGCCGCCTACGACCTTTGGAATATCTTTTGTCTTATACTTTGGATTCCCAGGATCGACTCTTTCCGGAGAAAAAGCAAGAAAAAAATCCTGTCCGACTTTTAAGCTGTCCGCGCCTAATCTCGTGAGGATTATCTCCTCAGTAGTCCCAGGATAAGTCGTACTTTCCAGCACTATAAGCTGGCTCCTTCTCAAATTATTCACAATGTCGTCTGTTGCAGAAAGTATATAAGATATATCCGGCTCTTTGGTCTTTCGAAGAGGCGTGGGCACGCATATAACAATCACATCCATCTTATTTAACAGCTTCTTGTCGGTCGTGGCAGACAATCTACCTGCCGATGTCAATTCTTTTATATCCTCTGAAGGCACATCAAGTATATATGAAAGGCCTTTCCTGATCTGTGAAACCCTGTGTTTATCTGTGTCAAAACCACTTGCTCTGAAACCTGCCTTTGCAAATTCCACTGCAAGCGGAAGCCCCACATAACCAAGGCCTATTATGCCTATCTCCGCTGTCTTATCTGTGATTTTCCGTCTTAGCTCTTCCATTTGTCCCGCCTTAAGTTCACACTCTAAAAATAGGGACAGACACCTATTTTTCCGCTACCTATTTTAAAGAAAAAATAAAAAATAGGTGTCTGTCCCTATTTTTTATATTTTTTATTTTTCCACCAGCGTCTATTGTTCTTATTGCGACCCTGAAATCTTTGGTAGGTCTCCACCCCAGCTTCTCTATCTTTTTTGAGACTAATGAATAACGCTTATCATGACCTAATCTGTCAGCTACATATTTTATCATATTGTCATTTTTATTCATTAATTTTAATATTATGCGTGTAAGCTTGATATTTGGTATTTCATAACCTCCGCCGATGTTATATATCTCTCCTATCTTGCCTTTATGTAAAACCAGGTCGATCGCCCTGCAATTATCCAAGACATACAACCAATCACGCACATTCATGCCGTCGCCGTAAAGAGGGACCTTTTTGCCCTCAAGTAAATTAGTAATAAAAAGCGGCATGATCTTTTCCGGAAATTGATATGGGCCAAAGTTATTGCTCGATCGCGTAACTATAACAGGAACGCCGAAAGTCGTATAATATGCCAATGCCAGATGATCGCCTCCTGCTTTGGATGCAGCATAAGGGCTATTAGGATGAAGCAAACTCGTTTCTTTAAAAGAACCTCTTTTGATACTCCCGTACACTTCGTCGGTTGAGACCTGAATAAACCTTTTAACCTTACATTTTTTAGCTGTTTCCAAAAGCACCTGTACGCCATGAACATTGGTCCGGACAAAATCCGAAGCATCATCAATAGAACGGTCCACATGGCTTTCTGCAGCGAAATTCAAC
>CAYULJ010000079.1:0-7819 GCA_964445715.1 uncultured Planctomycetia bacterium
ATAATGCGACTGGCTCTGAGTAAAACTGCGCAAAACAAGAAATAGATCCATAGATCTTGCTGCCGGGTTTAGCAACAAGCCTCTCCCCGAACTCCTTCTGTACGGTCATAAATATCGAATCTATAAAGTTTCTATTATTTAATAGATGGATCAGAATAGGGCTTGATATGTAATAAGGAAGGTTTCCGACGATTTTTAATTGGCAGCGGCCAAGCTCGTGAAAATTATATCTTAATATATCGCCGCAGATAAGATCCAAGTTATCCAGCACCCCTAATTCAGACCTAAGAAACTCGCACAGTCGCTTATCCTTCTCAACTGCTGTTACTTTATTGCTGCGCTTGCATAACTCCTCTGTGAGCGCAGCTAAACCCGGTCCTATCTCGAGCACGACGTCTTTTTTGTCCGGCGCTATCGCATCGATTATTTTTTCTTGTATATTCTTATCTATGAGAAAATTTTGACCTAGTTTTTTGTTTGGTTTGATATTATATTTATGAAGAGATGTTTTTGTGTCTTTTGTAGTTAGCATCTGAAATTTTTACACATACTAACTGCCAGCCTGATTGCCTGTTTCATAGATTCTGGATTTGCTTTATTCTTGCCTGCAATATCATATGCAGTGCCATGATCAGGCGAGGTGCGCACAAAAGGAAGGCCAAGCGTAATGTTTACCCCGTTTTCAAAAGATATCATCTTAAACGGCCCTAATCCCTGATCATGGTACATCGCTACTACCGCATCCAGTCTCTTATTAAGCGCCATATAAAATGCAACGTCTGCAGGCAAGGGGCCTTGCAATCCTGAGATCTTGGTCTTTAATTTTTTAATGGCTGGGGCTATGACTTTTCTTTCCTCTTTTCCCATTAATCCATTTTCTCCGCCATGCGGATTTAGGCCACACACGCCGATTCTGGGCCTGGACAGATTAAAATATTTTTTAAGAGCCACGTAAGTCAACGCTACAGTATCTTCTATCTTCCCTCGAGTAAGAAGCTTTGGCACTTCTTTCAAAGGTACATGCCGAGTGACAAGCGCGACCTTTAGAAGAGGCGAATGAAACATCATCGCGATCTTTTTTGCGCGCATGGCACGAGCGAAAAACTCTGTATGGCCCTCGAAGCGCACACCTGATCTATTTATAGCAGCTTTGCTCACAGGCGCTGTAACTACGCCACAAGCGCGGCCTTTCTTTAAAACAGAAACAGCCCTTTCTATGGCTTCGAATCCTGTTTTATCATTTGGTTTTATTACAGAAAAATAAGCGAGGGATTTAATGCGTGGGTCTTTAAGCGCTTTTTTTACAATTTCAGGACCTATTCCTCTCGGGTCTCCTGTTGTAATCAATATATGAGGTCTCTTCATATAAAACACTTTCTTAAGTTTACACTTCAACAATGTTAAAGTGTAAACTTAAGGGGTCCAAGAGTAAGAGCGGGCGCGGCTATTTTATAGATATATAGGCCTCGGATCTAAGTTCGCCTAGCCATTCGCTAAGCTTTTCTTTGAATTTCTTTTGGAAAATCCTAGCCTTGATATTTCCCTGGACATCTTCGAGCCCCAGATAGCCAGAATGCGTAATATCTTCTATTTTTAAAATATGATAACCGATATTGCTTTTAATAGGTTTTGAAAACTCACCTGGTTTTAACTTAAATATAGCCTGATCAAGTTCCTCAAGCATCTCGCCTTTTCCAATAAACCCCATATCTCCGCCCTTGTCTTTATTAGGGCCTTGCGAATAAAGTCTTGCCAACTCTGCGAAATCTTCTCCTCCTCCCAGTTTCTCATGGATATTATCTATCTCCACCTTGGCCAATTCAAAATCCACCTCGTTGTCTGCTTTTATCAAGATATGCCTGACCTTATATTTTTCAGCCAGCTTAAAATCCTTCCTGTGTTGCTCATAATACTCACTTATCTCCGATGGTAAAACAGTGATCCTCGATTTTACTTCGAAATCCAATACCTTTTTCATCATTATCTGATCCCTGTATCTATTTTTCAAATCCGCCACTGTAATGCCCTGGGTCTGAATAGTATCATAAAAGACGTCTTCCGAGGGAAAACCATTTTTAACTGACTCTAATTTTCCTTCTATCTCTTCTTCCGGCACTCTTATCTTCAGTTTTTTTGCATAGCTAAGTATAAGCCTATCTTCTATCATCTGTATCAGTATATCTTTTTTTGCCTCTTCCATCTTGCCCAGCAACTCAGCGGCTTCATATTCCTGCACATACTGAGCATATAAGACTGCCAATAGCTGATCCACGTCCTGCTGTGTTATGACTTCATTATTTATAACAGCAACCACCTTATTGACGACCTGGCCATATGCAGACCCAAATACAGGCAACATAACCATCAATAATAAAACCATCACTCTTATATATATCATATATATCATTTTTGGATTCCCGCTCCTCGTTTTCACAGGGACAAGTTTCGCGGGAATGACGCTCTTAAGTTTACACTTCAACAATGTTAAAGTGTAAACTTAAGAGGTTTTGTTCAGGCCTGCCACTATTTCACGAAGCATCCTGCAGTAAAGATCAAATCCTATTGCTGAGATATAGCCATGTTGTTGTGAACCAAGTAAATTTCCTGCGCCTCTTATCTCCAGGTCCTCCATAGCGATCTTGAACCCAGAACCAAGTTCTTTATAGCGCCGGATGGCCCTTAGTCTTCTCTCTGACTCAGTGCTTATAACGCTGCCCTTGGGCTTTAAGAAGAATGAATAGGCCTTGTTTTTGAATCGCCCTACCCTGCCTTTCAATTGGTATAAATCAGCAAGACCAAATCTATCAGCACGGTTGACTATCAATGTATTTGCGTTCGGTATATCTATGCCTGACTCTATTATAACGGTACACATAAGAACGTCAATAGTTCCTTTTATAAATTCCCTCATGACGCCCTCTAATTCTTTAGGTTTCATCTGACCGTGCGCCACAGCTATCTTAACCTCAGGCACTAACTCCTGCAGCTGCGAGGCTACATTGTCGATGCCCTCGACTCTATTATGAATGAAAAATACCTGGCCACGCCTGTTCTTCTCTTTGATTATTGCTTTACGGATAAGCTCTTTATCGTATTCAGCTACCAAGACCTCGACCGGCAATCTATCTTGCGGCGGCGTTTCTATGATAGACATGTCTTTAACGCCCATGAGAGACATGTATAGCGTACGAGGGATTGGCGTTGCCGTGAGAGTCAATACGTCTACCATGAGTCTAATCTTTTTCAATTTTTCTTTATCTTTTACACCAAACCTCTGTTCCTCGTCTATGATCACAAGACCGAGGTCTTTAAATTTAATATTTTTTCTTAAAATAGAATGGGTTCCTATGACTATATCTACATTGCCGTTCTTAACAGCTTCTAGCGTATCCAAGATCTGACCCTGCGATCTAAAACGACAAATCAATTCCACCCTAACAGGAAAATTCTTCATCCTCTCTCTAAATGTTATATAGTGCTGTTCTGCTAGTAGCGTCGTTGGGACCAGGATGGCGACCTGTTTATTGTCCATGACTGACTTAAATGCCGCCCGTAACGCAACCTCTGTCTTTCCGTATCCAACGTCACCACACAAGAGCCTGTCCATAGGCCTCTTTGACTCCATGTCTCTCTTTGCCTCCAGGCAAGAACGCATTTGGTCAGGCGTTTCTTTAAAAGGAAAATTCTCTTCGAATTGACGCTGCCAGTCGGTGTCTTTTGAGAATGCGAAGCCGCTCAAGCTAGAGCGCATTGCGTTCAGCTCCAAAAGCTCAAACGCCAGCGAATAAATACCCTTTTTAACCTTCTCCTTTGTCTTATTCCAAGCCTTTGTACCCAGCCTATATATTTTCGGTGGTCTTTTTTCAAACCCGACGTATCTCTGTATTAGATGCATCTCTTCTATAGGCACATATAACTTATCGTCTTCTGCGTATTCAATGACTATATGATCTTTGTCCTCGCCTTTAAAATTTATTTTTTCAAATCCCTTGAAGACACCTATACCGTGTTCGACATGAACCACATAGTCATTGAGCTGTATGTCGATGAAAGACTCAAGTGGCGCTGCCTCGCCCATCTCAAGCCTCTTCAGCGCTTTTCTCTTTGGGTAGAGGCCGAGTTTGGGTAAGATTATGACCATGGCATGCTCTTCTATAGTCTCACTCGACGCTATGCTATAGCTTCTTATTGATTCTACTTTTTTTCCTGCTAGCTCGATCCTCACTGGACCATCAAATGTAGGCGGGAATATGTCTATTACACCTCCACGCATACTAAAATCACCCGACTCTGAGATCCTCTGACACCTCTCATAGCCATAATCAACCAGGCCTTTGGCTAGAGACTTGTAATCCATATCTTCGCCTTTATATATCTTTATCGATTCAAACATATCTTTGAGGGGATAGCTCCTTATTTTTTTCTACCTAATTCTAGAAAATATGGAAAAATAGGGAGCTGTCCCCTATTTTAAGTTAGGCTTACATCTTCTCTGGAGCAGAAACGCCTAAAAGGGACAACCCACTACGGAATACATTCTTAAGCGCCGATATAAGGGCGATCCTCGCCTTGGTCAATGATCTATCATCTGTCACAACGCGATAAGAATCGTAATAAGAATGGAAAAGGACGGCTAGGTCCTGGAGATAGGAAAGCAATATAAACGGCTCTAGGTTCTTTGCGGATGATTCTATTATCTTTGGATATTGCATCAATTTCTTTATTACATCTGTCTCTTCTTTTTTATCCAAAAGGTCCAAGCGAGCACCCTTCGCCTTGACCTTTTTCCCGGAAAATTTAATGATACTCGAGATCCTGGCATGCGCATATTGAATATAATAGACAGGGTTATCCATTGTCTTTGCCTTTGCCAGCTCTAAATCAAAATCCAAATGACTGTCAGTCCGCCTCATCATAAAAAAGAACCTGCCAGCATCTTTTCCGACCTCATCTATTATCTGCCTTAGCGTTACAAATTCTCCTTCTCTGGTCGACATCCTGACAGGCTGCTTATTCCTATAAAGAGACACCAGCTGCGAAATAAGTATGGAGACCCTGTCTTTATCATAACCCAGTGCCTGGCAGGCAGCTTTTATGCGGTTTACATAGCCATGATGATCCGGCCCCCAGATATTTATTATCTTATTATAACCTTTTTCGAGCTTTATCTTATGATAGGCAATATCAGGAGCAAGATATGTATAACTACCATCATTCTTCACCACTACCCTATCCTTGTCATCGCCGAGCCTCGTAGAGGCGAACCAGGTAGCTCCGTCTTTTTCGTATAAAAAATCTTTTTCTTTTAAGATCGCTAGCGCCTTTTTTATCAGGTCTTTTTTTGAAAGCCTTCCCTGACTGAACCACACATCAAAAATAACACCAAAATCCTTTAGGTCCTTTTTTATCCCGCGCATCATGTGCTTGTATGCGTAGTCGCTAAAAACGCGTATGTCAATATCGTCTATACAGCGCTTTATTTTTGGAGAGGCGCGTAACATTTTTTTTGCTATTTCATAAATATAATCGCCTTTATATCCATTTTCTGGAAATTCCGAAGGCCTTCCGATCGTCTCTTTTAATCTTGCCTTGACTGATTCGCCCAATAGGTTTATTTGCACGCCTTCGTCGTTTATATAATACTCACGTGTAACTTTATATGCGCAAGCCTCGAGGATCCTAGCCAAGCTGTCACCAACAGCTGCCTGTCTCCCGTGAGCAACGGTCAGAGGGCCAGTTGGATTGGCGCTCACAAATTCTATCTGCATCTTCTTTCCTTGCCCTATAGAAGTTTTTCCAAATTTACGGGGCTCTGTCAATATTTCCCTGAGAGATACTATTACAGCCTTATTTGACAGGTAAAAATTTATAAAGCCCGGTCTTTCGATCTTTATATCTTCGACCAAATCACCCAAGCAAAAAGAGTCCTTTTCTTTCTTTATGTTCTCTACGATAACAAGGGCGATATCGTTCGGCGCCTTTCTGGCTACACTGGCCAGGCGCATGGCAATGTTTGTCGAAAAATCTCCAAATCTTTTGTGTTTAGGGATCTCTAGATAGAGATTGGATAATGTGTCGCTGGGACAATCTGGAAATGTATTTTTGATAGCGCGGAAAATTGCATTAATGATAGGGGTTTCTATCTTTGACATATAAAGGCAGGAAAGTCTATGTTCGAGGTCAAGCCTTTCTTCTGCGTCTCTTTCTGTCAAGCATCTTTAGGAACATCTTGACGATCTTTGGGTCAAACTGCGTACCAGAGCCTTTCAATAACTCCTGCCTTGCTTTTTTGAGAGATAATGCCTTTCTGTAAGATCGATCCGACACCATTGACTCATAGGCGTCCGCAACTGAAAGTATCCTAGCGCCCAACGGTATTGCTTCTTTTCTTAACTTGCCTGGATATCCTGTTCCATCATACCTCTCATGGTGACGCAGTATCAAAGGCGCGAGCTCCCTTAAAAAGTCGATCTGTTCGATAATGCCAGATCCCAAAACAGGATGCAGGACCATTATCTTCCATTCCTCAGAGCTGAGTTTTGAGGGCTTCCTAAGAATCCCGACATCTATCCCGATCTTACCTATGTCGTGCAAGAGACTGGCATACCTCAGAACCTCTTTATCGTGATAGGGCATCTTTAAGGCATTGCCTATCTCAATGCAACTTTCCATAACCCTCTCTGAATGGCCATATGTATGACTATCTTTAGCATCTATAATATTCGAGAGGGTTTTTATAGTATTCAGGTAAGCCCTCTCGGCTTGCTCGTATAATCTCGCGTTTTCAATGGCAATCGCTGCCTGGCTTCCGAACATCGACAAAAGCTTCACATCTTCGTCAGTATACTTCCCTATCTTTTTATTGTAAACACTGATAACACCCATAATTTTATTTTTCAAAATCAGAGGCGCTGTCAACAGGGAACGTAGTTTTTTTTGTTTTGCGATATGGCGATATTTATAAAGCCTTTCCTTGCTCAGATCATTGACGACATACGGCTTTGCTTCTTTGACTGCCCTGCCTGCTATGCTCTCGCCTACCTTAAGTCGTTTTTTTATATTGGAATGTCTAGCGTCGTTAAGGCCATAGGAAGCCTTTAATACAAGCTCGTCTTTTGACTCGTCCAAAAGTCTGAGCGTACATGAAGAGGCATCGATGATTTTTGCTGCTCTTCGCGTGATAAGTTTTAAGGCTTGATCCAACCGGAGGGTAGAGGTTATTGATTTGCCGACTTCATAAAGAGCAGAGAGTTGTTTTACTTTTTTTTGGAGATCTTTTTCGAGTATCTTTTTCTTTTTTTCTGGCATAATCTAAGTCTCGGCGCATCACCCCACAAGCTTTCTAAATTATAAAATTCCCTTAATTCACTATTGAATATATGCGCCACTACGTCGTATGCATCAACAAGAATCCACTCAGCAGCCTGATAGCCTTCAACGCTCGAAATGGATTCCCTGGCTTTATATAAGCCTTGTTGAATATTATCTGTGACTGACTGCGCCCTGCGCGTAGAACTCGCTGTTGCAATAATAAAGAAATCCGTAATATTGGAGAGTTTTCTCATATCCAATATTACGATATCTTCTGCCTTCTTTGCTCTAGCAAGGTCCGCGACAAGCAGCGCCTTTTGTCTCGAGCTCACGTATTATTCTAAGACCTCTTATTTTGCTGCAAGGATGCAGAACATGTTTGTCCCGCAAGAAACGCAAATGCCTTTATTGGCCTTTCTGCCGTTCTTCATCGTTACTTCCTTTGCACTCTTCATTTCCTTTTTTGCTTTACATTTTACGCAATAGCCTTGTGCCATATAAGCACCTC
>CAYULJ010000080.1:0-1214 GCA_964445715.1 uncultured Planctomycetia bacterium
ATCTCGCGGGCACAATCTCCTTCAGGATCTTTCGCGGCTCCTTTGCTTCTTTTATAACAGAGTCCTTGTACGCTATTAATTCATCTATCCTCTTTTCAAGATCCATCCTTACAGACAAAAGGTCAGAAAGGCTCTTTTCCCTTCCGTTAAACTTTTCTATGTTAGAATCCACTGCCTCCATAATACCCTTGTCTGCCTCTATAATATCGCCCAAAAAACGCTCCGCACCCCTTAGCCGCGCGTGCCTCCCGTAATCCTTAAGCTCCTTATCTATATTCTGTCTCAACTGAACATACATATTTCTGTACGTCTCATCGTTGGTTAATACATACCTGCCGCTGAGCCTCAAAGATTCCGCAATATCCTTCTCGAGCTTGGAAATATTGTGTATGGCCGGAATGTCTTCTGTGAGTGCAGCGCCTACTCCTAGTTTGGAAGAAATCCCGCTCTTCTTTATAGATATCATCTTCTCCAAGGCTTCCTTAAAAACTTTCTCTTTGTCCAAAAGAGAAGCTAGGCTAGAATTTACGTCTTCCTTCAGATCCACTATAGAGTTAACGACTGATTTAATCTCACCTGCCAGATCTATCAGGTCAGTTGCCAAAGAGCGTTCTTTATCAGAAAGAGAATAGCCATGGTAATTCTTGTAATCTCGGAGAGATTTTTCCATAACCAAAATATCTTCAATGATAGAAGCAGAATCCCCTTCATTCTTAACTACATACTCAGCAAGGCCATTGAGCAAACTTGAAAATCTTATCTTTGCTTCCATAATAAGAGATGAAGCGCTAATATATTGGGTCTGAATCAATAGAATATCTTTCTCCTGCAGCATCTTTGTCTCTTCAAACTTAAAAAGCTTATCCAGTTTTTTATTATACTTGACCTCCATTGCTCTCATGTCTTTAAATAGGGATTTTATATCTGTCTTCTTGTCAAATATCTCTCTGGCAGCCATATTTATGTCTACGGCTAAACTCTCTGCCTGTCCAAAAAGCTCTTTTTCCTCTCCTTCAGAAATAAACCTTTCAAGAGTCGAAATGTCATCTTGCATCGCTTCATACGAGCGTTCGTAACTCGCTTTAAAATTCTCATTACCTGTTATAAGGAAATTATTTAATTCGGAAAGGACGCCTTCCAATGAAATGGCGATCTGGTAGGTATATCTGGATGCAGGCAGGGAGAGTGGGTTGCGTAGAGGGACTAAGTTAGCT
>CAYULJ010000080.1:1224-7789 GCA_964445715.1 uncultured Planctomycetia bacterium
GGCAGGTCACTCGCAAACACCTTGCCCAGGCCCCTATATATATGCCTGAGACTATAAATAGAAAGTCCTCCCAGGAATATCACCAGGAGAAACGTCACAAAGAAACTCAACCCAATCTTCCTACTTATGCGCATAGGAAGATTGTATCATAGTAGATTGCGTGCTTCAAGGGTTGTTATTTCTATTCTTATTTTTTATGAGTATTGTTCTTGACCTTAACCTAATAAGTAGCTTTTCTACGGCAAAGCTTGCCGGCAAAATAAATGCAAAATCTGTTAGAAGCCGATAACGCACTGAGACTGCCATAAGCCCATTGATAACAGTATTAAATATCATAGTAATAACAAGACATTTGACAAAAGCATCTTTTTTTTCTCTTATTATCACGAAAAATCCTAGAATCAAAAAAAACACATATGAGATCGCCAATATAATCTTAAATCTTAATCGCGCAAGGCCTTCTTTTGTCGCAGTCCGAGGAACAGGATTCCACAGATCCAGGCATTGCATAAAAGCAATATAAGAGACCTTAAAAGGGTGATTCTTAATAAATTTTTTTATCTCATAAATGTAAATTTCGTTCCGTTTCTTGTCATCAGCAGCTCCTAATATTTTCTCTCGTACGCTCGTAGGTAAAGGTGCATTTTTGGACTGCCAGTTCGCGTTTTCATTATAGCTCATTAAAATATTTTTTAAGCCTGCTGTGGAAAATAGAAATCTGTCATGCACGACTTTGTTTCTCACCATCCAACCAGATACGCTAACCATAGGCATAATACTTAGTAATATACTTATGACAATTAGTTTTTTCATATGTAGTCCATTCAAAGTTCTATGCCATATCAAATATAAAAAAACAACTACCAATAAATATACACATGTAGGCCTTATCATGATAGCTAATGTGATCAACGCGCTTAATAAAAATAAAAGATTGTAATGCACTTTATCCTTAAGTTTTAATATCAATATAAATATACCGGGAAATAAATACAAAAGAAATGATTCTGGATACAAAGTTAAAGGTGTGTACACATAAAGTGGGTATAGGGCTCCTAAGAATGCGCAGATAAGACCTGTTATCTGGTTTTTCCATAATGAACCTAACTTATAAAGGCTAAATAAAAATATAGGAAAAAGGGCTATATGGATTAAACGCAATTTCATAACGCTTTTCCCAAATATTCGCATCATCAAGGATAATATAAAAGGATAGCCAGGAGAACGATATAAGTTTTCTTGCGTCTCTATCGTACTATAGGGCTCTCCTTTAGCCAGATCGCTTGCTATTTCATAATAATGCTTTGGGTCTGGCCAGAATAGCACATCCGGTTCCATCGCAAAGAACAAAGTGACAAACTGCAGGGATAAGCCAATGATAATTATAGATAAAAGAATAAATAAATGGATTCTATTTTTCTTCATGATAATCTGAATTTGCGTTAATTTCCCAAATGTCATCTTTGGATGCAATGTCGTCCACTATATTCTCCACAGCCATCATCGCTGTAAGCATAGAATGATCCTGGTTATTATATCTATGCATACCGTTCCTTCCTATCAAAAATAAATTCTTATAATTATCGGTAAAATCCCGAATTGCGCCAAACTGATCGTAAGTACCGAAATAAGCAGGATAGGCCTTTGGTACATGAATCAATACCTTGTCAAGAACATCGCATTTATCGATGATATTAATCTTGACCAGTTCGTCTATAGCAAAATTACAAAAAACCTCCTCAGGCATATTCCATAATTCATCACCTTCGTTGCAAAAATATTCCAAACCAATCCATACCTTATTCTGATCCTTAACCATATAAGGACTCCAATTATTAAAAATTTGGAGCCTCCCGATCTTTACATCTTTCTCTTGTATATAAATCCAGTTATCCGGAACAATATCGTTCCGCGTTTTTATTTTGGTATTATTCTTTATTTTTAATTTATTAACTAAGAGGCCAACTGTGATAAAATCACGGTACATTAACCCACGTGCCACCTGCCTGACTTTTCTAGGCACGCCATTATTAAAAGAATGTATCAGATCTTTTACCGGCATAGAAGAAAATAAATAATCGCTCCGTCTTTTAATTATCTTGCCTGTGGCTAAATTTTTGGCATTTACAGAAATTATCTTATTGCCGTTGCACGCTATCTCAAAGGCCTCATGCTGCGCATATATTTCCCCTCCCTTCTTTTTAATTATAGCTGCTACTTCCTCCCATAGCTGACCAGGTCCATATTTTGGATATATAAACTGACCTATCAGACTCGTCTCGATTTTTTTCTGTGCAAGCGAAGGATCTTTTAGAACAATCTCCCTTAAGGCATGAATAATGATTTTAACTATTGACAGATTTTTTATTCGCTGGGCTCCCCACTTAGGACTGATCTCGCTACAAGGCACACCCCAAACCTTTTCTGTGTAATCTTTAAAAAACATAAGATAGAGTTGTTTTCCAAACCTATTAATAAAAAAATCTTCCAAAGATTTTTCTTTTTTAATCGGGAATATCCTGGCGATTATATAACTTATGCCTATTTTTATTAACTTTAAAAACCCGAGCTTTATAACAGTTTCAAATTTAAGAGAGATAGGATAATCAAAAAATTGCCCTAGAAATAAAATCCGCGATAACCTCTTGCGCTTCAGCATAACGCGGTCTGATTCATTGGAATTGCGCCTTAATAGCATTTCCTGTAACGGCATAATATTCAACCACCATTGCATAACCCTGTCTGACTTTGTATAAAAACGATGCCCGCCAATATCCATTCTGTTCCCCTTGTATCTAACTGTCTTGGATATGCCTCCTATATCCTTGGACATTTCAAAAACAATAGGCTTGACATTGGTCTTTTTGAGCAGCTCGTAAGCTGCGGTCAAACCAGCAGGTCCAGCCCCAATAATAACTGCTGTTTTTCTATTATTCTTTCCCATGATAAGACCCTTCTTTTAAATCCTTGCCTTTTATCAATAGTTTGATTAACTCTGTTTCCCGTGAATCAAAAGGAGCCCCATCTTTCTTTAAAATGTCGTGAAACCATAATTCAGGCTCCGAAGACCCCTTCTCTGAATACCAGGGAAAAATGGTCTGTGTCTTACCAGCAACCAATCCCCAGTTGTAACAACCTATTTTTTCATCCTTAAATATTGGCAGATGAGTTTCAAACCTACTGCCTAATGTCCTTGCCATATACTCGGTACAAATAAGAGGACGTTCATATTCTTTTAGGTCTTTGATTAAATTTTTTAAACTCTCTAAATCATTATAACAATGAAATGTTATTACATCAGATGCCTCTAACTGAAATCCTATTAACTCCTCCAACCCTGTATGCCAAATACCAGATGTCACAGGCTGGGATATATTAACTTCCCTTGCCCATTCAAAAACTTTATTTAACAATGACAAGGAATGTTTTTCTTGTGCACAGATAGCGGGTTCGTTGTATAGATCCCACATCAAAATACGAGAATCATCAGCATAAGTAGATAAAATATCTTTCACATACGCCTCTAAAATCGCGTACTCATCGGGATTATCCAAAATATTTAATGCAGGACTTTTTAACCATTGAGAATTATGCATACCTGGCATCGGATCTGGTTGCTTTCCGATCTCTGGATTTAAAGAACCCACATCATCAAAGATAACAAAAGTAGTCCTGATGCCATATTTTTCTGTTATATCCAGATATTTATTGATCCTCTCTTTAAATCCTACAGCATCTGCTCTCCAAGCCATATCGTGCAAATAAACTCTAACAGTACTGAATCCTAACGAGCTGGCCCAGCTGAGTTCGCGGTCAATGGTAACCGGATCGAATGTATCCTCTTGCCACATTTCAAGCTGGTTTACAGCTGTACTGGGAATAAAGTTACATCCCACTATCCAGGGTTGTTCTTGATACCATTCATTGACCTCCTCTATAGACCATCTTGGTAACCCACAATAGAGTGAAGAAGCATTCAAAAAAATACATATCGCCAGCATTGCACATATTACTAGATAAAATAATCTACTCATGTTAAAAGCTCCGCTGCTTAGTATAGTCTTTATACCTGTTTTGTATAAACCAATCGCTGAATGCCTCGGCAAAAGCCTTATGCCCATAAACTGTAAAATGGTCTCCAAAGACTTCCTTGTCACTATCCTCCATCTTGATTAAATAATCGGTTGGATCTATAAATACAATATCCTTATCCTTGCAAAAAGATTCTAACCAATATTTCCAGGAATCTTGATATTCCGTTTCTTTTCTCATTTCTCTTTCTCTGGGAATGTATAAAATTGCAAAATCTCTCGAATCTTTTTGCGCATCAACCATCCATTTTGCGATTATCCTTTCGCCCAAATCTTTTGCATAATCTCTGACAGCATCCGGCCAAACCGAAGGAGGGTCAATCGCTATCGGCAAATCACCGTTTCTTCCCTCTGTGGCCATAGCTTTATCTTCCTGATATAATTTGGTCTTTATTACATGATATTTCAATAAATTAATCCTTGTTGCCAGAGTCGCAATTGCCAATGAACGCGTCTTTAAATAAAGATAAAATCTATAAAATAAACTTTCCCTAAAAGAGCTCTTTTCTCTGAAAGAGAGATCTATCTTAAGACTGTTCTTTTCTAAAAGTGCATAAGGAAAATACTTTTCTCTTTTGATATCTTTTATATTATCGCCTAGATCATTTTCGCAGAACACATAAACAGCCAAATCAATATCAAACTCTTCTGCCCTTCTTCCGAAATCTAAATATGACTGCAAAACCCCACGTCCTGAAATCGCAAATGCCAAGCATTCGATATTGTGTCCGTACAAGCGTTGCTGTATTATTCTAAAAAAAGTATCTTTCAAGGGAACTTGCATAGCTTCTACATATGAATCTCCAAAAAAACCTATTCTATAAACACCTTCTTTTTTCTCTCTTTCACGTTCTTCATCTAAATAACCCCAGGAATTAACTTTTCTTTTGACAAAATCGCCCTCTCTGTTTGAGTAAATTGTAGTAGAATTAGGGTATAGAGCGACGCCTACTAATTCGTCGTATTTAGTGCACCGGATCTTTGTCCCGTAAACGGGGAAAACCCTTAAAACAAATTCACTGATAACCAGTATCAAAACAAAAAATACCAGAATTAATAATAATATCTCTAGAAATTTTTTATTATTATAAGTGTTCATTTCTGATTAAAAATTGGCGACTGTTACCTGTTTATACACACTAAACGTCTTATCCGCTATGCTTTGCCAATCATAGCGAGTCTTTATTATGACCTTTTGTTTTTCTTTTTCCTTATATGTCAAAGGTTTATTAAGAAATTCTTTGATTTTTTTATTTAAAGCCTGTGTATCTCCTGGCTTAAATAACCTATCTTTGCTTAACCCAATATCTCTACTGGCTGATATATCACTCCCTATGCATGACAAGCCATAGTTCATCGCCTCTAGTAAAACTATAGGTAGACATTCATAATATGATGGCAGAACAAACAACGCTGCTTGACTGTATAATTGATACAATGCTTCTCTGGTCAATATGCCTGTTAGAACGATATTGCTATTTCTGGCTGCCTTTTCTTTCAAATCCAAAACATACTTGTCTGAATGATCGGCATCTCCTACTATTACTAATTTGTAACCACGATGATTATCTTCAAAAGCCTCGATCAAATCATGAAATCCTTTTTCTGGCACAAAGCGCCCTACAGACAAAACATATTTTCCCTTGCTTAGTTTGTGTTTTTTTAGCATGCCATTGCCATGAATAATCTGCGCCAAAGCCGCACCGTTTGGAATAGCTGCTACATCTCTTCTATGATATTTGTTTCTTATTCTTTTTGCATAAGATTTGGAAACGCATATTACGCTATTTGCATATCTGGTGCCTAAATACTCTCCCAAACTAAGGACGAATTTGGCCAAAGTTGTCCATTTTTTTCTCTTATAATCCGGACCGTGATTAGTTACTATAACTCTTAATCCCAGAATTCTAGCTATCGGTACTATTAACGAAGGGCCTATCCCGTGAATATGCAGAATATCAGGAGAAAACTTTTTAGCTACAAAAAGGCCTATAAGCGTATGCGAAAAGGTCTCAAGAAACTTATTCTTCAAGCATGCTAAAGGCACCAGCCTGATGCCTTTATAAAAAGTACGACCCGAATCGATATAAGGCCTTCTGGTAAAAACTATTACCTCGCATCCTTTTTTAACCAAATGCGCATACAGGTTTTCACAGTGGACTTCTATACCACCTTGAACATTTGGAAAACCTCTTGTGCCTAAAACTACAATTCTCATAATATTTATCTCTTTCTGGCCATCAATATAAAATTGAGGATTTTCATTTCCGAAGGATCCATTTTTTTAAATCTCTTATATAACGCAGGGTTAGTGCTATATAAATATTCGTCTTTCAAAATATTTTTTGGTATAATCCGGATATCAAACCAACCATTTGTTTCCAGAAATTTCTTATACTCAAAGGTCCTTATTCTGTTAGGAGAACCTTTGAATCTAAACAAATTCCAATAGAAATCGCTATATCTATATATAT
>CAYULJ010000081.1:0-7759 GCA_964445715.1 uncultured Planctomycetia bacterium
GAGCGAGGAACAACAATGAGCAAAATTGCCTCGCTGGGAGCAATTTTGCGTCCCTAAAAGCCTGCAGCCTGCGAGGCCAAAAAGACATAAATTTTTCATTGCTACGAGTAAGTGATGGTGTTATAATCACGCTGTATGTATCTTCATTATTATGATCTAAAAGAAAAGCCTTTTAGCGTAACAGCCGACCCTAATTTTCTCTATCTCAGCAGAAAGCATCAGGAAGCCATCTCTCATATGCAATACGGCATAAGCGAGCGTATGGGCTTTTTAGAGATCACCGGAGAGATAGGCACTGGAAAAACTACGATATGCAAAGCTCTGCTGAATACCCTGGACGAACACACGAAGACGGCCTTTATTTTAAACTCCAACCTTTCCGAGATACAGCTCATACAGGCCGTGGTCGAAGATCTCGGCATACAATTAAAGAATAAAAACAAGTTTACGATGATCAGCGAGCTGAACAGATTTTTGTTAGAACAGCTGAGTCGTGATAATAATGTCGTACTTATTATAGACGAGGCCCAGAACCTATCCCTCAGGTTACTCGAGCAGGTCAGGCTATTGTCAAACCTGGAGACAGAAAAAGAAAAATTATTGCAGATAGTCTTGGTCGGGCAGCCTGAGTTGCGGGAAAGGTTGGCGTCGAGAAAACTTACGCAACTCAAACAGAGGATCTCTATAAGATATCACATGTTGCCATTAGACAGGGATGAGGTCGAAGGATATATAATCCATAGGTTAAAAGTAGCTGGTTCTAATAGCAGGCGATTTTTCGAACAGGATGCTGTGGAAGAAGTGTTTAGTTTTTCCAGAGGCATCCCGAGGCTGATCAATATCATATGCGACAAGGCGCTCCTGGCGGGATTTGTGTTTAAGAAAAAATCCATAGGACCGGATGCAATAAAAAAATGCGCCAGGGAGATTGAAGGCATTTTTGATTGATAGAAAAATCCTATGAGCATAATAAACGAAGCTATTAAAAAAGCGAGAAAAGAATTTGAGATAAAGAGCAAGGGAGTCGCTGGTTCTTCCGGTGTCGGTCAAATCAAAGAAACAGCTGCGGTGAGTTCTGAAGCTACAGAGGTAAAATGGATAATAGCTGTTGTCGTGTCACTCGTACTCGTCATTACTTTGCTTGGTTCCATGTTTTTATATAGGCACCTTTCGAGAATAGATACGGAAGATATTGTTCCTGCTCCGAACAAAGCCACTATCGCCAAAGCTAAGCCTGTGAAAAAGATAACCAGGCAGAGAAGGCCTGAGAACGTAATAGAATTAAACGGGATCGTATATGGGCCAGAGGGCAAATGGGCTATTATAAATGACAGGATAACCAGGGAGGGCGATTCTGTTGCGAACGGGAAACTTTCTCATATAGCGGAACGTTTTGTAAGGATCAAGATGAATAGTGGCAAAGAAATTATTCTGGAGTTGAGATAAGGTCTTCGTCTTTTTCTGCCTGGGCCTCTATTGCAGAGATTGCTTCTTTGGCAGACGCTTGCTCAGCTGTCTTTTTGTTCGACCCCGATCCTATCCCGTATCTCTTACCTAATACAAGCGCTTCTACTATAAAATGCTTCTTGTGATCCGGCCCGATTTCCGAGATTATCTTATAAGATGGCGTGGTCTTGAATCTTCTGAGGGCAGCCTGCTGAAGGATGGATTTATAATCTTTTGAGCCCCTGCCTTGTTTTACCAGCTGTATCTGTGGCTCAAAAACATTTTTTATAAAGTTAAAAGCTGATTTTAAATTGCCATCCAAATATATGGCACCTATAACGGCTTCCAGCGCGCAGAGGAGATTGGAGTCATGCCTTTTTCCGCCCGACGCCTCCTCTCCTTTACCCAAAAGCAAGAGATCCCCTATTTTGAGCTCCCGCGCAATGTGGCCAAGGGTCGCGCCGCTGACTAATTGAGATTTATATCTTGTTAAAATGCCTTCATCTTGATCAGGGTAATCATCATATAGTATCCTGCTTATGACGATACCAAGTACAGAGTCTCCAAGGAATTCCAATCTTTCATTGTCTCCGGATCTGGATTTATATTTCTCGTTCGCGTAAGATTTATGAGTCAAGGCCTGATTCAGCACCCATTTGTTTCTGAATCGGTAGCCTATTGATTTTTCAAAATATTTAAGGTCTTTTAGTCGCGGCCTGTCTATTTTTTTAGGATCCATGGATTTTGCGATAGAGATCAGTTAAATAGCGATATGATGGATTTTTTTATCAATGTCTTGGGGATGTTTTCCCTGATGACGACTTTCCCTATTTTTACCGGCAGGACAAACCTATTCTTTCCCCGTATGAACTTTTTATCGTGTTCTTGAGCTGAAAATATGTCTTTGGTGTTTAGCTTTTTGCCTTTGATGCTTGTGGGCAGGCCTATGTTTTTTATTAGATCAATGATGTTCTCGCATGTATCATTATTGGTCAGATTCAAGTTTTGCGATATAAATAGAGCGGCTATCATGCCCAAACTTATTGCCTGTCCGTGATTATATGCCTTTGCATAATGGGCTCCGGCTTCGATCGCATGACCTATTGTATGCCCGAGATTAAGTATGATGCGTATATTTTTATTATCGAATTCGTCTTTTTCAACTACCTTTGCCTTTATCGCGCTGCACGTATAGACGATATATTCGAGACTTTTTTTATCATATCCCAGCACCTTATTGCAATTCTTCTTTAAAAAATTAAATAATCCAGGAGATTTTATGACGCCATATTTAATGACCTCTGCCAGGCCTGACACCAGGTCTTTTTTTGGAAGGGTGTTCAATAGAGAAACGTCGCTAAAGACAAGGCGTGGCTGGTAGAAGGCACCAGCCAGATTTTTGCCTACCTCCAGGTCGATCGCAACCTTGCCTCCTATTGCCGAGTCGACCTGCGCCAGTAAAGTCGTCGGTACCTGTATATACGGTATCCCTCTTTTATATATACTCGCTACAAATCCGGCTAGATCGCCTGTTACGCCGCCGCCCAGCGCAATGATGAATATCCTGCGGGATGTGCCATCGATCTTGGATATGTTATTGAGGAGGCTTATGCAGCACTTTTGTGATTTGGCTTTTTCAGAGTCAGGTATTATCTGAAAATTTACGTTGAATCCTGCTGAGGTCAGGGATTTCTTGATTGAATTGCCTAGGATCTTTTTGACAGAGTGGTTGGTTATTACTACGGCATCCGTGCCTATATCGATTTTCTTAAGAGTGGCGCCAAGTTTTGCAAGACCCTTACTACAGACTATGATATCGTAATTTTTTCTGCCGAGATTTACCCGTATTTTTTTCATGTGTTTTCAATGCTTTCAATGTTATGTTGCGACCCGTTTTATTTTTTGCTCGCTTAAGTTTACACTTTAACATTGTTAAAGTGTAAACTTAAGCACCATTATTTACACCTAAAAGTGCTGCAAAGTACATTACGAGTGGCCAAATAACACTTCCTATTAATCCCAGGTAAAGCAGGCCAAATATAATAATAAAACCGTATGGCTCTAACTTTGCGTATCGAATAGCGAATTCTCTCGGCAATATCCCCATAAGCACTCTGGATCCATCCAAGGGCGGGATCGGGAGTATATTGAATATTGCCAGCACAAGATTTATTATTATAGCCGTATTGAGGACATCTATTAACAGGAGATTGCCGGTTAAAACAAAAAATTTCAATATAAAAGACAGCAAAATCGCGAAAAATATATTTGCCGTAGGGCCGGCCAATCCGACCCATACCATATCTTTTTTTGGATTTCCTAGGCTACGGAAATCTACTGGCACTGGTTTTGCCCAGCCGAATACAACCGGAGACCGAGTAACTAACAGTAAAAGTGGAAGGAATACAGTGCCTATCGGATCGATGTGCGATAGAGGGTTGAGCGTGAGTCGGCCTGCTTTCTTGGCTGTCCAGTCCCCTAGTTTCCACGCAATCCAGCCATGCGCATATTCATGGATCACTACTGCAAAGAAAAAAATGGAAAGGGTTAATATGAACTGCATTATTTATTTTTATTAGAAAATGTTAAGTTGCCTCCTGATAGAGAAGGTCCTGGCATTCTTTCTAATTTTATTTTTTCTGACCCTTTTCTCTTGATCTTGGGCGAGGTCTCTTTTTTTGCTACTGTTACCGCGTCTTTTTTTTCTTCGACTTGTTCGATTTTCTTGATCTCGTCTTTTTCAACAAAACTAAGGGCTATCTGCTTAGAATGCACCCATCCACCGGTTCCCTGAGGAGGCTCGATTTTATACCACCCTCCTTCTTCCTTTGATATAACGCGCAGCGATTCTGGCTTAGAGACCTGTCCGAGTATGGAATATTTTGTACCTGGGCCTGCTCTTAAATTTACGCGCAATGCATTGACCTCGCCTATTTTTTTACCTTTTTCATAATTTAGGTCAACATAGTCGTCTTTAATGTATACATAGGCCTCTCTGGGCAGATTGATTTTGTACCAACTGTAGCGCTTGTCTATTAGTTTAACAGGGTCCCCTTTTTCTAATTTGCATAATATTTCATAATTAATATTATCCCCTGCCCTTACATTAGAGACCTTATTTTTTATAAAGCCTATTCTGGGCAATTTTTCTTCCGCATCCGTTGCGTTTGCGTCTGTATTTGCGTAGAGCGTATCGCAGAAGAAACAAGAAAGCACTAATATTAGAACCCCTGTTCTTACAAGTCTCATGGTTAGCTCCTTTTTGGGATTAAAAATTAGGGACAGACACCTATTTTTCTTGATTTTCTAAAATAGGTAGTGAAAAAATAGGTGTCTGTCCCTAATTTTAACATTGTTGAATATATACTTATTTTTTCTTTTCTTCTTTTTTATCTGTCTTTTTGTCTGCCTTAGGAGCAGCTTCTTTTGGAGTCGTGCCCTGGACTTCAGTACCAGCTGCCTGTGCTTCTTCTGGCTTTTCTTCCGCTTTTTCCTTCTTGACCTTTGTCTTTACTATTTTTAGCTTCGGCATGCCAAAGACGGAATCACCCTCTTTTAATATGCCTTTTTCTTTTAAGGTAAAAAATTTCTCAAACCTTTTCAATGTACTCCTGTGTTTTTTTCCTGATCGTGAAGTCTTTAAACTAGGGTGTTGTGACATTGTCGCCTCCTCATAGTCTTTTTATGTAACAATCCTTGTACCGTTCTTTTAGTTTATCGCGCAGCCTATCCGCGCCATTTTTATTATCAAAAAAACCTATGTAAACTTGATAGTAGCTCCCTGATTTTTTCATGTCAGCGTTATAGCCAAGTTTCTCTAATGCTGCGATTTCTTTTTTTGCTGCCATGCTCTCTTTAAAGGAAGCTAGCTGTATTACGTATTTATAAGCCGTATTAGGTTTTGCTATCTCAGTCTGCACTTCAGCGATATTTATTTTTTTTGCCTTAACCCTTAACCCTTCACCTTCTATGCTGACGATATTGGCTTCTCTTCTTCCTTTTTCAACCCCTAGCGAGAACGCTGCAATGCATGACATCATGAAAAATATGGTTATAAGGACTATGTTTTCAAAAGGATAAGTAGTCCTATTTTTTATGCGAGAAAGAAAAGGCGCTGTTTTTTTCTTTATTTTTTTATCAGCTACCGGAATTTGCTCAAAAAGATCTCTTTCTCCCGTATTTTTTGATCTTAAATTCATGACTTATTTGGTTTTTACGTATTTTTCAATGGCCTTTATTATGTTTTTTTGATTTGTATAAGAATACGCGTTAGTCGTTGCTGTCTTATGATTTATCAGCACTCCTTCTTTGACGAGCTTGCTCAAGGCCTTTTGCACAGACTCCAGGTCGCAACCTATCCATACAGATATACCTTTGGCAGTATCGATAGAATGAGGATTTTCATTAAAGAAGAACAATATTTTTTTAGTCACATCATTTTTGAATAAACCTTTAATATTTTTCATTTTATCTGGAGTAATCTTTTAAATTCAGGTTTCTTTGCAATCGAAATAAAAGCATCTACCACATTCGGGTCGAATTGGGCCCCTTTGTTGTTTTCTATTTCTTTTAGAGCTTGCGATATGGTTATGTTACGGTCTTTATAAGGCCTGGAACAGATCATTGCCTCATACGCATCAGCAACAGTCATGATCCTTGCGCCCAGGGGTATTTCCTCTCCTTTTAACCCTTTTGGGTATCCTGAACCATCGTATCTTTCGTGATGATGCATGATTATAGGCATAGAAGGCTTTAAAAATTCAAGAGGTTGCAATATTTTAAGGCTTTCAAGGTGCTGTCGTTTTATGATCCCGAATTCTTCTCGCGATAGACGGCCGCGTTTTTTTAATATCTCGTCTGGTATGCTGAATTTTCCGGTATCGGGCAAGAGTGCAGCATAACGTAGATTCCTGATCTCCTCTCTAGGAAGCTTCATCTCCTCGGCTATGGCAAGAACTATTTTGACAAAGATCTCTGAATGAGTGTATGTGTTTGGAGATTTTGCATCCAAGAGAGCGGCGAGCGATTTGATGCTGCCGTATGCCATTTTGTCCTGCTCTTCGTATAATTGGGCATTCTTTATGGCTATCACTGCCTGCTCGGCAAGCGTGAGCAATATCTCCATGTCAAATTTAGTAAAAGACGTGTTTTTTATTTTATTCTTGGCGCATATAGTGCCTATTATATCCTCCTCCACAAGTGGAACGCATATGGTATTTCGCGACATAAATGTTTTTCCTGTCTTTGCTACCTTGCCTTCTATGCCCGTTCCTACTTTTATCTTTTTGAGTCTTGCATTTTTTTTGTTGGCGTGATTCCTTAGATCAGTGGCTGCTTTTGTTATAAGATGCTTCCTTGAATTATCGAGAAGCATTATAGAGCAGTACCTAGCTCTCATTACCTGAGAGGTCAATCGAGTGATCCTTTCTATCAATTCAGTAAGATCCAGGGTAGAGCTTATAAGTCTGTGTATAGTGTGGATCGTAGATAAGGCAATTGCCCTCGGCCTGATGGTATCGTATAATCTGACAAGCTCTTGTTCTTTTTGAAATTCCTTTAAGGCCACATCTATAATTGATTTAAAGAGGATTATATCTTTTTTTTCTGACTCGTGATCCAGGTGCATCATTGCTACGTATCCGTACAGGTTTTCGTCCTGAATTATCGGTAAAAAGACGCAGGTCTTGCCGCAAGAACATTGTAAATTCTGCGTTTTATTCAAGCGTTGCGATTTAAGTTTTTTTAAGGCCTTTGTGATGCCTTCATGGACTTTTTTCTTCTTAGTGACAGGCTTGAGGTTTGAGTCAAAGAACAGGCATTGTATGCGCTTCTTTGTGATTTCCGAAAGAGCGCATTTGAACAATAAGATAGAAGATGATCTGCTAAATTCTAGCAAGAATTGTTGTTTTTCGTTGTTATTAGACTTTTTCATAGGGGTCAAATAATTTTTTATATTCGTCCAGGGCGCATCTATCTGTCATGCTGGCTATGTAATCGCATATGGCTCTATGAGAGCCATATTTTTCGATCTTTTTCTGGTCAGAAGGCTGGAGCTGCTCAGGTTTTTCAAGATAGACATTAAAAAGATCCGTTATGAACCTTCTGGCCTTGTCAGACATACGGGTCACCCTGAAATTTTTATATAAATTTTCCATTAGAAATCGACGCAGTTGCATTCTTTTTTCCTGCATGCCTTTAGAAAAGACGATCAGTCTATCCGGATGTTTCCTAACGTCTTTTACATTTTTTATGCGAGATGCCCTGATCTTTTTTTCGGATGTTTCAACGAGGTCCTTTATCTGTTTATCTATCA
>CAYULJ010000082.1:0-7746 GCA_964445715.1 uncultured Planctomycetia bacterium
AGAGACCGTTCTCAATACGTCTTGTCCAGATTTACAAAGACAGAACAAAAGGCATTGCCAGGCATTGTAAGCCGCGCCACAGAGGTCTGTGAGTGTTGGATAAAGCAGGGCATCAATGTAGCAATGAATAGATTTAATTAAACGGAGGTTCCAATGAAGTCTTACGAAGGCATGTTTATCTTTAGGCCAGATCTTAACAAGGAAGAGGCGGAAAAGGTGTTGGGCCAGGTGAAGGACATATTGAAAAAAAATAATAGTTCGCCGAAAGAGATAAAGGAGATGGGAAAGCAAAAACTTACTTTCCCGATAAAAAAGTACAAAGAAGGGATTTATTGTCTTATGACTTTTGATATAAAACCCGATGCTATAGCTAAAATAAAGAAGGCATTCAGCCTCAACGAATCAATAGTCAGAGAGCTTATAGTAAAGCTGTAAAAAGGAGGATTAGATGGCGAATTTGAACAAGGTATTTCTAATGGGAAATCTTACAAGAGACCCAGAATTGCGTTATGTGCCTAGCGGAGCTCCTGTGACCTCGTTTGGCCTCGCAGTAAACAGGAGATTCATCACGCAACAAGGCGAGAAAAAAGACGAGGTGTGTTTTGTGCGCATAGTAGTCTTTGGGAAACAGGCAGAGAGCTGCAACCAGCATCTGAGCAAAGGCCGGCTCGTGTTTATAGAGGGCCGTTTGCAGTACCGCTCATGGGAGCAGGATGGACAAAAGAGAAGCACGCTTGATATAGTTGCGGACAGGGTGCAGTTTTTAGGCGGGCCGAGACCAGGGAGTGACGCAGAAGGCATGCAAAAGGCAGAAGTCGCAGAAACCAGCGTAAGTCCAGATATGAAAATGGACGACATAACACCGTTTTAAAAGAATCTAAGAGGAGAAAAAAATGCCACAGTTCGGAAGAGGAAGCGGAAGCGGAAGAGGGAGAGGGAGTGGAAGTGGAGGAGGAAGGGGCAGGGATAGGTTTCAGAAAAAGAAAAGAGGGCCTCAAAAGGACAGGTTTTTTAGAAAAAAGTTCTGCAAGTTTTGCGTGGATAAGGTCGATAACATAGACTATAAAGATATTCATAAACTGAGAAAGTATATTACTGAAAAAGGCAAGATCTTACCAAGTCGCATGACTGGAAATTGTGCAGGGCACCAGAGAAGGTTAGTCGTTGCGATAAAAAGAGCAAGGCACATTGCACTTTTGCCATTTGTCGGTGAATAATTAGTGAATAGTAGATAGTGAATAGCACCATTTACAAGGAGAGAGCATGAAAGTCATATTAATAGAGGATATTCAGAAGCTTGGCACTATGGGCGAGATCGTTCAGGTAAAGGAAGGCTACGCTAGGAATTTTTTGTTTCCGAGAAAATTGGCACAACCGGCGACGGATTCGAATCTAAAGATCATAGAGGATATTAAAAGGAAGAAGATAGCGGCTCTTGCGAAAGAAAGGAAGCTCGCCGAGGAACTTAAAGATAAAATATCACTTGTTTCCTGCACCATAGCAGTCGAAGCAGGTGACGACGATAAGATTTTCGGTAGTGTGACAACGCAAGATGTCGCCACCGCGTTCGAAGAAGAGGGATTTTCAATAGACAAGAGAAAGATAATCTTGGATGAGCCCATAAAGAAACTGGGTGTATATCATGTTGCCGTAAAACTTCACCCAGAGGTTGCGGGTGAAGTAAAGGTGTGGGTGGTAAAAAAATAACCGCGGAGTCGCGCAAAGGCTTAAGTTTACACTTTAACATTGTTGAAGTGTAAACTTAAGCGAGGGATTCAATGGATAAAGTAGATCTTAGCCTGGAGAAGATGCCGCCACAAAATCTAGAAGCGGAGATGTGCGTCCTGGGCTCGATGCTTATAGAAGAGCACGCCATAGCAGATGCCATAGAGTTATTGGACAGCTCTTGTTTTTATAATGAGAAGAATCGCAGGGTATTCGATTGCATTTTGAAATTATATGCCAATAACAAGGCTATTGATATAGTGACTCTTATTGAAGAGTTAAAAAAGACAGAGGACCTTGATAAACTAGGAGGACCGTCATACATCACGAGTCTTACGACTCAGGTGCCGACAGCTGCAAACGTAAAGCATTACGCGAACATAGTAAAAGAAAAAAGCATATTGCGCAATCTCATCCACACTGCAACAAACATCATAACCGAGAGCTACGAACCGCAGGGCGATGTCGCGAAGATCCTTGATAAGGCAGAGCGGACTATATTTGAAATCTCCTCTAAAAAAGTAGACACAAATTTTGCGCCGATTAAAGAGATAATAAAAGATAGCATAGAAACCATAGACATGTTGTATCAGAAAAAAGCCCATGTCACTGGTATAGCGACTGGGTTCTCTGATTTTGACAGTCTGACTGCAGGGTTGCATCCTTCGGATCTGATAATATTTGCAGGAAGGCCTTCTATGGGAAAGAGCGCGTTTATGACATCCATTGCAGAACACGTAGGAGTGGTAGGGAAAACACCTCTAGTTATTTTTAGTCTTGAAATGTCAAAGGAACAATTGGTCCAGAGGATGCTGTGTTCGCACGCCAGAGTAAATGCGCACAACGTAAGGACCGGTTTTCTCTCTCAGACTGATTGGCCGCGGCTGACAAATGCTGCTGGAAAACTTTCAGAGGCCCCTATCTTTATAGATGATACCGCAGGCCTGTCTGTTTTGGAATTACGCGCAAAAGCAAGAAGATTAAAATCCCAACATGACATCCAACTTATAATAGTTGATTACTTGCAGCTCATGCAGGGCTTGCCTGGCTCAGAGAACAGGCAGCAGGAGATATCAGAGATATCGCGTTCTTTAAAAGCGCTTGCAAGAGAGCTAAGAGTGCCTCTTATCGCTGTGAGTCAGCTTTCCAGGGCAGTTGAGTCGCGACAGGATCGCAGACCTCAGCTATCAGATCTGAGAGAATCAGGAGCCATAGAACAGGATGCCGACCTCGTAGGCCTGCTTTTAAGAGAAGAATATTATAATCCAACAGAAGAGAACAGAGGGATAGCAGAAGTAATTATTGCAAAGCAGCGCAACGGGCCTGTTGGAA
The DNA here is from genome assembly GCA_964445715.1 of uncultured Planctomycetia bacterium. Lineage (GTDB taxonomy): Bacteria > Omnitrophota > Gorgyraeia > Gorgyraeales > Gorgyraeaceae > CAYPYS01. The sequence goes on from CAYULJ010000082.1 coordinate 3,058, forward strand.
CGCTCAAGCTTACATTTATAAAAGAATACGCAAGGTTTGAAAACCTTGCAATGGTAGGCGAAGAGGTCTTAGAGTAAATGTTATTTTTTGCAGGCATAGCGCTTAAGTTCACACTTTAACATTGTTGAAGTGTGAACTTAAGGCGTTGACATATATATACATATATGATATATTCGTTGATAATAATGAATAAGAAAAGGGCGGTCAGGGCCTTCTATATATTATTAATCATATCTTTTTTCTCGGCATTATTCTTTCCTCTCCGCAGTGTTTCTGCCCAAGAAGATGCTTCTAAAAAGCTCATCAAATACGTTGACGTAAGAGGCAATAAAACCGTCTCTGCGGCCAAGATTCTTTCAAAATTAAAGACAAAAAGGGGTGATTTTTTTCTAGAGAGAGTGGTCAACGAAGATATAAAGAGGCTCTATCTCATAGGATATTTTAGTGACGTAACAGTTGAGACAGAAGATGTAGAAGGCGGAGTAGGCGTTGTCTTTACGGTTACAGAGAAGTCTTCGCTTTCTTCAATAAAATTTATCGGCAATAAATATTACAAAGAAGAGAAACTGAAGACAGTCATAGAGACAAAACTCAATGAATTTGCAGATGAGAAGAGACTTAAAAAGGACACAGAGAACATAGAAGACCTTTATAAGCGCGCAGGTTATCCTTGGACAAAGGTAACCTATAGACTGGAACTAGATGAGGAGCTAGATACAGCAAGTGTGGTCTTTGTCATCGAAGAAGGCCCGCGGGCCGTAGTCAGAAGGATAAAGATAATCGGAAATACTGCTTTCAGTGACAGGCGTCTTATAAAGGTCATGAAGAGCAGGACGTCAGGGTTTTTCAGGTCAGGTGTTTACAAGAAGGATGTTGCAGACGATGACATGGAAAGGTTGAAACATTTTTATAAGACCTCAGGCTATCTTGATGCAGAGGCGAGTTACGAGGTGGTATCCCAGGAGAAGAAGAATAAGAAATGGATAGAGCTCGTGGTGCGCCTCGAAGAGGGCAGGAAGTATATAGCAGGCGACGTAAAGATGGCTGGTAATTCTGTTTTTTCTCAAGAAGAACTGAAAGCGCTTTTGGATATGAGACCCGGCGATGTTTTTACTGAGATGGCTTTACATCAGGATGTCTCAGGTATACAGGAATATTATTTTGGTAAAGGTTATATAATGGCTAAGGTAAAACCTGATACGCTATTGAATCTTGAAACAGATAGAGTAGACATTATTTATAATATTATCGAAGGTGAGATTTGCTATGTGAATAAAATAAGTATAAAAGGCAACACTAAAACAAAAGATATTGTAATTCGGAGAGAACTAAGAATAGATCCAGGAGAGCAGTATGACGGCAAAAAATTAAAGAGGAGCAAAGAGCGGCTCTATAACCTTGGCTTTTTCGAGGACATAACATTTGATGTAGAAGACACAGAAGTCCCCAATAAGAAGGATATGGTCGTAGAGGTAAAAGAGTCCAAGACAGGAGAGTTTAGTTTTGGCGGAGGCTTTAGCTCTATTGACAGACTCATTGGTTTTGTAGAGATAGAGCAGCGCAATTTTGACCTTTTAAATTTTCCGACATTCACTGGTGATGGGCAGGATCTTAAGCTCAGGGGTGAATTCGGCAGTGTGCGCAAGAATTATCTTTTGAGCTGGACCGAGCCCTGGTTTTTAGATTATCCTTTTTCTTTGGGCTTTGATCTCTATGCCAGCGAAAAGAACAGGAGTGGCTCCACTGGTTACGCGTATGACGAAGAGCGACAGGGCGGAGCCCTTAGGCTGGGCAAGGAATTTACAGAATACATGAGAGGCGATTTTATATACAGACTCGAGACAGTCGACATATCAGATCTTTCTGCTTCTGCGTCCAACGAGCTACTGGATGAGGCAGGTAAAAATACAGTTAGCAGCGTGTTCTTTCAGTTGACAAGGGATACGAGGGACAATAGATTCGCTCCTAAGACAGGATATATAACGAGTGGGTCGTTTGAGATAGCAGGCGGTTTTATAGGTGGGGACAGGGATTTTGCAAAGTTTTTCAATTCCAATAGTCATTATTCTGAGATAGGCCCATTCGTTCTCGAGTTAAAATTAAGAAGCGGCGTTGTCAGCTCTTATGGTGATTCGGGAAAGGTTCCTATATTTGAAAGATTTTTTGCCGGAGGCACTTATACCATACGCGGATATAAAGAACGCGATGTCGGACCTCAGGATACGTCCGGAGACCCTGTGGGTGGTGGTACCATAGCAGTGGCCAACGCCGAACTCATTTTTCCTATAATACAGAATATAAAGGCCGCGGCGTTTGTCGATGCTGGAAACGTATGGGCCAGGCCTGACAGCGAACCAATAAACGGCCGTATTACAAAGGGTATTAAGGCAGGCGCTGGCTTAGGCGTCAGGATCAATACGCCAATAGGCCCTGTGAAGCTAGATTATGGTTTTCCTCTAAATGCTGAAGAGTGGCAGGAAGATACAGGCAGGTTTCACTTTAGTATGAGCAGAGGATTTTAAAACAGCGAACTTATTGTAGGGGCTTAACTTTACACTTTAACATTGTTAAAGTGTAAAGTTAAGATACAGAGAGAGGGTTAGATGAGAAAGATTTTGACAGTTGCATTGATCGGGTTATTTTTATTTTCAGGCTTAGCGTTTGCCCAAGAGGCAAAGATCGGTTTCGTGGATCTTTCAAAGTCGTTTGATGAATATCAAAAGACAAAGGACTTTGATAAGGATCTGGAGAAAAGAGGAGACATAAAGCAACAGGAAAGAGAAAAGATAGTGAAGCAGATAAGAAAACTGAGAGATGAAGCCGAGCTTTTGAATGAGAAGGCAAAAGGCAAAAAGGAAGAAGACATAGAGACTCAAATTCGTTCTCTACAGGAGTTTGACCAGGAAGCAAAGAGCGAGCTCACTAAAGAGCGAGATGACATGGTCAGGGATATATTAAAGGAGATGAACGCTGTCATACAGAAATACGGGGAGAACAACGGATATTCGATTATATTGAACGACCGCGTGTTGTTATACGGTGGCAAGACACTGGATATTACGGATGAGATCATAAAGATCCTGAATAAGAATTACAAGAAATAAAGACTGAGGCTTGAGACATGAAAAAGACACTAGAAGAGATAGCAGCGATAATTGGCGGCGAGATCGTTGGGGACAAGAATACTGTTGTAACCGGTATCTGTGGGATAAAAGAGGCAAGAAAGGGTGACCTTACCTTTGTTGCAAATTCCAGATATGTCTCTCTGATGAATCAGACAAGGGCGTCTGCTATAATCACCTCTAAAGATGTAGAGAGCGCCCCAAAGCCTATCATACGCACTGAAAATCCTTCTATAGCATTTGCAAAGATGGTCTCTCTTATGGCCCCGAATGAAACCAAGAAACCCAGGGGCATTCACCCTACTGCAGTGATAGGAGAGAGAGTAAAGATCGGCCGTAATGTGGCTATTCAGGCATATGTTGTTATAGAAGATAATGTCGAGATAAAAGACAATACGATTTTATACGCAGGCGCTTATGTCGGCCATCACACAAAGATAGGCAAGGACTGTGCTGTATATCCGTATGTAATAATAAGAGAGCGTGTGCTCATAGGCAATAGAGTGATCATACATGGTGGCACAGTGATAGGCAGCGACGGCTTTGGTTTTTCAACTGTCCAGGGCGTCCACCAGAGAATTCCGCAGATAGGAAGCGTTATTATAGAAGACGATGTCGAGATAGGAGCTAATGTCACTATTGATCGAGCGCGCTTCGACAAGACCCTGATAAAGAAAGGCACAAAGATAGACAATCTAGTCCAGATAGCGCATAATGTCGTGATAGGAGAGCATTCCATAATCGTTGCCCAGAGCGGGATATCAGGCTCGACTACCGTGGGAAATAATGTTACGCTAGCAGGCCAGGCCGGTATAATAGGACATGTTTCTGTGGGCGATAATGTTGTTATTGCTGCAAGGGCCGGTGTGACAAAAACCATCCCGTCAAATTCATGCGTTTCTGGTTTTCCTGCAAAGCCGCACACAGTTGCAAAGAGGATCAATGCATGTGTTCAGAACCTTCCTGATCTATATAAAAAGGTAAAGGCCTTGGAAGAAGAAATCAGCAGATTCAAATCCGAGAAAAAAGGCTAATCCATTAATCATAAGAGGAAAACATGGAGCAGAGAACAATAAAAAAATCTATAGGACTCAGCGGGACAGGGCTTCATACAGGCGTTGATGTTGATCTAAAGTTTAAGCCAGCTCCGACAAACACAGGAATAAATTTTATAAGAGTGGATGTGAAGGATTCTCCTATGATCAAGGCGGATATCCATCAAGTGTTGGACCAAGATAAGAGTCCGAGGAGGACATCTGTTTGCAATAACTCTGTAGAGGTGCATACTATAGAACATCTCATGGCAGCTTTGTGGGCGCTTGGCATTGACAACATACTCATCGAGATAAACGGGCCTGAACTTCCTGGTCTGGACGGAAGCGCAAAGAGTTTCGTGGAGACTTTGAAAAAGGCCGGCATAGAGAAACAAGATATTCCAAAAAAGATATTCCAGGTTAAGTCGCCGATTTGGGTAGAAGACGACGGTGCCGTTATTATGGTTCTGCCTGATAACCAGTTCAGGGTTTCTTACACATTGAATTACGAACACCCGCTCCTTAAGGCCCAG
>CAYULJ010000083.1:0-7572 GCA_964445715.1 uncultured Planctomycetia bacterium
CTCGCAAAAAGGATTTAGGTCTATAATTTCTACAAATGCCTACCTTATAGATGAAGATATGGCTAAAAGGATAGCTGATTCAGGCTTAAACGTGCTTGCGATATCGCTGGAGAGCTTAAATCCAGAGACTCATAATTATATTAGAGGAAGAGATGACGTCTTTTCCAGGGCGATGAAGGGGATCGATCTTCTCGCCAAGTATTGCAGTCAGGATATGACATTGACTATCTTGACTATAATAATGGAGAAGAATTTAAAAGAGATAATAGGGCTTACAGAATGGGTCAATAACAATAAGATGTTTCAAAACATATCTTTTTTGGCTCTCTTAGAAACAGGTCTTGTCAAAGAGCGGGAAAACTGGTTCAAAAGTCCTGCATACAAAGAGCTCTGGCCTCAAAATACCAAGGAGGTATACAGGGTCGTGGACGAGTTAAAGAGGTTAAGAAAGAGTGGCTATAAAATATGGAATCCTATCTCTCAGTTGGACGCATTTAAGGAATATTATACAAATCCTGAGCGTTTTATGAGAGAGACAGAATACCGCGTGCATGATTACGTAGTAGATCTGGATGAGAACGGGATCATGTATCTTAGCGGCGATGTGTTGGGCAATATTAGAGAGGATAACTTAAAAGAGCTTTGGTTTTCAGAAAAGGCGAATGAGATAAGGAAAAAGATAGATATTCGCGGTCCAGGTAAGAGATGTTGCGTAATAAATTTTATCTGCGCTTTTCCCCAGGATTAAGAATATGAAAAAAGATAATATTAAGAAACCGAGTTTTTGTGTTATTGAGGTCTCGCATAAGTGCATGTTCCGATGCAAGATGTGTAATTATTGGAAGACTGACAGTGATCCCGAAGAAATCAAGATAGAAGAGTTGTTCAGGTTCATTGCTTCTCTAAGAGATTTTGTCGATACGCCTTTTGAAATGAATATTTCAGGCGGCGAGCCGCTTTTAAAAGAAGGCATGCTCGATCTCGTCGAGTTTATCGCTAAAAAAGGTTTCAAGTTTTCTTTGGTTACGAACGGTTATTTGCTCGATAATGGGGTAGCTAAAAGAATAGCGGATTCAGGGCTTAGCTTTTTGGCTGTGTCCCTGGATAGCCTGAATGAGAAAAACCATGATTTTTTGCGCGGGACAAAAGGGGCTTGCAAAAAAGTCATGAATTCTCTGGAGCAATTCACTGCTTACAGAGGGAGATTACAGAATTTGACTATTCAGACTATTATTATGGGCCCTAATCTGGATGATATCCTGGATCTTGTTAAGTGGACGCATAATAAACATTTTACGGTTTCATTAATGGCTATTACGCGGCCTAATATGCTACCTGTGGATCCCGAGTGGTATAAAAAAGAGGAATACAGTTTTCTATGGCCCAGGGATATATCGCAGGCGCAGGGTGTCATAGATGAGCTTATCAAGTTAAAGAAAAAGGGACACAATATAGACAACCCCATAGGGCAGTTAGAAGGGTTTAAGTCATATTTTTCTGATCCTGAGAGTTTCATAAAAGCCGTGCCCTGTAATCTGGGCGAAGGCATTATACATCTTAATCCTCGCGGAGATGTGTATTTATGTTGCGAAATGGAGCCCATAGGGAATATTAAAGAATGCGATATAAAAGAGATATGGACATCACAAAAAGCAGATCATGTGAGAAAAAAAATAAAACTTTGCAAGAAAAACTGTGCCGGCATGGTTAATTGCTACGCAGATGGCTGGGTATGAGTAGAAACATGGCTAGTAGCCTAGGTAAAAAAATGAGCATTTTTTCAACTGAGATGAAATCCGACATCTTGAAGAACCTTAAAAAACTGATCTTAAAACCCTATAAAATACCGAGATATTTAAAGACTTTATTCGCTTATGATATGACTACTGATCCAAAGATGACTATAAAGACAAAAGAAGCTGTAACTACTAGACGATGTGGTAAATTTAGCATATTTGGAGATTTTAAAGAACTGCATGATAGAATAACAGGAAATACAGGTAGTTTTAGTAAATGCGTGAAGAATATAAAGTCTGTTTCTGAAAAAGGCGGCACTGCAAAGATAATCATAGGTATTTCCAGATATAACTTTGCCCGCTTGGATAAAATCGCCGAGTTTTGCATGTCGCTTATAGGTAAAAAGACAGGCCTGTCTTCGGTGAAGCTCGAGGTTTTTCCGGTAAAAGATCTGTCCAAGCATTTTATCAAGTATGTTGAAGAAGTAAAAAGACACGTAGATACCGATAAGATAACTATTGTTTTTCATGATGATAAGTTAATGGAGATGCTTGATACGGTAGGGCTGCATGCCCAGGTTAATCCTGACAGAGAAAAAGACCTTTTGAGGCTTTTAGGCGTAATAAGCGAGCAGGTTTTTATTGGTCCGCAGACTATAGTGTTCGATCCATTCCATAGGTGCAATGCAAAGTGTCAGCATTGCTGGGTACATACGCCTGAAGTAAAACATCCTAATGAATTTCTCGAGCGTAAATTTGATTTTGATATCTTTAAGGGCATCATAGACGATGCTTCAGATATGATGGTAGATGGGATAATACTGCAGGGCGACGGTGAACCATTGATGTATGACAAGTTCATGCCCATGCTTAGATATGCTCGAGGTAAAGGCATGGGGATCTTATTTTTTACGAACGGGATACTGCTTAATGAGGCAAAAGCAAAAGAGATAATAGATCTGGATGTGAATGAAATATATTGCAGCCTTCCTGCGGGGACGCCCGAGGTATATGAAAAGATCGCATCAGTACAGCCAAAGGAGACATTTTATAAGATAAGGGATAATCTTAAGAAGTTCATGTCTTTAAGGAGAAAACTCGGTAAGGATAGACCCAGGCTTATTATCAGCCATGTCATACATAATATGAATTACCACGAACTCGTTGAGATGGCCAAAATGGACGCGAATATAGTCACTGATGCAGTGCGTTTTTACCTTATAAGGCTAGACGCAATGAACAGGTTTTTGCAGCTTAAACCAAAAGAGATAGAGGCAATAAAAAGCCAAATACCGGCTATTTCTGAGATACTAAAGAAGAAAAACATAGAATTTGTGGATAATTTCGGATTTCAGTTGAATCATTACGATGAAAAGACCGGCGCATGGTCCAAGGATTTCTTTTTGAATAACGGTTGCACCATTGGTTGGTATTTCAATCTGATACCCGCTAAATATGATATGAGTTTTTGTTGTCATCTGCGCACCGTAGGTTATTTGGACAAGAAATCCTTCAGAGATACTTGGAACTCGGTTGATTATTGGCGCTGGAGGAGACAAGCGAAGCACTTAAAAGAAAACAGGGACGCCAGATTTGCTAATAACCAGGTGCTATATGACGAACATTGCGATCACTGCGATAACCATCAGACTATCATCAAGACACTAAATGAGTTAAAGAAATACGATTTATACAAATACTATTGATTATATGGCGTTAAAGATGTTCAGGATCTTATATCTAACTATAATATGTATGCTGATGGATGGGTTTCTGTATCTTCTCAAAAGGATTAAAAACATACTTATCTTTCCGGGCGGATGATATGAATATATTGATGATTCATCCTCATGACATATATTCGAAGACTGAACCATGGACAGTGCGCGTTGTGTACATGGCAAAGGAATTCATCATAAAGGGGCATAGCGTAAAGCTGCTGTACTTTCCCGTAAATGGCGACAAGCAGGGTGCTGCGAACAAAATAGAAGAGATAGATATTATCCCTCTTTCCAGAAAGCACGGTCCTCGTGTTTTGATATCAAATATTATAAAGGTTTACAAATTGGCAAAAGACGCTGATATCATACATTTCCAAAAATGTTTCTATCATGCGGCACTGCCAGCCATTATAACTGCTATCTTAAAGAACAAACCGATTCATTATGATTGGGATGATTGGGAGCTAAAGATATATGAGGTCTCTACTGAGCCCGGTGCGCTGAGAAGCCTTATCTGGCATTTTTTAAATTTACTCGAAAGGACGATTCCCAGGATCGTTGATACTGTGTCTTGTGCCAGCAATAGGCTTAAGGTCGAATGTCAAAAACTAGGAGTAAAGAGCGACAGGATATTCGATGCCCATGTGGGAGCTGACGTTGAAAGATTTAACCCTAATATCTCTGGTAAAGCTGTAAGACAGAGGCACGCCATAGATAAACCCCTGGTGTTGTATTTAGGGCAATTGCATGGCGGACAGTACGTCAAGACTTTTATAGAGGTTGCTGCAAAACTGATAAATGATTACAAAAAAGACGCATCTTTTATGATAGTAGGAGATGGCTATCAGGCGAGAGAGTTAAAAAAGATAGCAGACAGTTTAAATCTCGACGGAAACCTTATCTTTGCCGGAGCGGTTTTGCACGAGGAGGTACCTGAATACATAGCTGCTGCAGATGTCTGCGTGGCATGTTTTGAAGAAAACGAGGTCACTTTATGTAAAAGCCCTTTAAAGGTCGTAGAGTATCTGGCTTCAGGTAAGCCTATAGTGGCGAGCAATGTAGGTGAAGTGCCTAATATGATTGGCAAAGCAGGTATTTTGACTAAACCGGGTGACGTTAGTTCTTTGGCAGAAGGCATATTAGAAGCTCTTCGAAATAAAGAGCTGAGACATGAATTAGGGCAGCTGGCCCGCAAAAGAGCAGAAGAAGAATATAACTGGACCGTCACCTCTGAAAATATTTTAAGGGCATATAAAAAATCTATTGAGATAAAAAACACAAGATAATTATCATGAATTTTTTTACATATAAGAAAGTAGCGTTGATTGTTTTTTCGATAGCCTTGACAATTTTAGCTTTAGAGTTATGCTTACGGATCGTTTATCCGTCACAGTTCCAATCTTTTATCGATCATACCACAGAGACATGGGCTGACCCTAAAAATGTTTCGGTCTTTAAGCCGTCAAAGACCTTGGGCTACGAGCCCTTGCCCAATTTAGATCTTCCAAAAATTTTTAAAAGCAACTCCTTGGGGATGCTGGATAAGAAACGTTATAGATATAAACCAAAGGATACTTATAGAATTCTATGTATAGGGGATTCAACAACAGCCCATAGTGATTACGTTGACATTCTCGAGAATGCATTGAATGAAAATAGAGGTATAAAAAGATTTGAGGTCTGGAATTGCGGGGTGACAGGATATAATACTATGCAGTCCTGCCGTGCCTTAAAGGAGAAATGGTTAAAATACAAGCCAGACATGGTTATTTTGGGTTTTTGTTTGAATGATTTTATTTCCACTCCTCTTGTTTTAAGAGAAGGGAATACCCTGGTAAGTTACCATCCACATAAAGAGATAATGCCTATGGTAAGCCCGTTTTTATTAAGGCATTCAAATTTGTATAGATTCATTATCTCTGGGTTGTTTTTTTCAAAGAATAACGAATATTATAAAGAAATAGTGAAGGCCACCAATTCTTATTTGCAGGAAACAAAAGATGTCTTAGATAAAAACGACATTCATTTTCTAGTGACCATCTTTGGTTTAACTAAGCGATTCGAAGATTGGAAACCTGCATGGAAGAAGAGATATGCGGATATAAAAAAGATCTCTGAAGAGCACAACATCAATACATTAGACATGGTCCCTATCTTTCAAGATAATAGACCGAAAGATCTTATGGCTTCGGACGAATTGCATTTTAATAATAAGGGCAGTAGGTTGGTCGCGCTGGCTATCCATGATTATTTAAAACAGGTTTTAAAAATTAATCTCGCAGACACAGAAGAACTGGTTCGTGGAAAATATAACGAGCTTGCAAGGATCTACCAGGAATACATGAGCCTAGAAGATGAAGTTTTTAAGAAATTGACCTTTACGTTGGATGATTCTGGGCCTGAAAAAGGGGCTCGGCCTAAATTTTACATGAGGGACCAGTTAGGCAGAAAATGGCTCTTAAGGTTAGAAATACCAGAGATCGGTACTTCTTCTATCGCAGCTTATCATTTATATAATTTATTAGGACTGGAGACACCCGAGACCCATTCTATAAGCCTGAAAATCAATGGAAAAATCCTAAAAGGAGACATGCAAAGGTTTATTGATAATAAAGGCACCTTGGGCTTTACAGTACCCAAGGATCTTACGCTAAACGCCCTGGATTATTTATTAAAAACGCATGTTATCGCCTGGCTTGTATCAGATGATGATCCAAGCGAAAATAATTTTCTGGTTACTTCTATTAATGATAATAAGATAGATGAGATTATGCGCATAGATAATGACGCAACATTCTTGACATTAGATCAACGCAAATTAGGACACGAACCTAAGTATAGTTACTATGCTGATCTATGGGATTTTTTTAAGTCCAAAGATATAGAGCTCGGACTGGAAAGCAATTTTGAATTTATTAATTTTGTTACTGGTCTCCCAGATGGTTTTTTTGAAGGAATTATTTTGCCAATATATTATACCCATGATGAAAGAGGGATGATAGATTTGGCAACAATAGATTTACTGATAAATAGAAAGCACAATCTGCCTTATGATTTCAGGCACTTTTATAATAGTTTGATCAAGGAAAAAGGAGAGACGTTGATCTTGCCCGTCGATATCGACCCTATGAAAATACTGGATATCGGCAGAGATCTTTGTGAAAGGCATAAAATAAAGATAGCGGAGCTAAAAGAGATAGATCGAAAAGTACAAAAAAAATCAACGAAACAAGAAGAAATAAAAATGATGTTTTCTCAAAAGTCATTTAGGATACTGCGGGAAGTCTATATGTTTTATTGGAAAAGAGAGAGAGTGAATGATTTCTTCCCCTATGATAAGAATATATCGCTTGTTGAGTTTTGCGATAAAGCGTTAAGCTTGTTAGTGGATTTGAGACTCTTGGCAGATAATGAGTTAGAGAGGTTAGCTATTGAGTCTTATATCTCAGAGATTGAAAAGATAAAAATCAACGGAAGGCCTAGTTATGACATCAGCGAACTGAACAAAGTTATTGAAGGCAGTTTAATCAAGGGGTTCAATATCGCGATATTTAAAGATGAGGGATTTTTGAGCATTTCTGTGCCAGATTCTTTAAGTCCCGCATGGTTTCATGACTCTCTTTCAAAGAACTATTCTGTAACCTATCTGGACTCCGCACAAATGAGTAGCTTGAAGCCTGGTGATTTCGACTTGCTCATCATGCCTTATGGCGAGGCCTTTCCACGTAATGCCTTTTATAATATAAGACAATATCTCTTTGAAGGTGGTGGCTTGCTAAATATTGCCGGGAGGCCTTTTTGGATACCTATGGTCAAAGTCGAAGACAGGTGGGAGAGGCTTGATATAGATGATCCATATAAAGAATTTTTGGCACCTTTGGGTATTAAATATTACGAAACTACAGAAAATGATGATATAGGCCTAAGCGTTGTAACGAGCATCAGCTTTAACCCTGTTGAACCCACGCATGGAAATGTATTTCCTTATAGGATTCCTTCGAGAGATTTTTATTTTTTAGACCACACTCCAGGAGTTTTTGTGAAGAGCTGGAGAAATCCATATCTAAAAGAATCCAGAAATATACCCGGAAAATGGTGTCTTTTAGGAGCCAGGG
>CAYULJ010000084.1:0-7534 GCA_964445715.1 uncultured Planctomycetia bacterium
CTTAAGTATTATCATAAAGTGGTTTTATGGTAGTCCGGTTATATTTAGACAGGTAAGAAGCGGACTTAATGGCAGACAATTTGTAATGTATAAATTTAGAACTATGGTGAATGGGTCTGAAAAGAAAAAAGATACCTTGGGCTCTCTTAACGAAATGGACGGTCCTGTATTCAAAATGCGCAATGACCCACGCATTACTAAATTTGGCAAGTTTTTACGCCGGAGCAGTCTTGATGAGTTACCGCAACTTTTTAATATACTAAAAGGCAACATGTCTCTTGTCGGGCCAAGGCCGCCTATTCCAACAGAGGTTGCCAAGTATGAAGTATGGCAAAGAAGGCGCCTTAGCATGAAACCGGGCTTGACATGCTTCTGGCAGGCAAATGGGAGGAATAATGTTGATTTTGATAAATGGATGAGAATGGATCTGGAGTATATAGATAATTGGTCTTTAGGGTTGGATTTTAAGATTTTATTAAAGACAATACCCGCTGTCCTTTTTTCTGCAGGGGCGAGGTAACGGAGGTTTTTATGAAGAACATATTTTGTGTTATTCTGATTTCATGTTTTATTTTTTCAGGATGTTCTTGTGTCACTGAGGGGGGCGATAAGCGAGTAGTAGCAAAAGTGAACAAGTACAATATGACAGTAGATGATTTGAAATATGAACTGAGAAATCTGCCATATGACGAAACAGAACTTTTAGAGGAAGGCAGAAGCAAGGAATATCTGGATAGATTAATAGAAAAAGAGATTTTACTGCAGGAGGCGCAACATCTGGGGCTTGACAGGGAAAAGGATTTCATGAAAAGCATCGAAAGTTATTGGGAGCAGGCTCTTTTGAGGTTGTTGCTCGAGAGAAAAAGCAAGGAGATAGCAGGTTTTATTCATATATACGACAATGAGATAGAAGAATATTATAGAGATTCTGGAGAAAGATTACCTTTTTCAAGAGTAAAGAGAGATATAGAGAGGACATTGAGACAGAAAAAAGAGACAGAGGCAATGAATACGTGGATAGAGGAATTAAGAAAAGGAGCAAGTATAAAGATTAACGAGGAACTTTCACAAGAAGTGTTATCGGAAAGAGAATAAACAAGGAGGAGATTATGAGATACAAACGAAGGCATTATTTTATAAACAAGGCATTCCAATCGGAATTTATATTGAAGTTTTGTGCATTGGTCGCGCTTGGATGTATTGTTTTTGGCATAATCCTTTACGCGCTTTCAAATGAGACGCTTACTACGTCTTTTGAGAATTCAAGACTCGTGGTAAAAAGCACGGCAGATTACTTGCTTCCCGGTCTGTTGTTTGGGGGGATAATAGTGGGTATTTTGACTGCTATAGCAACCTCTGTCATAGTGGTTCTCATGACGCATAGAGTCGTAGGCCCTATGTATAGATTTGAAAAACAAGTCGAAAAGATTGGCTCCGGAGAACTTTCTTCAGATCTTAAGATAAGAAAGAAGGATCAATTCCAGGATTTTGTCACAGCTTTCAATAAAATGACAGATGACCTTAATACCGGCGTTTTAAAGGTAGTTGATGTCTCGGAAAAGTTAGGCGATCTGATAGAAAAACTTTCTGATTCTTCAAGCAATGAGCTGCTTTTAAAAGAGGATATAAAAAAGGTTGTTTCTGAGCTCAGGAAAGACAAGAGAGATCTAAAAAAGGCACTTGGGCATTTCAAGATAAAACGTTAAGTTCGCACTTCAACAATGTTAAAGTGTGAACTTATTTTGATATGAGAATGAGATTAGTTCAAATTTTATTAATAGGAGTTTGCTTGACAGTGCTTCTGGCAGACGTTGCGTATTGCTATGAGACGGAATGGGGCGTATTTTCCAGTAGATTTTGCACTATTTTTTACGAAGAAGGGGTTAATTTGAAGACGATTAACAGGCGTATCAATCTAAGATTTTCGGATTTTTATAATCCAAGAAGATTCAGGACAAAGGTGGATTTATCAATAGAGGAAACTGTGGCAGAAAAGTTCGATGCAATATTTGCCAGGGTGGAAGATATATTAGACATGTTTCCATCGAAAATAAATGTGACACTTAAGATTTATAAGAACAGAAATGGTTTAGATGCCGTATATGAAGAGATCTTTAACGAGCCAAATAAAGCAGTCTCTTTTTATATTTACAAGACTAATACGATATATACAACAGAAAGAGATGTAAAAGAGGGGATCTTGGCTCACGAGATGGCCCATTGTATTATAGACCATTATTTTGTTATTTTGCCTCCCAGGAAGATCCAGGAAATGCTGGCCATATATGCAGATGTGCATTTAAAAGACTAGGGAGGAATTAGCTTGCAAAAAACCCTTTTTTTTGGTATAATAGTTAAAGAATTATAAAAGGATTTTAATTAAGTTAAAATATAGGAGGATGTTATGAAAAAAATTATTTATCTTGTTTTGGTTATTGGAGTTATGTCTTTAATGGCTCAGCCATTAAGCGCAGATGTGTGTAAGATAAGATGCAGGACCAATGAAGGCGCTATCTGCCTTGAAAGAGGACCATGTGAACCTGTTAATGAATTCTTATTAAGGGCTGCGAAACATTGCAGGGAGGGGGGGGCAGTAAGATATGCCCCTATAACAAAGTTGTTGTTTGTAGATATCCTGTTTCAGACGTTAAGACTGGACAGGGAACTTCCGCAAGGCATAGCTGACATGGAAGATGATCAGCGTTATATTTTAGAGACAACTTTATTAAAAGACAAGGGCATAGATGTATTTGTGGATACAAGTCCTTCAGATCTTCTTACAAGAGATGAATTAGCCAGAGTCTTGCAGATTGTAACTATCGAAGAGAATCTGGGCTATTCAAGTGGATTGGCTGACCAGTCTTTTGAGTTGACTAATAGCGAGTTGGTCATTTATAGCGCAGAGATCTATGTTGACGAAGGCAATGGATTTGAATTATGGGAGAGGATAAGAAATCTTGAAAATAGCTTACCTACTGATAAGCACTCTGCTATGAAATTAGACTCTTGTAATAATGCCAGGGTTGTTTTTGGCGATAACGAGAAAGGCAGAATACCTCTTGTGGGTTCCAAATTGAAAGCATCATATAAAATCTATGGAAAAGAGGAAGAAGTCATAACCGAATGCGAGACTGTGATGCTCTTGTCGAATCCTATTATAACTAGCCAATTAAAACTAGCTTATAATCCTTCCAAGCCACTTACAAAGGAAAACTTTGCAGATCTTTTGATCAAGAGTATGAATCTGGAAGATCAATTGCCGTCAAACTTTGCTCTTCTTGAACCAGAAGAGAGATATCTATTAGAAGCGGAGCTTCTTTCAAGACAAGGGATCAAAATATTCGTAGGGTCTGACCGCAAAGATCTATTGACACGAGAAGAGCTTGCCAGAGTATTGTATGAAAATCCGGTCGAAGAAGTTGTAGGCGTTAGCAATGGAATGAAAAATCAGCGCTTCGAACTCAATAATGCCGGTTTTGTTATATATGACCTACATGTATATGCGCAAGAAGAAAGCATCTTTGAAGAATGGAATAGGAAAAATAATTTTATTGAGAGTACTTCTTTGGACAGAGATTATACAGTCAAGCTGGATTCAGGAAATTATGCAAGTATATATTTCGGCAATGGCAGTACCGGCAAAATTCCTGAGCTGGATTCTCCTGTAAGAGTAACTTACAGGCTATATGCTCCTCTTGAGATGTTCACAGAAGACGATATTATATGTGTATTAGGTAAGCAAAAACCAGTTGCGGAGACATACATTCCGCCGGTCGCGGAAACGTATATTCCTCCTTCACGTCCACCTGATTTTCCGCCACCTACGGATGGGTTTGATGAACCAGCTTCGCATATTTAATTTATTTGAAAACTGAATCTTTAATGCTTAGGTATAGTTATTTGATTAAGAAATACAGGATTTGAACTGATAACGTTTATTTTTTGCTTATTTATGTAAGGCTTTAAAAAAGTTTTGATTATTTAATAGTAAACAGGACAACATAATGAAAATTCTTTTTGTTAATAAGTTTTTTTATCGTAAAGGCGGGGCAGAGTGTTTGTTCTTTGACACAGCCGCATACTTAATAAAAAAAGGTCATAATGTTAGTTTTTTCTCTATGGCGCATCCCAGAAATCTCCCGTCGCCATATGAAAAATATTTCGTTTCTAACATAGATTATGATTCCGTTAAATTTACTGATATACCAAAGGCCTCTTTGAGGCTTTTATATTCTTTTGAAGCAAAGAGAAGAATCGAACGATTAATAGAAAAAGAAAAACCAGATATAGTACATGTTAATAATATCTATCATCAGATATCTCCTTCTATTTTGCATTCTATCAAGAAATATAAATTACCAGTCGTTATGACACTTCATGATTTAAAAATGTCCTGTCCGTCGTATGTAATGTTGAATAATCAGAAGACATGCGAAGCTTGCAGAGGCGGGAGATATTATAATTGTTTTTTGAAAGGCTGTGTTAAAAAATCAAAGATAAAAAGCCTATTAAGTACCTTAGAAATGTACTTGCATCATAGGATTATGCATATTTATGATTTAGTAGATATTTTTATCTCATCGAGTTTATTTGTAAGAGATAAACTGAAACAGATGGGACTTGATAGAGAAATGCTTTATTTGCCGAATTTTGTAAAGATAGACGAATTTATTCCAGAGTATAGATGGAGCGAGAAGGCAATAGTTTATTTTGGAAGATTATCGGAAGAAAAAGGAATAACTGTTTTGATGGATGCGGTAAAGGATATCAGAGGGATTACGCTTAAGATTATCGGAGAAGGGCCTCTCGAGAGCCATATCAAAAACAAGATTAGAGCCGAAGGCATAAAAAATGTCACGCTTTTAGGATATAAGACAAGGGAAGAATTAAAGAATGAAATAAAAAAGTCCATGTTTGTCATTTTGCCGTCAACGTGGTATGACAATAGTCCTCGCTCTATAATAGAAGGATTTGCTTTGGGAAAAACCGTTATTGCTTCGAGGATCGGAGGAATTCCGGAACTGGTAAAAGATAATAAGACGGGGTTGCTTTTTGAGCCAGGGAATATAGGAGAATTGCGTGAAAAGATAGACTATCTAATTGCTAATTCCGATAGAATTATAGAGTTAGGAAAAAATGCAAGAGAGTTTGCAGAGAAAGAGTTAAATACAAAAAAACATCATGACAAATTAATGGAAATATATGATACAGCTATAAAAAATAAATCTTAAATTTTACCTGGGTGATGAAAATGTTTAAAAAAATAATTTTTATATTTTTAATTATATTATCGTTCGATACCAGCATTGTTAGCTATCTGCATGCCGACAATAAAGACAGTTTGATAACCGTTTATTGTGATAAAGAAGTCAGTCGTATAAATAAAAAAGTTTACGGTAATAACATTATCGCATATGATCCCATGACATATGAGGATTGGGCTAAAGAATATTATGGTTATTCTGACTATGGATCAGGTATATGGGATCCAGGGAGGAAAAGATCCGTAAAGGAGGTTATGGATTTAGCCAAAGAAGCAGGGGTGACAATCTTTAGATTTCCGGGAGGGTGCGGCACACATCATTATAACTGGAAGAATGCCATAGGAGAAGATAGAAAGCATTTTTTATACGGGATAGACGAATTTTTAGAGACATGCGAAGAGATGAACATAGAGTCGATCTTTACAGTCAGTTATTTTACCGGAGACAGGCAAGACGCTGCTGACTTAGTGGAGTATTTAAATTATCCAGACGATGAAAACAATCCAAATGGCGGAATAGACTGGGCAAAAGAAAGAGCAAAAAATGGTCATGCATTGCCTTATAATGTGAAATATTTTGAGATAGGGAACGAAGTGTGGCACGGTGACCATGGAGATATTAAAAGCGTATCACCGGAACAATATGCCGAAAGATATTTGGAATACTATTACTCAATGAAATCAATAGATCCGCATATAAAAATAGGAGCCGTATTATATGAACGTGATTGGGACAGGAAAATTTTAGAGACAATAAAAGACAGGCTGGATTTTGCTGTTATTCATACATACCCTGTTCCCTCATGGGCGTGGGAAAAAGAACCTCGGCAGATAAGAAAGGCGGAGGATATTTTTAAAATCACTCTTGGTGTACCTATTTTTAGGGACGAGTTTTATTATAAAGATACGGCAGAGCTTTTAGAAACCGTATCAGGTAAAGATGTCCCCTTGGCCATTACCGAATACAACGGAGCCTTTATGCAGAATAAGCCGGTTCCCTACAGGCACTGCCTTGGGACAGCTCTTTTGAATGCCGAATTATTGCGCATTTTCATGAAACCCGAATACAGGGTTTTTATGGCTAATTATTGGCAGTTCAGTAACTGTTATTGGGGGATGGTAAAGACACGTGAAGATTATATGAAATACGACTATCGATATCATATTAATTATGACAAACGTCCTAATTATTATGTGTTTGAATTATATAAAAAACATTTCGGTCCTATCTTGCTGGATACAGACGTAGAGTGCGAGTCGTATAGCGTAGAGGATTTTTTTATACCTTATCTGTCAGTAAATGCCAGTATCAATGCAGAGAAAAACAAGATCTTTTTGATGGTAATAAATAAAAATTTGAAAAAACCTGTTTCCGCTACTATAGATTTGAAAGATTTCAAACTTACAGAAAAAAGTGAGGCATGGATCCTTAACGGGCCAAGTATTGATTCGACCAATGAACACAATGCTCGTAATGTCAAAATAAAACATATTAAGTTTAAAATTAAGGCTAAAGATTTTATAAGTGATAGTAGTTTTACATATACATTTGAGCCGCATTCAGTGACAGCCATCGAGATTAAAAGAAGAGGTAATTAATCCTAGGAATAATATGAGGATAAGAGAAGCTATGAATAGCAAAAATTGGTTATATTATTTTATAGGCAGCATAATACTGCCGTTGAATTATACAAGACACAGTCTATTTGGTTATAGGACTCCTAGAGATTTTTCTATTAATCAGATAAGTCGGAGCCTAGATTATGATTTCAGCATAACGGAATCGTTAGATTCATGCATATCCGGTTATACACAACAGAGTTGTTTTTTAAAGGACAAGGTTGTTCTGGAATTGGGCCCGGGGCCGGATCTAGGAATAGGTTTGATTTTATTGGCAGATGGAATAAAAAAATACATCGCCTTTGATATTAATAGATTAATTACTGCCAGGCCTTTGGAATTTTATAAGGGGTTATTTAGACGAATAAAGGATAGATATCCGACTTGTGACATTGATTTTTTAAAAGAAGAATTAAAAAAATGCTTCAAGGAAAAAAGTAAGACTTTGAGTTATATAGTAGATAAGAATTTTACAGTTTCAAAGATAAAAGATAAGGTAGACCTGGTCTTTAGCCACGCTGCTTTTGAACATTTTGATGATATCGAAAGAACGATTAAAGGGTTAAATGAAACAGTCAATTCTGATGGTATATTGATTGCGAATATAGATCTGACAACTCATACACGCTGGATAAAAGACATAGATCCTTT
>CAYULJ010000085.1:0-7498 GCA_964445715.1 uncultured Planctomycetia bacterium
TTACAGATAGGTCACTTTTTACTATCTTGGTACAGAGCCTCAATTGGTCTTTTTCTTTGCCCAAACCAAGCACAGCTCTGGCATGCCCCATTGAAATTGTTCCACGTGAAACATATCCCTGGATCTTTTCTGGCAGCTTCAATAATCGTATAAGATTCGCAACAGTAGCTCTGTCTTTCCCAATAGTATCAGCGATGTCTTCCTGGGTCATTTCAAAGGCTTCTGACAGTTTCTTATAAGCCTTTGCCTGGTCAATCGGATTAAGATTTTCTCTCTGGACATTCTCTATTATTGAAAGCTCTAAAGAATCTAAATCAGATACGTCTTTTATTATAGCTGGTACCTCTTTTAATTTGAGCATCTTTGCCGCTCTAAAGCGCCTCTCCCCTGCGATCAGCTCATAATTGCCTTTATCATTGGTCCTAACTAAAACGGGCTGGATAAACCCTTTTTCTTTTATCGAAGCTGCCAGGTCTTTGAGCGCATTTGGGTCAAACTCTTTTCTTGGCTGATTCTTATTGGCCTCTATATTATCTAATGACAGAGTGGTAATGCCTTGTTGAACTTTGGCCCCCAAGACTTTTGCATTGCCTTCTATATTCTGTGAGCCATCTTCTGTCTTCTTCTGTATTAATGCCTCTAAGCCCCTCCCGAGAACTCTTTTTTCCATTCTGCCTCCTTCTTCTCCTCGGTTGCCTCTATTGTCTCGCCTAATAGTTCGCTAGCCAGACTAGAATACATGCGCGCGCCAATAGAAGCATTGTCATAAAGCCCTATTGGCTTCCCAAAACCAGGTGCCTCGCTCAATCTTATGCTTCTAGGTATTATAGTCTTAAATACCTTATCTTTAAAATATTTTTTTGTTTCCTCTATGACTTCAGATGTAAGATTGGTCCTATAATCAGCCATGGTCAAAAGCACTCCCTCTATAGAGAGATCAGCATTAAGATTGTCCCTTACTAAATCAATGGTGCTCAGGAGTTGGCTTAAACCTTCTAGCGCATAATATTCACATTGTACTGGGATAATAATAGACTCGCACGCTGTTAAGGCATTTATGGTCAAAAGTCCTAATGATGGTGGGGCGTCAATCAAGACAAAGTCATATGCTTCAGCCAGGCCTTTTATGGCATTTTTAAGTCTATATTCTCTGTTCATAAGACTCAACATCTCGATCTCTGTTCCTGTAAGACTAATACTTGAAGGGACTAAGGAAAATTCTGGCAGAAAAACCTCTTGGATAGTGTCTTGCACTTTTATGTTATTAATCAAAACATCATATATGTTCTTGTGTGGCTTAGACTTATCTATGCCAAGACCACTTGTTGCATTGGCCTGTGGGTCAAAATCAATCAGCAAAATCTTTTTGCCTTTTTTAGCAAGATAAAATCCTAAATTAATCGCTGTTGTGGTCTTGCCTACTCCGCCTTTTTGATTACAGATAGCTATTATCTTTCCCATAAAACCGTATCAGAACCGTATCACTATTTATGTAACTTCTTTTTAACTCTAACCTTAGCTAATCTAGACCCATGCATGCTAAAGAGCCCTCTGTTCTCTTCCCTGAGTACTTGGATATCTACTTCTGACTTGGCAGCGCCTAGTTTTGCAAGGGCAATCTTTATAGCCTCCGGCGCTGTCTTTGCCTCAATCTCTATCTCATTTATACTTTGCCTTCTGTCTTTCATGGCCTAGTTCACTTCCTGTGCAAAAACAAAGACTGCAATGTAGTCGTAAGCACTGTATTTGTTAGCCAATACAAAACAAGGCCTGACGGCAATGAATAAAAGATAAAGCCAAACATAATCGGCATCACAGCTGCCATCATCTTCTGTTGGTCTGTCTGCCCAGCCTGTGACCTCGCCTGAGAAGACTTCTGCTGTACTATCATAGCACCTATCATTAAAATTGGCAATAGATTTATTGCATTGCCAAGAAAAGGCAATGTAAAAGGCAGGGTGAATGCTGCATCGGGCATTGACAGGTCCTTTATCCAAAGAAAGGTCGCTCCCTTGAGCTCGACTGACCTCATGAGCGTCTGGTAGAGCGAAATAAACACGGGCATCTGCAAAAATAATGGGAAGCACCCGCCCATCGGGTTTACATTGTATCGTCGGTAAAGCTCCATCACTTCTTTGTTTAATTTATGCGGGTTGTCTTTGTGCTCGGACCGGATTTTTTCTATGTGTGGCTGCAATTCCTGCAGTCTTTTCATTGATTTGAGGCTCTTGAATGTAAGTGGGAACAACAAGAAACTAATGCAACAAGTCAGAAGTATTATTGAAAATCCATAGTTATGGCAAATGGAATAGAAAAATTTTAAAATGCTCAGGAGGACAAGGGCAATGTTCGTAAAGAATCCAAAATTTAATGCACTGCCAAAACCAGGGTCTACTTTTTCTAATTCACGGATGTCTGTCGGGCCTATATAAAAAAGAATATTAAAATTCTTGGTCTCCCCTGGCAATATTTTGTCGTCTACGATAAACCCAATGGCAGCTCGATCATTGATTTTTTTTGTAAAAATACCTGCTGGCGCAAAATCTGGTTGTGCTATTATTGAATAATATTTATTTTTGAGAGCAAACCATACTAGGTCGTTGTTGTATAACTTATTGTATTTCTTTAAGTTACGTCCTGCAAACCTTTTTAATTTACCTGCCTTGTTTAGCATGTTTGCTTCAATATACCTGGATTCGAAGACCTCTTTGTCAGAAATACTCGAACCTGTTGTGAGATCAAAGGATAATTTTTTTGTAGATAAAGCATTATTTGTTATTTTAATCTGGGTAGCCAATGCGTACTTTTCTTTTAAAAAGCGTATCTCTTTTTCTATCAAAAGCCCATCTTTCTCAGTAATAAAAGTCTTTCTAACTCCTTCTATTGCAAATGGTTGCGAAGACATGTCAGCAAACGCACCCTCGCCTTCCATAGAAAGAATCCCTGCTGCATAAATGGCGTCTTCCACTAGATCAATGTCTAATTTCTCTCTGTCATTGATCCTGATTTTTTGTATTGAGCCACCTATATTGGAGAGCTCTATTTCATACCTGTCATTGGCCAAATTTTTGGAAACCGCATTAGCCGGGAGCCCTATGTTGACTTCTTTGGTCCTTGTTTCAGGCTGAGTTATTTCTATAACTTCTTGCTGCTCAAGAAGTTGCGTTTCCAAAACCGGTCCTTCAGGAGGCGAGCTGACCTTTGGTATAAATAAAGGGTAGACTAGCATTACGAGGATCGATAAAACTACTGCGAGTAAAAGTCGTCTTTCCATAACCTGCCTTCTCTTAAGTTTACACTTTAACATTGTTGAAGTGTAAACTTAAGCTTATTTATACGGTTCGTATCCTCCTGGAAATAAGGGGTTGCATCTCAATATCCTGCCAAGCCCCTTTAACAGCCCCACTAATACACCCCTGTGCTCTATCGCATCAGCAGTGTATTGAGAGCAGGAAGGATAGTATCTGCATTTACATAACGTAAATGCTGATATATAGTTATGATAAAATCTAATTATATTTTTTGCTAATTTTTTTAAAGACACTCGTGAGATCCTTTTCTATCTCAGT
The DNA here is from genome assembly GCA_964445715.1 of uncultured Planctomycetia bacterium. GTDB lineage: Bacteria > Omnitrophota > Gorgyraeia > Gorgyraeales > Gorgyraeaceae > CAYPYS01. The sequence continues at coordinate 3,570 of CAYULJ010000085.1, forward strand.
GGATTTGGTCTGCTTGTTTATATTGGTACCCAGGATCACTGTATCGTATCCTATAGGCGAAGATTTCTTTACCTGCCTATAGGCTTCCCTTAGCACTCTTTTATATCTATTTTTAAGTACTATCTTGCCCCTATGGGAATTCCTTGTAGGGACAAAAGCGACTCTATTCAACCCTGGCGCTTCATTCTGTTCCAGGAAGATTATAGTTACTAATTTTCCTCTTGTAGATTTGCCTTTGTCGAAGACTCTTTTGATCTGGCTGTTCTTTTTAAGAAGCTCTTGTTTCTTGAGGGAACATCGACGCATTAAGCTGATAGCCTTTTCCGGCCTTTTTGTCGTCGGCGCCTAAGAATAGCGCGTCCTTTGGCAGTGCGCATCCGTTTTCTAAAACCATGCTTTCGCTTGCGCTTTAAAAGGCTTTTTCGGGTAAGTTTCTTCTTCACAGGGAAGCCTCCTTTGTAAATTTTAAATTATAACACAATTGGCGTCGAGGTCAAGAGAAAAATCCTACTTTGTTAACTAAGCCAAAAGAGACCCTGCTACGTTCAGCTGAAAATTTTCCCTTAAGGGACCGCCTTTTATTTCACCCAGCTCAGAAGAGCCTTGAGCCTGGTTGGAAAGATAGCTAAAATTTCGCTTGAAAAGGCGATTGAGGCTTGATATAATGTGTCGTCATGACAGTCGACCTATCCAGCATCTGGGATAAAATTCTCGAAGAGACAAAGCAGGAAATAGGAGAGAGGGCCTTTGAAAATTGGTTCCGCCAGACAAGACTCTCGTCTATAACTGAAGAAAGTCTTGTAATAGAGGTTCCGTCTAATTTTTTCAAGGATTGGATCTATGACCACTATAGAGATACATTAAACATATCTATATTAAAAACTATCGGCAAAGTAATCCCTGTGCAATTCGAAATAAAAGAACGGGCCGTCAAAACAGGGTGCACTGCTTCAAAAAAAACCATTGTCTCAGAAAGACCGCCGCAGAAAAAACCATTTTATCTAAACCCGCGGTATACATTCGAAGGCTTTGTGGTAGGGCCATCGAACCGGTTCGCTCATGCAGCAACCCTTGCGATCGCTGAATCGCCTGCGAAGGCTTACAATCCTTTATTTATATACGGAGGGGTGGGGTTGGGCAAGACGCATCTTATGCAAGCAGCTTGTCACTATGTCTCTGATATGCATAAAAACATGAAACTGTCCTACACGACGAGCGAAAGATTTACCAACGAACTCATAAGCGCCATACAGCACAGAACCACTGCAAAGTTCAGAGAGACCTACAGGAACGTAGATGTATTGTTGATAGACGATATCCACTTTATCGCGGGCAAGGAATCCACGCAGGAAGAATTCTTCCACACCTTCAACGCTCTATACGACGCGCACAAACAGATAGTCTTGTCGAGCGACCGACCGCCTAAGACCATACAGGGCCTGGAAGAGAGGCTCGTCTCGAGGTTTGAATGGGGGCTTGTTACAGACGTGCAGCCGCCAAATTTTGAGACCAGAATAGCCATACTCAAAAAGAAGGCTGAAAGAAATTCCGTGATCCTCCCGGACGACGTCTTGTATTTCATAGCTGAAAAAATAAAGACTAATATAAGGGAGTTGGAGGGCGCGCTTATAAAGGTAGTAGCTTATTCGTCCATGGAAAACAAACCCGTGACCCTTGACTCTACAAAAGATATTTTGAAAGACATACTAGCAGAAAGCGATAAAAAAATATCCATTGATCTAATACAGAAAAAAGTGGCTGAGTATTTTGATATCAAGGTTTCTGAAATGAAGGCTAAAAAAAGACATAAGGAGATTGCCTACCCCAGGCAAATCGCGATGTATCTGGCAAGAGAGCTGACTCAATCGACTCTCCCTGACATAGGCGCTTCCTTTGGCGGCAGGGATCATTCAACGGTCATACACGCTTGCGACAAAATCCAGAGAGATTTAAAGAAAAATCAAAATGTTAAGAACTTGATGAATCGTTTAATGACAGAGATAAACAGTTGAGTTTCAAACTATTTTGTAAATAAGTTTTATTTTTTGTGGATTATTTTATTTTTATAACTATAATTAAAACATTGAGTTTCAGAGTTTTCCACATATAGACAATGATTACTACTAAGATTACTATTTTTTAGATTTAAAAGATAGTAATACAATAGAACCTCGGAGGAATGTGGATGAAAATAAAAATACTAAAGAATAATCTTGTTGAAAACATACAAAGCGTCCAAAACGTCGTAACCTCAAGAAGTAGTTTGCCGATACTTTTAAATATACTCATAGAAGCGGATAAAAATGGAATTAGATTAACAAGTACAGACCTTGACATAGGTATAACATCAACAATTATGTCGGAGATCGAAGAAGAAGGCGCCCTTACAGTACCAGCCAAAAGATTTTATGAAATAGTAAAGGAGTTGCCAGACGAAGATATCACCATAAACACAATGAAAAACAACTCAATGTCGATAAGGTCTGGTAAATGTTTTTTTAAGATCCTAGGGTTGCCTAAAGAGGATTTTCCGAAGCTGCCTGAGTTTGAAAACAAACCGCACATCATAATTAAGCAGAGCGTGTTAAAGAAAATGTTGGCAATGACACATTTTTCAATGTCGCACGATGAGACAAGATACATGTTAAATGGAGCCCTGTTTTTATTTAAAAACAAACAGTTGAGTATAGTGACAACGGATGGGAAGAGGTTGAGTTTTGTTAAAAAAGAGATAGGGAGTGAAATGGCGGATAAAACAATTATTTTACCGTCGAAGACAGTGTATGAGTTAAACAGGGCCTTAAAAGGCGAAGGCGAGGTAAAGATAATGTTGGGCGAAAACCAGGTTAAGTTTGCCATAGAAAATATTACCATTATTTCTCGCCTAATAGAGGGAGACTTTCCCAATTACGAGCAGGTCATACCAAAAGAGGCTAAAGAAAAAATAGCTGTCAACAGAGAGCAGTTTTTGCTCGGCGTGAAAAGGGCGGCGCTTTTAACTACACAGGATTCGCAGTCCATAAAGATAGACGTTCTGAAAAACAAAATGGTGGTTTCGAAATCCAGCCCGAACATTGGCGAGGCAAAAGAAGAAATAGAGACGAGTTATAAGGGTCCAGAGATCGCAGTTGGTTTTAACCCTAACTATCTCATGGACGCGCTGAAGGTTGTGCCAAAGGATGATTTAGAGATAGAGATTACGGGCGCAGACAAGCCAGCGGTCCTAAGGATAGAAGACTGGTATGTTTATCTTGTGTTACCAATGCAGTTGGCTTAGGTTTTTATGAGGAAGCGAAGAGTTTCGCCAGTAGGCATAGAAAGCGTTCTTAATAAAGTAATAAAAAAGATAAAAAAAGAAGGGCCTGGGAAAAAAGAAAAGGTGATTAGTGCCTGGCGCAAGGTGGTAGGGGACAAAGCTGCGCGCCACTCGAGGCCAGCGAACATGAAACACAAGGTACTGACAGTAGAAATAGATTCATCCACCTGGTTTTATACATTGAATTTAAAAAAGAAGAGTTTGCTGGAAAGGCTCAAAAAAGAACTGGGCGAAGAGACTTTAAAAGAAATAAGATTTAGAATGGGTGATATTTCTTAAGTTTACACTTTAACATTGTTAAAGTGTAAACTTAAGAGAGCCTCAAGGCTCTCTTACAGGTTAGAAGGTAGGGATTGTGGCGAAAAAAGTTAAAGCAGCAAAAGTGACGCAGGGGTCTCAGGGAAAATACGATGCGCGGACCATCCAGGTTTTAGAAGGATCAGATGCGGTCCGTAAGCGACCCGCTATGTATATAGGAGATGTGTCCACGCGCGGATTGCACCACCTTGTCTACGAAGTGGTCGACAACTCTGTTGACGAGGCGATGGGGGGCTATTGCAAGCATATAACCGTAACAGTGCACATGGATAATAGCGTCACTGTTACTGACGAC
>CAYULJ010000086.1:0-7402 GCA_964445715.1 uncultured Planctomycetia bacterium
ATATAGAAATAACAGCTAAAAGACAGGTCGCTACGCCGGACAATATATCCGAAAACCCCTTGATCTTCTTTCCAAGAAGAGAATTCAGGAATGCAGCGCTCAATGGTATTATAATGAATAATGGTAGTAGGTGCTGTGTCATGATTTCATCTTCTCGGCTTCGCTCGAAGAATATTGTTCGAGCTTGTCGAGAACAATTATCCCTTAAGCTTTCTTATCTTTGTAATGTCGAATGTCCCGTATTTTTCGTACACCCTCATAGCGATTGCCGCTATCAAGGCAGTGACTGCGAGTCCGATGACTATGGCAGTCAGGACCAGGGCCTGCGGCAGAGGGTCCACCATGTTGACTATCATTTGGTCAGGCGAATGGATCGGCGCGCGGCCGTTCATTTTGTAACCCACCAGGATAAAAAACAGATTCACTGCGTATTCCACTATAGCTATACCTATAATGATCTTTATCAGGTTCCTCTTCCTGAGGATACAATAAAGTCCTACGCAAAAAAGTATTAGACAAAGAAAGTAAACACTCATTTCTCTTCAGCCCCTCTATCGATTCTCAAAAGCACCAGCATGACCACTATAATAAAAAGTCCCGAGCCCACTTTAAAGGCGATCGCGATATTGGATAAAGGTATGAGGCCGGAACTAAAAAGCCTAAAGGGTTCACCTTTCATCGCAAAATTCAAAAAGAAATAGCCGCCGCCTGCCAGTCCGAGGATAGCGATGGTAATAAACATTATAGCACCCAAACTCTCAAAAAGTGATGCGACCTTCTGGTCTACTTTCTTAAAAGCTGCTTCTTTCCCAAACGCCAGCATGATGTGAATAAAAGAAAGTGCTATGATCACACCGCCCGCGAATCCACCACCCGGGCTTATGTGACCGTGCGCAACGATATAGACGCCGAAGAGCAGTATCAGCCCCACTGTCAACCGCGTAATCGTCTTTACTATTAGCGTCATTCCCTTTTCTTGTGTCATAAGAAAGTATAAGATCCTAGTTTTGCCAGTGTGAGTAGTTTAACTCACACCTGCTTTTTCATAATATCTGCTTTTTTTCCTTACAACCTCTTAAGTTTACACTTTAACATTGTTAAAGTGTAAACTTAAGCAGTCATTCCCGCTTTCGCGGGAATCCATAATGTCACTTCTTTCTGCCGACCCGTCGCATTACGGCAAGGACTCCGATTACAGCTGTAAAAAGGATCGTAGCCTCCCCTAATGTATCATAGGCTCGGTAATCCAGGACTACTGAGCTCACCAGGTTGGTCGCACCTGTCTCTCTCATGCCATGCGTTATAAAATTATGCGCTACTTTCATTATGGGTTTGCCAAACTCCGGCAAACCCTTTAAGCAGAAATACCCGAACGCCAAAAACACGCCAATGAATATAAAGGTGATCATGGTGTTGAAGAACCAGCGGCCGCTCGTAGAAAAAGGGAGGTCTCTCCTGATAGTCGCCCTTATCAATATGATGACACACAATATCTCGACCACGAGCTGCGCCATTGCGAGATCCGGCGCCTTTAAGATCATAAATGCAAGAGACAGGCCCAGTCCGACTGTACCGACCGCAATGACCGAAGATAAAAGGTCCTTTGCGTGCACAGCGATCAACGCTCCGACGATCATGAATATTAAAAGTATGTGTAACTCGAGCATGCTTTACAACCTCACATCACGATAACAAAAAAGAACACCAGCATCCCCAAAAGACACCAGACCAAATACGTAGGCAATACGCCATTGTGCAAATACTTGAATATACCTATAAAGAAAAATACAAACCTCTTGCCCTGATCGTAAATGTCAAATATCTTTCTCTCTGTCTTAGCGTAAATACCTCTAAGCAGGGGCAGTTCTTTTATTGTACCATAAAATTCTGTTCCGGAAAGCCTCATGTCTTTCCCCTGCTCTTCTCCGCCTATATAACAATCTGGCTCTCTCACGCCTTTAAAATTACCCAAGAAGTAAATCACGACACCCACGCCAAGTCCGATAACTAAATAAAATGTAGCGCGCAAGGACGGCCAGCTACCTATAAAGTCAAGCCTTTCGGTCAACGCAGGCACTACGAGATATTTTAGAGGAATCAGATATGCAAACACTCCGAAGACAATACAAAGAACCGCAAGGATCACTGGAGGAAGCCACATGGTCCAGGGGACTTCATTTCGTCGTTCGTCGTTCGTCGTTCGTCGTTCGCTCTTCGATTTCCCCAAGAAAATCGCATGGATGAATTTTATGAATGAGGCAAGTGTCAAACCGCTTCCGAACATTGCTGCTATTATGCAGAATATCCACAATGTCCCTCCGGACTTTCCGCTCTCTATCAAACCTTGGTAGACCATCCATTTTGAAAAGAATCCATTAAAAGGCGGCACGCCTGATATAGACAAGGCTGCTATAAGCGCAGAAAAGAATGTTATTGACATTATCTTGGCAAATCCGCCTAGAGAATCCAAATCAGAAGTCTTGGTTTTATATTGAACATTTCCACCGGTAAGAAATAAACAGCATTTATATATCGTATTATTAAGCATATGAAAGAGTCCGCCTGCTATGCCTATAGGATTCCCAGTACCGATGCCGAGCACCATGTAGCCGACCTGACTCACTGCGTGATAGCCCAGGAGTCTTTTAAAATCATGCTGCACAAGCGCCATCATCACAGCTGCTATTATAGTGACAGCACCCACCACCATTAAAATAGTCTGAGAAAGGGCATTCAATATAAATACGTGAAGGACCAGCCTTGCCAATAAATAAATGCCCAGTAGTTTATCAAGACTGGCTGGCAAAAACGCTGTCACAGGTATAGGTGCGTCTTGAGCAGTGTCCGGTATCCAGGAATGAAAAGGCATTGCGCCGGCCTTTGCAAACGCTCCTACAGCTATCAATAAAAATGCCCAGAGGGCTTGTGGATTATCTACGGCGATCTTTATGTTGCTCAGGCTCATGTCGTTCGTAATAAGCCATATGAGCGCAAAACCCAGTATCATGAGGCTATCTGAGCCACCTATTATTATAAAGGTCTTTTTGCTCGTAGCTGCTGCCTTTGGCCCGGATATGTTGATCAACATATAAAGCGTAAAACCCAGAAGACCCCATGCCACAATAAGCAGCATCATGTTATTGGAAATCGCCGCAAGTATTGAAAAGCCTATGGTCCATATAGTATACGCGTAATAAGAGCGCAACTCTCTGTGGCCTGACATGAAACGAAGCGAATACAGTGTCACAAGCGCACCAAAGAATCCCACGCCAATAACTATAAATCTAGAAAGGGCATCTAGGTATAAAAATTCTCCATGATAATGTCCCAAGAGAAAAATTCTGACGCAACCCACAAACAGATATATAGAGGTAACAAGACTAAAGCCCCCTATTATCTTCTTGAGCTTTTTAGGGATGACTAGGATCACACATCCCACGAGTATCGATATTATTATTGGCTGTAACAAAACCTTCATCCTACTCCTTTATATTAACCTTAAGTTTACACTTCAACATTGTTAAAGTGTAAACTTAAGGATGTGAATTTAAAGCGAACGCCTTAGCTTCTCAGTCTTCTCCTGGGAAAGCCGGACAAGGTCCTGGCCATCCATGAGCTTTTTTCCTGTCTTGTGATCCACAACAGCGGTCCGCTCTGTGCAACAATAGCACGGGTCCACTGCTGCGAGGATTATAGTGGCGTCTGAAATCGTATGCCCCACCACTGCTTTTTTGTTCGAGGCAATGTTCATAAAACTCGGCGCCCTGACTTTATGACGGACAGGGCTGTTCCCGCCGTCTGACATAATATAGTGAAATACCTCGCCGCGCGGCGCCTCGTGCCTGCCAATACCCTCTCCGACAGGCATATCCTTTATTTTAAGGTCGATTTCCCCTTTTGGCATCTTATCTAGACATTGTAAAATTATATTAATAGACTCGTAGAGCTCCAATATCCTTACGACTGCCTTTGCGAACACGCCGCCGCCATCCTGCGTGATCACCTTCCAATCCACTTTATCATATGCCGCATAGGGATCGTCTTTTCTTACATCAATGCCTACGCCTGAAGCCCTCGCAGTAGGCCCGACAACGGAGTAATCATGTACATCCTGCTTTGTCAACACGCCAACGCCTTCTGTCCTCGCCCTTATGACAGGGTCATCTATAACAGCACCTTTAAACATGTCAACCTTCGGGATTAAATCTTTCAATATCTTCCTTATCCAGGGAAAATCCGCCTCATCCATGTCTCTTCTGACGCCGCCTGGTTTAAACATTGCGTAGTGATTTCTATTCCCCGTCACCCTCTCGAATATATCCAGGACTGGCTCTCTGTATCTCCACGCCCACATCCATACAGTATTGTAACCCAAAAAGTGCCCTGCGAGTCCGATCCATAGAAGATGACTGTGTACGCGTTCAAGCTCACCTATAATAGTGCGGATATAGAGTGCCCTCTCAGGGACCTGGACGCCCAAAAGATCATCGATCGCATTAGTATATGCAAAAGGATGCGAGGTAGAACAGATCCCACAGATCCTCTCCACTAAAAACGTGACCTGGTCATAGCTCTTGGACTCTGCTATCTTTTCAATAGCCCGGTGATTATAACCGATTTCTATATCCATATCCACTACAGTCTCGCCGTCCACGTGCAATCTAAAAAACTCTGGCTCTTCCTGTAGCGGATGATATGGGCCTATTGGTATGATCTTATGTGACATCTACTGGTCTCTCCTTAAAGGATAGTTTCCCTCTGGCCAATCGTCTTTCAATAAAAGGTGCGTCAGGTTCGGGTGGCCTTTAAAATTCACTCCTAAAAGCTCATGTATCTCCCTTTCTATCCACTCAGCGCATTTCATTATAGAGGTAAGGCTTTCTACTTCAGGGTTAGGTTTATCAGCGAGCACCCTCAATGAGACTATAAGCCCTATTTCATCGATTGAAAAATGATAAAGTATCTCTATTGCCTTTCTTGTATCCACGCCAGAGGCTATTGAAAACCTGGCCTTGACGTCGTTAAAAAGATACTTTACTATCTTTGGCAATATCTCTTTTTTAATAGTTACATAGACGCGCTTCTCAGACCTGTCATTTAAATCTAAGAGGTCTTTTCCAGAGCGCACCTTTATATTTTCTATTACTTCAAGCCTTTTCATTTCAATTTTGGCACACTGAAGTGTGCCCTACACATTTGTCACAAAGGCCTCCATAAACAGGCAGATTGAAATCTGCCTATTCTCGGCCTTTGCCTGTAAGTTTTCCGATCAATTTCACTATGCCTGCTATCATTGCCTCTGGCTTAGGCGGACATCCCGGAATATAGACGTTGACCGGAAGAACCGTATCAACCGGGTCAGGCGTATTATAGCCTTTCGCGAAAATCCCCTGACCGCAGGAACATGCGCCAATCGCTATTACAACACACGGCTTTGGCGCCTGCTCGTAAACCGCCTTCACCCTCGGTATTGTCTTCAGATTTAAAGCGCCTGTCACAAGCAAGGCATCAGCATGCTTCACGCTACCGACAAGCATTATACCGAATCTTTCCACGTCAAAACGCGGGGTCAAAAGAGCCAGTATCTCTATGTCGCAGTTATTGCAACTGCCTGTCGAAAGGTGATAGACCCAGATAGATTTTGTTAATGCTTTTAATTTAAGACTCATGATATTATTTACAATATTCTTCTCGACTTCGCTCGAAGAAGATTGTTCGAGCTTGTCGAGAACTCCTTATATCCCCATCGTGGCCAGTATAGCTGAGATTATAGCTAAAACTGTCATCTTTCTCCAGAAAAATCTCACTGCCTGATCTATCCTCACGCGAGGATTAGTATTTCGGATCAAAGTTATCAGCACCAATAATATCACATACTTCCATATGCTAAAACCACCCCACAATATTGTAATCAAAAATATTGGCAATGCAACCATCATCATTGTTTTCGTAAGCTTTAATATTCCAAGTAACATCCCCGAGTACTCTATTTGTATACCTCCCATTATCTCTGTCTCTGCCTCTGCCATATCGAACGGCACAAGGCCAAGCTTTGCCTGCATGCAGAATATTGCGACTAAAAGAGCAATGAGTCCTGAAAAACTCGCAACAAAAGGCCCGTTTATCGCCTGATAAGCGATAAGGTGTTCGAACCTCAAAAGTCCGCTACTCTTAATGATCGGAACGGTAAATATTATAATGAATGGTAATTCATAGGCAAGCAGGAGCTTGATCTCTCTCGACACGCCAACTGATGCTAGGGGGTTGCCGCTGGAAGACGCGCCTATTATCAGGGCAATCGCCGGCATTGTCAATAGATACAAGACAACTATCATATCACCTGTAAAACCGCTGCCCCCCTCCATATTGAGATTAGGCAGCCATATAAAGGTGGAGGCCAATATGACAGCGCTGAGCCCCACAAGAGGCAAAAGCATAAATGTAAGTTTTGAGGCATCACGCGGAACCGTAATCTCTTTTATACTCAGCTTTACCAAGTCCATGAGCGGCTGGTACCATGGCGGTCCTACTCTCCATTGTACGCGCGCGGTGACTTTGCGATCGATCCAACTCGCCACCAGGCCAATGACTGCTGTAAACATGAATCCAGGAAATATTAGAAAATTGAATAAGTTCTTTAACATAATATTCTTCTCGACTTCGCTCGAAGAATATTGTTCGAGCCTGTCGAAAACCACACGTTACGGGTGATACTTCTTCCACTCTTTTGCGTGGACTACGATCCTGTCGCTTACCAGATGCATGTCATCCTTTTCAGACTCCTCTACCTTTATATATCTTACTGCGCCTTCAATAGAGCAGGTCTTTGTGCAAATCGGCTCTTCTTTGCCAGACCTATCTATGCATGCGTCGCATTGCGAAATAATATAAGGCACTGTCTCCAGGGGAATCGTTCCAAACGGGCACGCGTGACTGCAGGACTTGCAGGATATACAGCGCATCGTGTAGCGCTTCACCACGCCATCCTCTTGCTTCTCCAGCGCATCTTTCGGACAAGCGCTAATGCACGGTGCCTCCTCACACTTCCTGCATATGCGTAGAAACTGCGCAATCTCTCTTAAGCGCCTTATGCCGTCATTCTCAGGCCGGTAATAGTAACTACACTCAGCTGTTGGCCGCTCACAACTATACAATTTTTCAACATCTATTAATAAACGTTTCATATTCTTCTATACAATATTCTTCTCGACTTCACTCGAAGAATATTGTTCGAGCTTGTCGAGAACTAATCCCATATCTCATGGATATGACTTATCTTGTCATAGCTAAACACAGGCCCATCCTTGCATGCATAATAATCACCGAGCCTGCAATGCCCGCATTTGCCAAAACCGCAACTCATGTTTTTCTCCATTGACAGATATATCTGTTCCTTCTTATA
>CAYULJ010000087.1:0-7400 GCA_964445715.1 uncultured Planctomycetia bacterium
AGTCCCGCCTACGAATGAATTTGGCTCTGTGGGGTCAGGGAGGTAGAAGAGGCCTGTTTTGGAGAGTTTAACCTGCAGTTCAGACAGTCTTACTGCTGGTTGAACAGTGACAGAGAATTTTTTTACATCGATATCAATGATTTTATTCAAATTGTCAGTGGCTAATATTGAGCCTCCAAAAGGTACCCTGGCGCCTGTTACACCTGTTCCGCCGCCTGATATGGTCAAAGGTTGTTTTTTATCGCTGGCATCTTGCAATATAGCTATAACATCTTTTGCATTTTCGGGAAATATAGCATTATCTGCATATCCGCCTAAGAGCCCTGACTCGTCTCCAAAATAACACTTGATAATGTCCTTATCTGTCTTTATAATCATAACCATACTTTAGTATACTAGGAGCCAATGGTAAAGTCTAATCCTTTTACACCGCAGTCAGGTTGGGAGCCGCGCGTATTCGGCGGCAGAGAAGAAAACCTTTCTTTTTTTAAATCCAATTTAGAGCAGGCGATCCAGATAAGGCCCAGTCATCTGGTCGTGCTTGGAGAATGGGGGATAGGAAAGACCTCTATATTAAAGCAATTTAGGAGAATCAGCCAGGAATCCGGTTTTCCTGCCTCTTTTTGCACAATATCAAGATTTACAAAAAAAGATAAACCCCTCGACGCCATGTATCTTATTGCCGAAGAGATGCTCATGGGCTTTCCGGGGCTAGAGAAGGATTCAGAGAAATTTTTAAGCCTATTTTCCAAGAAAAAATCTCTGGCACAGGCGCAGACCCAGTTTACAAAATTTCTTTTAAGCCTATGGGGTGCCTTGAACACAAAGCTCGCGGTCGTTTTGCTGGATGACTTGCAGAATCTGTTGCCTGTTTCAAGCACAATAGATATCCTAAGGGCAGTGTTAAGCAAGGAACAGATTATTTCGAGCACCAGATTTTTGTTTATACTTTCTTCTACGCCGTCAGGATGGTCAGGTTTTATAGATAAACATGATCCAGTGGGTAGATTTTTCAGAAAACGTCTAAGTGTTGAAAACTTAAAAAAAGACGAAGTCTTGCATACAGTCGGAAGGACCTTAGAAGGTACAGGCGTAGAATTTGCAGGAGACATTAAAGATAAAATCTTTGAATATACAGCCGGACACCCGTATGAAGTTCAGCTTTTGTCGAGCCATCTGTACGACGGGCAGATAGAGGGAAGAGTGGGCAGTGAAGTCTGGAGCAATGCTTTAAACAATACATTGAGAGAGCTCGGAAGGGATTATTTTAGTAATTTACTGGCTAGGGCCAGCGATAGAGAGAAGGATTTATTAAAGATACTGGCAGAAGAAAAACGATCGCTTTCGATAAAGGATATGAGGACTATGATGATAGTCGGTAAATTTGCCAAAAAATTCCCCATAGCTAATATCAAAAACTTCCTTTATAGATTAGAGGGCAAGGGTATCCTGAAAAGGAGCGAAGGTGGCAGTTTTGACATCCCGGATCGTATGTTCAGGGAGTATGTTTTAAAATTTGGTTGACATTATTGCGGCGTGAATGTATATTAGTAAAAATTAATCAAGGAGGAGATCATGAAGGTTAAAGTAGATGCGGAATTGTGTGTCGGTTGTGGCTTATGTGCGAATTCATGTCCGGATGTATTTGAGATGAAAGAGGACAAGGCTATCGTAAAGGGAGATTCAGTAGCTGCTGAGAACGAGGATAGCTGCAGGCAGTCCAAAGACGAGTGCCCGGTCGAAGCTATAATCATAGAATAAAAAGATAAATCGCAGTTCTTAAGTTTACACTTTAACATTGTTGAAGTGTAAACTTATTTTTTTGAGAGGATTCTGCGGAAGCAGAAAATAGCAAGAGATATAATACTGATCCAGGATATTCCTAATATTAACCAGCCTGACAGATTCATTTTTTAGCCCTCGAGCGCCTTCTTTTTCGCCAAGCAATCTTTATCATAATAGATAGTGTCAATATCATTCCAACAAGCATGAGCCTTGTGCCTAATACGTATGGCTTGTCAGCCTGGCTCACGCCTTTCATCAGTATTGTCGGTATGCCTTGCTGTACGAACCAAAAACCAAGTATAAATAACAGGAATAACGGTGTGATGTATTTGATTATGAATTTGTAGATTTTTGGTATTTGTAACTCTGCGCCGTTATGCATTTCCTCCCATGCCTTTTCAATGCCAAATATCCACGCAAAGAGAATGGTTTCCACTGTAGCGAATAGCACGAGACAGAATGTGCCGCCCCAAAAATCCAGCTCGTTCACTACGCCGTGTTTGAGAAAAAATATGGCTGGCTGACAAAGAATAAAAGAGGCTATGCCAAACACGATCACAGCTTTTTTCTTTGAGATATTAAATTCGTCCTCGAGGAATGCTATGCTAGGCTGAGCGAGTGAGACAGAAGATGTAATACCTGCTAGAAACAGTAGTCCGAACCAAAGGCATCCAAAGAATGCGCTGAGCGCGATCTTTTGGAATATCAGGGGCATTGTTATAAATCCTAAATTAAACGCACCGCTGGCTGCAATATTTTGGATCTGATGCGGCCCGAAGAATACGTATGCAGCTGGTATTACAATGGAAGAACCTAAGATGATTTCTGCGAATTCATTAGTGCTGGCAGCTGTCAGGCCGGAAAGCGCAACATCATCTGTTTTTTTGAGGTAACTCGCGTATGTCAGTATCACTCCTATACCCACACTGAGCGTGAAGAATATCTGGCCAGCTGCTGCGAGCCATACCTTTGCATTTTTTAGCGCTGCAAAGTCAGCATTCCAGAGAAAACCCAGACCATTTAGTATATTCCAACCAGGCCTTGAAGGGTCAGGCGCGCCCAGCGTTAAAACCCTTATAGCTATTATTATGCCGAATACAAAAAGCGTTGGCATTGCAAGTTTGCAGAGCTTTTCAATGCCGCCTGATATACCTTTATATATAATGAAGATGTTGATGACAAATGTTATAAGGAAGAATAGATACGCGTATTGCATGCTGGAGAAGAATTGATTTTTTTCAATTCCTTGGAATCCCCTAAGGAGTGAAAGCATACTTTCCTGGCTAGTCGCTGGCCCGTATTTTCCTACTGCTGAAAATACAGCATAGGCCAGTGTCCACGATGCGATGTAATTATAGTAAATAAAGATGACGAGTGGGCCGAATATGCCGATTACTCCGAAATATTTTATGAATCTATTCTTTTCCCACATGGTGTGGAATACGCCTGGTGCTGTGCCATGACCGAAGCCGCCGCCAAATCTTCCGACAGTCCATTCGATCCACATTAGAGGTATGCCGAGCAATAGAAGCGAGATAAAGTATGGTATCATGAAGGCGCCGCCGCCATTTTGCGCAGCTTGCACCGGGAAACGCAAAAAATTTCCAAGCCCCACTGCGCTGCCAGCGACTGCCATTATGATACCCAGTTTTGTTTTCCAAACATCACGCTTTTTACGCATATAAAAAATTATACTTGTAAACGCGCAATATGTCAAATCCACTCTCGCTTAAGTTTACACTTTAACATTGTTAAAGTGTAAACTTAAGCAGCATGTCAACAAAAAATAAAATTGTAAAAAACGCTGAGTTGGGATAGAATAAAGAAAGATTATGGTGGGTTTTGAGAAATTTTACAAAGAGCTCAATGATGAACAGAAACAGGCTGTAGACGCGCTGGACGGCCAGGTCCTGGTCTTGGCCGGGCCTGGCACAGGCAAGACCCAGCTTCTTTCGGTCCGCGCCGCCAATATCATCTGCCAGAAAAAATCCCTTCCGGAAAACATCCTGATCCTCACCTACACCAATGCCGCGGCAAAGACAATGAAAGAGAGGCTCGCAAGGATCATAGGGGTCAAGGGCTATGATGTGCACGTGTCGACCTTTCACAGTTTTGCGAATTCCATAATTCTCGATTCAGAAGAAGCCAGTAATTATCTGCAGGAGAGGATTCAGATAACAGATATAGAAAATATAAAGGCGATCGAATATATCCTTGATCGCACCAAAGGCCTGTCAGATATCAGGCCTTTTAGGGCGCCGTATACTTATGTGAAAGAGATACAGAGAAGGATCGGTGAATTAAAAAGAGAAGGTATAAGGCCAGAGGAATTTTTAAAATACGTCGCAAGATTAAAGCCAGACGGTATATATATAGATTCAAGACACATTCCCAGGATAAAGGCATTGGCCGTGGTCTATGAGCAATATGAGAAACTGAAAGAGGGCAAGAATAGAGAAATTTTCGACGAGCGCGGCAGATATGATTACGATGATATGATCATGATCGCCAAGGATGCGCTGGACAATGAAAAATTACTCAAGACGAGATATCAGGAACAATTCAGATACATAATGGTGGATGAGTTTCAGGATACAAACGGAGCCCAGCTTAAATTTTTATTTTCTTTTTTAGAAAACGAACGCCCGAATCTCTGTTGCGTGGGCGATGACGATCAGTCTATCTATAGATTCCAGGGCGCGAGTATAGCAAATTTTAAAGAATTAAAAAAGAAGTTCAAAGGGCTAAAGACCATATCGCTTAAAAAGAATTATCGCTCGGCAAAAGAGATCATCGACCTTTCTCAAGGTCTCATAAGTGAACTTCCTAAAAATGAAAGGACAGGACAAAAGGAGCTTGTCCCTATAAGAAATTTTAAAACTAAATCCATAGAATACCGGGAATTTACGACAAGAGAAGAAGAGGCATGTTTTTTAGTGGACAGGATAAAGGAACTCAAAAAAGAGATAGAGGCATCAAAAGAGCTCACTTCAGAGGAGAAAAAATTTCCGTATAACAATATTGCGATCCTGGTCAGAAAGAGAAGCATGATCCTGAGGATCATAGACGCGTTTCTCCATGCAGGCATACCTTATGCTACAGACGGCAGAGAGGATATCAGGGGCGAGACGCGCGTCAGGCAGATGCTCGACGTGCTCGAGCTTGTAAGCGTTGAACCTCAGGACATCGAGCAGAGAGACAGGATTCTCTATAGGATGCTCATCGCGGATTATTTTCAAATCCCTCATGCTGAAGTCTTGGATTTTATAAATAAGACGAATAGAAAGAAAAAAGAGTCGCACGAGATTACTATTCTCTCGGAACTTTTTACGAGCAAAGAAATAGCGTCGGTCCTTAAATCAGCTGCTAAAGTGATCGACAGCCTTTTGAAAAACGCTCATTTTAAGCCAGTGCATACTGTCCTGATGCAATACATAAAGGACGCGGGCATATTCAGGTATATTTTAGAAAAGTATGACAAGGATGATATTATGAGGATTAGGGAATTGCGTAGCCTGGCCTCATTTGTCAACATGGTAAAGGATTCTGATTTTTCAAATCCCGGCATAGGATTAAAGGATTTTGTCGAAGAGATAAAAACGCGCAACGAGCATAATCTTCCCATACAGGGCGAGCTTGTCACAATGACGCAGGACGGTGTGAGAATATTCACGGCCCATGGTTCAAAGGGCCAAGAGTTCCATAGTGTGATAATACCTTTTTGCGTGCAGGATTCGAGTTGGCCGATAAAAGCCAGGCCAGATATGATACCGCTTCCGCCGGAAATACTTAAGACCATGGAAAAAGTAGACAGCAAAGAAAAGATAAAGGAATTGAGATATTATGACGAGACCAGGCTTTTCTATGTTGCCATAAGTCGCGCCAAGGGCAATGTGCTTTTTACCTCCAGCCCTAAAGAAGACGAGATCCCGAGTTCTTTTATCCATCGGTTAGGCATTGAGACAACGCCGGTTTCACACAGCGAGGAATCTATATTAGAGGTATCGCTGAGGAAAGAGGATATTGAAGACCCGTTCATAGGAACAGAAAAGGTTTTAAAAGACCTGGTCAGGGATATGAGTTTGAATCCTACCAGTCTGAACAATTATCTGCGCTGCAGGAGGAAGTTTTTATATGACAATGTATTGATGTTGCCGTCTGCAAAAAAGCAGAGCCTGATCTTTGGCAATGCAGTGCATTCGAGCCTCGAGGATATCTATAGGCACTATATGAGGAATGATGAATTTCCGAATTTTCAATTTTTCAAAGACAGATTCTTAGAAGCCCTGAAGTTTCAGGGGCCTGAAAAGAGCGTGGAGTTGCGTTGCGTGGAACAATTTGACGCGTTGAAAAGATTTTTTAATAAAGTTTCTTCCAAGCCGGTCAAGCCCTTGGGCCTTGAAAATCGTATGCCTATAAATATTGACGGTATTGTCTTTACTGGGAAATACGATAAGCTAGAAATAGAGAGTGGTAAGAATAAGACAGCAAGGGTCATAGATTATAAAACAGGCCAGCCAAAGAGTCACCTCGCTGGTATTTTCAGTTGCCGGAGTCTTGAGGACGAGTCGTGTGATGACTATTTCCGACAGCTTGTCTGCTATAAACTTTTGTATGAAAGAGATAAGGTCCGTCAGGATAAGAGTTTGTCTGTAAGTCATGGCGTGCTCGTGTTTGTAGAGCCGGCAAAGGAAGATATAAGGAAGTATGGTGTGAGAAAAGGCGAACATTCTGAATTTAAAATCGAACTCAATAATGACATGGTAGATGAGATGACTGGCATAATAAGGAACACCTGGAGAAATATTCAGGATCTACGTTTTGAAAAACTTCCAGAAAGAGATAATAAAAAATGCAGGTGGTGTGATTATGACCATATCTGTTGGCCACAATAGGAGGGTAAATATGAGTAGGGTTGGTTTTTTTGCCTTGATGATTTTTGTCGCTACAATTCTATTCTCTGGGTGTAATATTGTACCTAAATCAGTGCAGTATCAAAAAGAAGAGGAGAGGCTCATCGGAAGCACGGATACCATAAGTCCGGTCGTGGAAGAGATTCAGATCGTGCTCGATGGGCTTGGATACGAAGTAGGCAACACTGACGGCAGAATGGGACAAAAGACGCGCGAGTCGATAAAGGAATTTCAAGAGTCATTGGGTCTTAAGAGCATCGGATATATAAATGAACGCACTCTGATTCAGATCGAAGACATCAGGAGGACTGACGAAGAGAAGGGCTTGAAGAGCAAGTATGGCAACGTAGACGTAAGAAGCCCATATATAGAAGAAATTGTTTCGTCCGGCGGGTTCGAGCCTACGACAAAGGATATACAGAATGCCCTGAAGAATGCGGGTTTTGATCCCGGTGCTATTGACGGTAAAATAGGGCCGCGGACAAACCAGGCGATCATGGAATTTCAGAGGACAAAGGGCCTGAAGGTAGACGGCAAGGTCGGTCCACAGACATGGGGGGAATTGAAGAGGTATTTAGAGTAACTATTGACAAGTTTTGCATAAATGTATAAAATTTTTAAATAGAACCTGGGAGGTGACAATGGGGAAATATATAACAGTAATTGGCGGTGTAATAGCTATCCTTATGGGTATTTGGGGAC